>CAMSTM010000045.1 GCA_947063675.1 uncultured Lachnospiraceae bacterium | reverse complement strand
GCTCTGGATGGAAAGTAGGACGCCGCTTCCCTCCTCCATTGAAACGCCGGATTGATTATCCGCAAGCTGATTGCCGGATTCAGTGGAAACCACGCCGTCAAATCCATAGGTTCCGGTTTCCAGAATTGTACCGCTAAGGTCGCCGACTCCGTCAGGAACAATTGCGCTCCTGATATTATCAAAGGCATAGGTACGGTATTCCTTGTTTGCAAGTCTCTTTGCTCCCTGATTCGTAGTGAGCGCCGGAAGTTTTGTCCCTTTAAACACCACCGTGTCTGTTCCGTTTGAAAGCGCATAAGCGCCAAGTCCCACTTCCTCAACGGAAGCCGAAACCGTCACTCCCGATAAAGGACAATTCATAAAAGCTCTGTCCCTGATTGTCTTAAGCTGATTCCCGCCGTTGACCGTTTTCAGGTTCCGGCAGTTCATAAAGGCTTCCTCGTTAATCACTTCCACGGAATCCGGTATATTTACTGCGGTAATACCCGTATGCTCTTTAAAAACTCCCGCTCCAATCTGCTTCACATTGGAAGGAATATTGACAACGCTGTTGCTTCCGGTATAGCCAACCAGAATCCCGTCACCCACCACCTTGAAATCTTCGCCTTTCTGAAGATTCTCAAGCCATGGAGTCTTATCAAAAGCATAGGGCGCAATATCCGTCACGGAATCTGGAATTGTAACATCACTCAGGCTGTCGCAATGATAAAAAGCGCCATATCCGATTTGCGTAACCCCTTCCGGAATCACCACGGAAGTAAGACCTGAACGTGCAAAAGCAAATTCCCCGATTTCTGTAATTCCTTCTTCTATATCATAGGATGTAAGGTCAGCATCCCGGTAAAATGCCTGTGATGCTATTTTTGTATTATTTACAATTGTATATTTCGGAAAATCCTTCCCTTTCTGAGCATTGTCAACCAAAAGGTTTTCAATTTGCCCTGTCGCCGTATCCCCGGCGGCATCAGCGGGAATTTCAACCGTATTTTCCATACTTCCCAGGTCAATTCTTCCCGTGCTTCCGCCTAACACCATAGGATGTCTGTTATCAATAAAGATTACCGCCCGCCCTGAAACAATGCTGGACTGTCCAAGGAGTGTCTTGTTTGTTATGGTTTCTGTAATTGATTTCAGCTCCGGTGTCGGCGTAGCCTCCCCTTCGGGCGTAGCGGCGGGTTCGGCTTCCCCGGAATTTTCAGCATCGGACGTCGGTGTCGGTGTACTGGCCTGCTCCTTAATTTCTGCATCTTCAGCGCTTTCCTCAGGAGTCTGCACTGTCACGCTTTCTCCGTCAATTACCTGTGAATCCTGCACATCCTCATACTCCACCTCGTCCACCTCAGAGGTTTTGCGGGCAGCGGCAAATTCTGCGCCATAGGTTCCCGGCGTGGCCTCAAATTCCACATTCGGGCATCCGTCAAAAGCGCTGTCGCTAATCTGCCCCATGGAATCAGGGAGCTTTACTTTCGCCAGATTTACACAATCTTCAAATGCCTTTGCTCCAATTCCCCGTATCGTCAGGGGAATTTCCACTTCCTTCAAATTCTGACAATTGGAAAAGGCATACGCCGGTACCTCATAAAGCCCGCTTCCAAGACTCACCTTTTCCAGATAAGGATTTCCCCAAAAAGCATATGCCATGATTTCCGTTACCGTGCTCGGCAGCGTATAGGCTCCCTTTTCACAGGCCGGCATAAGGGCATATACTTTTGTTTCATCACTGTTATATAAAACACCGTTGGAATAATGAAGATAGTTGTTGTCCTCCGAAACGGACAGGCCCGCAAGCTGACTGCTTCCGGCAAACACACCGCTCCCCAGCTTCTTCACCTTTGCGCCAAGGGAAACATTCACCAGTTCTCTGTCATTGCTGAAAGCCGCGGTTTCAATTTCCTCAACCGCATCTCCTACCGTTATCGTGCGCAGATTATCACATTCCGCAAAAGCCCGGTAACCAACGGATTCCACCTGATTTCCAATCTCTACTTTAATAATATTATCGTTTCCGGCAAAAGCCTCTTCGCCGATGCTTTTTACTCCAACAGGAACAGACACGTTTTCATCCGTGCCTGTATACCTGACTAACTTATTTCCATCCATCTCAAAATCAGATGCAATTGCAACCGCTTCCACATCTGATACAGGTACCTGGGTGACTGCTATTGCCGTAAGCAACAGCAGCGCACTCAGGGATTTTGCAATTTTTCTGTTCATAGGAACTCCTATGCCAAGAGCATAGCCGCTACAGCTATGCTCTCAGACCTATGCTGCCTTAGTTTTCACTACAACCTTGTCACGCTTAAAGAAAAGCACTAATGAAATACATGCCATTCCTATCGCCAGGAACCACTTGGGATGAATCGGGTCGCCGGTCTTTGGCGTTGAGTCTATGGTCGCTTCCGTCAGATTTGCAGTATCCACATATATTACATAAGGCGAGAAATGCGTAGCCGTAAAGTTAATACATGGCACACCGCCTACCGTGGTAAATCTGGCGTTCAAATCTTCCAACGCTCCGCCCGAAATCGCCGCCATCTTGTTATTGCCCGCATACTGGATTAATTCATCCGGCAGAGGCAGCGTCAGATTAACGGAAATTCCCGATGTATCCGCAATCTTCGTTCTTCCCGTAGAATCATATAAGCTGATATCCATAGGGAAGTACTTAATTCTGCTTAAATCTCCAAATCTTGCCTGCAAAGCGGAAGTTGCCGCATCAGTCGCCGCCTGGTCTTCGGAAACCTTCACAACAAAGTTGTCGGTTGCGCCGCTTACTGTTGCTCCGGCCACATTTGTATTGGAAATCCCCGGTTTGGACACTTCTACCGTACTTCCGTTATTCACGGTTCCTGCTGAAGAACCTCCTCCGGCTGAACCGCCGCTTGCATTCGTGGCCGCGTTCCCGGCTCCGCCTGTCTTATAGGTAGCCGTAATCGCCACATTCGCTGCCGGCATGGTAAAGGTTGTTGAAGTTGCCGTAGCGTCCGCAAATCCGACGCCGGCCGTGGATGAGGTCCACTTATCAAATACCTGGCCTACGCCCATCGCATAAGCGTTGATTGCCACAACCGCTCCCGCAGGATAACTTCCTGTTCCGCTTCCGCCTGATACGGTTACGGTATATTTGGTCACATCCTTGCCATCGGCAGGGGTTGCTGTGGGCGCCGCGCTGTTTTTAGGCGAGGAACTGCTGTTGGCGTTGTTGTTATTGCCATTATTGTTATTATTGTTGCCATTGCCGCCGCTGGGATTCGGATTATTTCCGTTGCCGCCACTGGGGTTCGGACCACTGCCACTACGTACAAGACTGCCAACAAATGTCATATCACTTTCTATTTTAGTAACATCACCGCTCCATCCAGTAAATGTATATCCACTGGGTACATCTACTGCCGGAGGCGTAGCCGCTCCTCCTTTAGGAACTGTCTGCGTACTGATAGTACTCATAGTATTGGTTCTTCCGTCAAACAAATCAAATTTTACCGTACACAGATTTTCATCAGCAAAGTTATTATCAAACTGAGCCATAATCCATACAGTACCTTCATTCTCTTCGAAATCCAGACCAACACCAATACTTCTGTAATCATCCCATTCTCTGAATGTATAACCTTCTCGTTCCGGAATCTCTTCTGGCGGAGTCGCGCTCTTTCCTTCCTCTACCATTTCAGTCTTGTAGGTTTTTCCATCACTGAAAAATATAACTTTCCAAACCCGGTCGCCATAAATAGCATAGACATCCGTATCATCCTTAACTATATTTTTATAGCTGTCACTCCACCGCTTAAAAGTATAAGTAGGATTATTCGCCTTCGGATTCGTTGATGGCAAAGGCGCATCTTCACCATGAGGAACTTTTGCCTGTTCATACAAAACCGGCTCACCTTCTGAAACATCACTATAATCAGGATAATTCCAGAAATAAACATTATGCAACAATGATACTTTTCCATACTCTGGTGTAAGATACCAATATTGTTTTGCATAACGGTCGACATAGGAGCCCTCAACACATTCTAAGTAAATTTCCTGTTGGCCAGTATTCCCAGGGTCTTTTAATCTATCCTCCGGGGTATTGCGCCAATCACCATTTTGAAAAACATCATCTGCCATATATGTCATCTGATTACTGGGGATATGGACAACTTTTAATCTTCCTGTATCTTTAAAAGCTTCTAATTCAATAATATTCACAGTAGACGGTAATGCTATCTTAGTCACTCCTGCTGTGTTTTTAAAGCACCTTTCCGGGATTGTTTGAACGGAAGACTCAGATAAATCTATTTCTCCAATTTCCAGACAATCCATAAATGCTTCTTTTTGTATAGAAGTAACACCTTTTAATTCTCCCGCTTCTACAGTATAATAACCAACACCTTTACCACGTGTCTCTAAACATTGAACAATACTTGATTTATTACCTCCGCTCATACCAAAAATTATTCCGTTTTCGCAACTGAAATTTGTGGTATCTGGGAAATTAACACCTGTTAATTTTTCACAATCTCTAAAAGGCCGGATACCCATTTCAGATAATATACCTGAAATGGTAACACTTGCAAGATTCTTACACTCATCAAAAGCGTAATCTTCAAGTTCTTCCACCGTTTCCATAGCAATTGATTCAAGCTTTTCATTCTTTTTAAATAAATCTTCTTTGATAGACTCAATTCCAGCCGGTAAAGTAATATTTATAGTAGAATTGCTTATTGCCTGTTCAACCGGTGTTCCTGTTGAAGCGTTAGCACCTACATTATTCGCAGCCTCCGCATACTCCTCTGTTAAATCCGGATAAGTAATAGTGTCTTGTGTTCCTCCCGTCTTAGTCCATGCCTTATACTTGCTCAAATCCTCATGCTTCGGATAATTTATAAGTTCATTTTTATCTGTTTCGGGATTGTACTTAACAGTTAAATTTGTAGGCCACCCACTATAAAATGTAATATAAGTATCCTCCTGATTGCCTGAATTAATTGTATTTGCCGGATTCATCGCATAATCAAACGGAACTGAATCGGGCGAAATTGCACCGGTAAAGGACAATTCAGGTGCTTGAGTAATATTTTTGTCTTGGCAATTATCCCCATGCGTCCCTACTGCCTGTGTAATAAATGCACCGGGACCAATACTCTCAATCTGATTAGGCTCTGTAAAAAGAACATGTCTTAATGCATGGCACCCCCTGAAGGCATCACTTTCTATAGTCTTTACCGTAGGCGGTATCGTTATTTTTATCAAAGAACAATTATCCCGAAAACCACTGGAGCCTATTGTCTCAATTCCATGCCCTGCACCAATGTTCGCTGGAATTTCTACAATACCACAGTCTTTATCAATTTCCATATCAATCAGTCTGTTGCTGGAATCAACTGCAAAAGTAGCTCTATGCCCTTCCTCTTTCACACTACCATTATCATCATATTCTCTTTCCGGGCACCAGATTGTCTTTTCAAATCTGTCTTCATCTAAATACTTAAATGCTGCCGAATGATTTTTTGAAGTTCTGTATATCGCAGATGTGGGTGCCGGTCCTTCAAAGAAAAAACCTTCCTGTCCATTTTTCAAAAAATTACCAATATCACAATTCAAATCATCTATATGATTCGTTTCAATAAAAGTGAAGTCATTATTCTGCACTTTAATAGACTGTAATGAAGTACAACCCGAAAAATATTTAATAGGAATACCTGTTACTGTTACATCTTTCCCTTCTTCATCTTTTTCAGTTCCCTCTTCAAAATCTCTATAGCCTACCGGAAATGTTACAGAAGCCAAACTGGAACAACCAACAAATGCATTATACCCAATTGCCTGCAACTGTACTTCAAGTTGCTGTTCTCCTCCGCATAAATCTATTTCTTCCAATTTACTGCAATTTTCAAAACAATAATCACCAATAGCAACAACACCAATCGGTATTGTTATCTTCTTCAAACTCGTACAGCCTGAAAACGCCCTTTTTCCGATTACAGGAAGTATAGAGGTCAATTCCATGTTACAGGAAACCAAATTGTTACAATTTTGAAAAGCTCCATTTCCAATTGTATTTAAGCCATCTGCAAAGCTAATACTGTTAAGACCTCCACACCCATAAAAAGCATAGTCTCCAACACCATATAAGGTATTGTCTTTTATTTCCAAAGTAACAATATTATTCTTCCCTGCAAAAACTCCTCTACTTGCATTTGCCTCTGTCACCATACCGCCTGAAGCCCCTAATTTCCAATCACTTTGACCAAATGCGGCGTTTGAAACCTGCTCTACATATTGACTGCCAATATATCGTACTGCTGTATCATGTATCCTTTTATATCTATTTAAAGAACCAACCAGCTCAAATTTGGTTGCATCGGTAAGGTCTGGTTCTCCCGTTCCTGTATAATAATACAGATTTTCATCTCCCAGACTCTTCCATTCATCAATACTCTCATAATAACAAGGCGCATAGCCTGGGACTGTATATGGGACAATTGCTATTTTCTCCGTTATCGTTGTAGGATTGCCTTCGTCATCTGTACCGGGTTTCTCATGCTTATATATGTAACCATGTAGAGCAGATGAGTCAACCTCCACTCCTGGACTATAACGATGTACATGTTTAAATCCAGTGGGCGTTGAAGTATCTACCACACCCGGAACAAAATATAAATATTCATTAGTAGCCGGGTCTTTCTGTTGTCGATTTGCCGGATAATATAAATAATCACCCTCCTGCCCAACTGCACAGAGACCGTTTTCTGAAGTATTCAGGTTGAATTTTTTATATGCATCAATTTTATCCGGAATAGTATACTTTCCACCATCAAGATTACCTACTCTTGCATTTAAAAGGACGGCCACATAATCCCCCGAATCTCTAGTTCTTACAAATGCAAACTGATAGTTCTGGTCACCAGTTGTATAAATTGTATCTGTATCACCGATTATAGGCACATAACTGCCACAACGCGCTTCGACTAAATCTGGAACAGAACCAGTATCATCCTGCAACGGTACTCGATTATCGGTGCCTGCGCCTGCATAATTTAGTACCTGTATTTTATGTCCATCCGTTGCCGGATCCGCTTTCACATCCGGCACCGGCACCGCTGCCACAGCAATAGCAGATACCATAAACAGCGCTCCCACCGTCTTACGTATCTGTCTTTTCAGCTTTCTATTTTTCTTTTTTGCGGCACTTTTGGCCGCTGCACTCTTTGCCATTTATAACACTCCTTTTAAGTTACTTAATTCTCTTTGCCACTACTACGAATCTTCCGTCTGTCTGCGAATTATCGCAGGTTGAGAGAGTCAGCAGGCTGTCTCCGTAGCTTGCCGTGACGCCTGTGTCGTACAGGCTTAAGCCTGCCATCTCTTCCATATAAGAATTAAATTCCTCTTCTGAATTTGCATCGATGAACTGATAATACTTGAAAACAAATTCATCTTCGTTATACACCTGCGAGCGGAACACATACATGACCTGATATTCCGCTTCCTCATAAATGCTGTCAAACCGGATAATTGAATGCTTTTCCCCGTAGGACTCCTTGGCGTATTTCTGAAGCTGGCCAAACATCTGCCCCGACTTCATATGATGTCCGTAAATAATCAAATTCGTGGAGCGCGGATAGATGTTGCAATTATAATCCAGGAAAAGACTTCCGTTCTTATCATATTCCTGATTAAAATTATGGTCAAGATAATATTCATTATCGTCGGTCTGCATTACAGGGTAATCTATTATTGTATCGTCAATTTCAAGCCATCCGATTAGCTTTTTATTCTTTTCATATAATGTTTTATACTCGTCAAGCACATCTGGCATCTTGATTGTCTTCTTATGCAGTGAAATTTGATTTACAGTTTTAGTATTTGCAAGCGTATCGCTGCCTTTAAGTGCCGCGAGTTCGGTATATTCTGCATTGGTTCTCGCACTGAAATAATAGTAAACGCCAAAATATGTAAAACAGCCGACTGCCACTAAAGACGCTGCTATGACAAGCAGTTTTCGAAGCCGTTCTTTCTTTTTCAGCACAGCTAAAATCTGCTGCTGCATTTCCTCATCATAATCTTCCAGCCGGGTACGTTTGGATATCCTCTTGCCTTCATTATCTCTCTTTGGCGGCCCGGAAACTCTGGCGCTGACATCGGCAGGCGCATGTGCGGCATTGCCTTTTTTCCCTGCTGTTAAATCTGTCTGCTTTTCATGACGTTTGTTGATTTTTCCGAAAGGCTTTCCTTTTTTTTCCTCCTCCCTGACGGTACTGCCGTCACTGTCAGGCGGAATTCCCTGCCTTTTTAAATCCTCAACTTTTTCGTATATTTCATCATCAAAGTTATTCCCTACCTGCGTTTCAAAACGGTAACTCCCGCTTTGCAGTTCCGCATAGAGCCTGTATACCTGTCTGGGATTGTCAAAATCAACTTTGGCTTTGATAGCGTCAATTTTTTTCTGGTCGCGTAACGCCGCCTCATAATCCGCCCGGGTGCGGAACCGTATTCCTGCAACCGTCAGCTTATCTGTCGTCGCCATGACATTTATCTCCTTCACTGCATATACATTTATTTTACTATATCTCGAAATTAATTCAAGTCTTTTGTCCAGATATGGGAAAAATTTGTGTGGTTATTTTTCCCACACTCTTTGTATATTATGATTTATGCGGCGTCAGCGTGTTTAAAATACGGCATTCTTACGTCAGAAAAGCCTGACTTTTTGCGGTCAGGCTTTTCCTGAAAATCAGACTGCTTTTATATGCTCCTTTTGGCTTCTTCATATTTCTCCAGCGTTGTTCCAAGACCTTCGCAGGCTTTTTCCAGCGTTACACGGAAGAAATTCATTGCATTCTCGACGTCCAGAACAAGACGCCTTGCCTCGCCGATTTTCTTTCCTCTCTTTTCACCTTTTTTGATGCCATATTCCTCTCCTATTTTCCTGCCGCGCTCTTCACCGATTTTCTCTCCTTCTGCTCTCCCCTGTCTCACATACTGGTCGAATAATTCACACACCTTTACATCATCCTCCTCTCTGATTTCCTGCTCCTCCATCCATTTCTCCACTTCTCCCACCTCTGTCGTTTCCCCTGAAAGCGCCTTTATCATCCTGATTAAAGCAGCCTTATGTACCACCTTCCTGTCAGAGCAGTAACTATCTCCCTCCGCAAGGAAATCCACTACTATCCGCATGTCGCTCTGAAACAGGCTTCTTATTTCTTCCGGCAGGTACCTCATCTCAAATATGTGGAGTTTTAAGTCATCAATATATTCCCACACCTCCTCTGAAATTTTCTTCCGCCGGAACAACTGGCGAAACGTATGTCCTGCTTTCCATCTGGACTTCCCCCAGTAGAGCACAAACTCTATAACAGGATATAAAGACTGTATTTTCTTTTCACACTGTTCCCTGTAAGCCCCTCCGATATATCCGGCCTTACGGAGCAGCATTTTCCCATCCGTCCGGCTCTGGTTCGCTATCAGGTACATGAGCTTTATTCTGCCGTCTGCCAGCTCATATTTGCACAAATCCTCGTACTCGTTCCGAAGCTTTCCGTCTCCCTGATAAATGAATTCCGTGGGGCCTGCCTGCAGATTCCTCTTATTCACCACAGCTTTTCCCTTATACAGCAAAACATTAATCACGTCTGCTGCAATATCGGGAAACGCCACAAATTCTTTTTCCACAATATCCTTCTTCTCTTTGCTTTTCGCCATCCGGCCTCCTTCCACAGGAAGAACGTATGGCTTATAGGTCAGATTCCGCTGTCCTCTCAATAATCTTCCTGCTTATTCTTTGTGTATTGTTAGTGGACTTCACCAACACAGTTATGGGAAATAAGCATATATCTGCCGCTTTTCTTCTCCGGCAGAACAGATTTTTGAATCAGACTGGAAATTTCTTCCTATTATTTGATGAGAATGTTTCTCACAGATTGCAAATTTATTTTATGCTTAATTCGATAAAATAATCTTAGCACACAAAAAAACATTTTTCAATGGAAAACGGAGCCGCAGGCATTATTCTCCCGGCTCCGCTTTTACGCTGTTGCAAGACACTTTATTTTTCTATATAATAATGCAGACCATCCCTCCGTTGGAATCGTTTACTATCTTCTGCATGGTTTCCTGGAGCTTTAACTGGCTTTCATCTCCAATCATCGTAAGCTTTCCCGTAATTCCGTCGTTTACAAGCTGTTCCACGCTTTTTCCGAAAATGTTGGTTTCCCAGATTCCGGCTTCGCTCTGGCTGGAATCTGAAATGAAGCGAATCAAATCCTGGGCCTGTTCTTCGGAGCCTACAATGGGAGAAATCTCTGTTTCGATATTGGCGCGTATCATGTGAATGCTGGGGCTTTCCGCTCTGATTTTGACGCCGAATTTATTGCCGTGTTTGATGACCTCCGGTTTATCCAGTTTGATTTCGCTGCGCTCCGGCGTCACCACGCCGTAGCCTTTCTGTCTTACGGAATCAATGGCATGAAGCACTTTTACATACTCTTTCTTCATCTTTGCCATTTCCTTTAAGACAGACAAAAGGTGGTATTCGTTATCAATCTTCTCGCCCACCATATCGCTGAGCATTTCATAATAGTAGGCGTCGTCCACGTCGAGCCAGACTTTCACGCAGCCGTTGGACATATCAATGCCGTCCATCTTGCATTTTTTGATAAACGGGCCTTCCAGCGCAACCGGATTGTTTTTCACATCCCGGATGCAGTTGTACTGCTTCATAATCTCTTTTACCCGTTCAATCAAATCCACCTTCATATTGTGGTTTGCCGGCAGCATTTCCACCCACTTGGGCATGTAAAATTCAATCATGGTCAGCGGGAATTCATAGAGGATGTTTTCAAGGATTTGGTTGATATCATCCTTTTTCAGCTGTTCGCAGTTGACGGCCATCACCGCCACCCCGTATTTATTTTCGATTTCCTGAGACAGTCTTGCAGCCTCTTCTCCGTAGGGTTTTGCGGTATTTAAGAGCACCACAAAGGGCTTTTTCAGTTTTTTCAGTTCTCTGATGGTGCGCTCCTCGGCCGCCACATAGCTTTCTCTTGGAATATCGCCGAAGCTCCCGTCGCAGGTAACCACAATTCCTATGGTAGAGTGGTCGGTAATCACCTTTCTGGTCCCGATTTCCGCCGCCTGAGTAAAAGGAATTTCCTCCGCATACCAGGGGGTTTTTACCATGCGCTCGGCGTCGTTCTCCATATGGCCGCTGGCGCCGTCCACCATGTATCCCACACAGTCAATGAGCCGCACTCTTGTCTCTATTCCGTCTCCAAGAGTCAGCTTCGCCGCTTCCTTGGGAATGAATTTGGGCTCTGTGGTGGTGATGGTTTTTCCTCCCGCGCTCTGGGGAAGCTCGTCAACCACTCTGTCCTTTTCATAGGAATCCGCCATGTTCGGCAGAACCATCAAATCCATAAAACGCTTGATAAAAGTGGATTTTCCGGTACGCACCGGTCCTACCACTCCTATGTAGATTTCTCCTCCGCACCTTAACTGAATATCATTGTATAAGTCATATTCTTTCTTTACATTTATGTCCATAAAATTACCCCTTCCATACTTAGTTAAATGTATGAAGGGGTAAATAAGTTTATTACCATTTTTCTTTACTTTCAGAGTGAAAACATGGCGCCGGCACAGCAGCTCCGCCCCTCTGCCCGTTCCGTCAGAAAGGATACAGCAGCTTTCCTTTCTCCCGCAGCCATTTCTTATACTGCCGGTAATCGGGGCAGATGCTTTCAACCAGATTCCAGAAATCCGCGGAATGGTTCATATGGACAAGATGGCAAAGCTCATGGATAATCACATAATCGCACACCGGCTCCGGTGCCATGAGAAGCCGCCAGTTGAAGTTCATGTTCCTTTTACTGCTGCAGCTCCCCCAGCGGCTTTTCTGGTCTTTGATGCGGATATCCTGAAAGGAAACCTGGAGCCGCTTCGCAAACTCCTCCGCCTTTTCCTCAAAGACGGCGGCTGCTTCCCTTCTGTACCATTTCTCCAGCTGCTCCCGCCGATACTCATAATCCGCCTCATAGGGCACCCACATAAGGAGCAAATCCATAACCAGCTTTACCCTCGCCCGGCTCCGCTCCTCCCGCATTACCCTCAATGTACGCGCTTCGCCCAGATAATACAGGATATCGCCGTTTTCCAGTTTCAGTTTCATTTCAATATAATTCTGCGGAAGTTTTTCTTCCCTCTTTTTACTACTGCGCCCTCTCCGGTAAAGGTATCCTTGCCAAAGGCTGCTTTCACGTCCGTCACCTTCTCACTCCCAAGAGTCACGCCGCCCTGTTCGATGGCACGTCTTCCCTCAGAACGGCTCTGTACAAGACCGGCCCTGCAGAGCACGGAAATCATATCGATGCTTCCTTCCGTAAAATCTTCCTCCGTAAGCTCGGTGGTTGGCATTTCCGCAGCAACGCCTGCGCTGAAAAGCGCCCTTGCGCTTTCCTTTGCCCTCTCCGCCTCTTCCTCTCCGTGCACCAGTTTGGTGAGCTCGTAAGCCAAAATTTCCTTGGCCTGGTTTAACTGGCTTCCCTCCCACTTATCCATCTCGTCAATCTGCTCAAGAGGCAGGAAGGTCAGCATCCGAAGGCACCTTAGCACGTCCGCGTCCGCCACGTTTCTCCAATACTGGTAAAACTCAAAGGGCGTGGTCTTTTCGGGGTCAAGCCACACAGCGCCCTTCTGTGTTTTGCCCATCTTGTTTCCCTCGGAATTAAGAAGCAGGGTAATGGTCATGGCATAGGCGTCCTTGCCCAACTTTCTCCGAATCAGCTCCGTGCCGCCAAGCATATTGCTCCACTGGTCGTCGCCGCCGAACTGCATGTTACAGCCGTATCTCTGGAACAGCTCATAGAAATCGTAGCTCTGCATCAGCATATAGTTAAATTCAAGAAAGCTTAATCCCTTCTCCATTCTCTGTTTGTAGCATTCTGCCGTCAGCATTCTGTTTACGGAAAAATGAGGGCCGATTTCCCGCAAAAATTCAATATAATTCAAATCCAGAAGCCACTCCGCATTATTCACCATAAGGGCTTTTCCCTCGGAAAAGTCGATAAAACGGCTCATCTGCTTTTTAAAGCATTCGCAGTTGTGGTTGATGGTTTCCTTTGTCATCATGGAGCGCATATCGCTTCTCCCGGAAGGGTCGCCCACCATTCCGGTGCCGCCTCCGATTAAGGCAATGGGCTTGTTTCCGGCCATCTGCAGGCGCTTCATTAAACATAATGCCATAAAATGCCCTACATGCAGCGAATCCGCCGTGGGGTCGAAGCCGATATAAAAGGTGGCCTTTCCGTTGTTAATCAGTTCCTTGATTTCTTCCTCGTCTGTTAACTGGGCCAGAAGTCCTCTGGCCTTTAATTCGTCAAAAATTGTCATTTCCTGTTGTTCCTTTCTATTTATAGTTCCGCAGATAATGTGTTGTCAGGTTTCTATCTTTCCTCACGGAAGTAATTCTGCCCAAGCGCCGCCGGAAGATTGATTCTTCCCGATTTTCTCATGGAGCTGATTACCAGAACCAGCGCTGTCATGAGGAACGGCAGCATATCGTAAAAGGCCGTTGGAAAAGGCAGAACGCTCTGGGGAATATAATATTTCAGCACCCGCAGCGCGCCGAACACAAAGGAGCCTAAAATTGCCCCCGCCGGCTGCCAGTTGGCAAAAATAACAAGAGCCACGGCAATCCAGCCAAGACCGCCCACGTTGTTGCTTATCCACACGCCGCCGTTGATAATCATGGAGCAGTATACGCCGCCGATTCCGCAGATAGCGCCGCCAAGTATGATGTTCATATATTTTACCCTGGTTACATTGATTCCCGCCGCATCGGCAGCCCCCGGATTTTCACCCGTGGCTTTCAGATTAAGCCCCGCCTTGGTGCGGTTTAAGTACCATCCGCTTAAAAGAGCAATCACAATCCCGATATACACAAACGGGCTGTAGGAAAACAGAAGCTCTCCAATCACGGGGATATCGCCAAGCACGGGAATCGCGCCCCCGCGCATTGCTGCCGTAATCTTCTCCGGCAGCTTCAAAGTTCCTTCCGGGCTTTTATTTAAAATAAAAATACCGATAAAATTGGCAAACCCGATACCAAAAATCGTAAGGGTAAGTCCCGTAACATTCTGATTAGCCATAAAGGTTACGGAGAGGAGCGCATAAACCAGGGCGCTCAGGGCTCCCGCTACGGCGCTGAAAAAAAGCGCCAGGAAAAAGTTATCCGTATAATATCCCGCCATAAACCCCACACAGGCGCCAATGGACATCATACCCTCCACGCCCAGATTCAAATGTCCTGTCTTTTCCGTCAGTATTTCCCCCACGGTTCCAAAAAGGAGAGGGGTTCCCGCGCCCACAGCTGCCACAAGAAATTTAATCAGCATATCCATCTTCTATTCCTCCCTCTTTGCTTTATGTGCCGCGCCGGCAAACTGAAAACGGTATCTCACAAAAAATTCGCATCCCAAAATGAAAAACAAAATGATTCCCTGCAGCACATCCGCGCAGTCCGTAGATAATCCAAATTCCGACTGCACCACGCTGCTTCCCTTTTCAAGAATGCTGAACAAAAAGGACACCACAAATATAGAAAAGGGATTGAGCTGTGCCAGCCACGCCACGATAATTGCCGTGAATCCCACGCCTCCTGCAACTGAGGTTGTGAGGGTAATATCGGAGCCTGTGGCCTGTATCATACCGGCCATTCCGCAAATCCCGCCGCTTAAAAACATGGTCCGAAGCACAATTTTCCGAACATGCATCCCCGCATATCTGGCGGTATCCTGGCTTTCTCCCACCACGCTGATTTCATAGCCCTGTTTTGCATATTTCATGTAAATAAAAATGACGACCGTAAGGATAAGGGCAATCAGCCATCCGAACTGAATCCCGAAAATCTTGTCTAAGGCAGCGTTCTTGTCAAATCTTGCAATCTTGGGAAAGCCCTGTGCCGCCGGGTCCGTCCACGGGCCGTCCCGCAGATAAGACACGATATGAAGCGCAATGTAATTCAGCATCAGGGTAAAAAGCGTCTCGTTGGTATTGTATTTCACCTTAAAGAAAGCGGGAATCAGTCCCCACAGCCCGCCTCCGATGATTCCTGCCAGAAACATGACAATCACAAGCACAACATGATTCCATCCTGAGCAGAAAAGGGCAAAGAAGGTTGCGCATGTGGCGCCGAAAATAAGCTGTCCCTCCGCTCCGATGTTCCAGAATTTCATTTTAAAAGCAAGCGTAACGCCTAAGGAAGTAATCAGCAGCGGAATCATGATTTTAACGGTTCCCTGAAAGGCCATCACGCTTCGGCAGGCCCCTGACACAATAGTTTTATACACGGTAAAGGGATTCTGTCCCACGCATGCGATAAAAATTCCTCCGGCAACAAGAGATAAGGCCACCGCAAAAAGCCGCAGCAGGATAATATCCCTTGTGGGGCGTTCCGAGCGCTTTACCACTCTGATTACAGGCTCTTTTTGATTATTTCCCCCTCCTGAGCTCATAATGCGGCCTCCTTTTCTCCCTGATGCCGGCTCTCGCCTGTCATCATCATTCCTATCTCTTCTTTTGTGGTTTCCTCTGCCTTTACAATTCCTGTAATCCGTCCGTGGCACAGAACCATAATACGGTCGGACAGCTCCAAAAGCACATCCAAATCCTCGCCGATATACATTACCGCCACGTTCTGTTGCTTTTGCTCATTTAAAAGGTCGTATACGGTATAGGAGGAATTAATATCAAGCCCCCGCACAGGATAGGCCGTAATCAGCACCGTAGGCGCCGATTCGATTTCCCGTCCAAGGAGAACCTTCTGCACATTTCCCCCGCTTAAGAGCCGTACCGGCGTTTCCGTTCCGGGCGTCACAATATCCAGCTTGTTTATCAGCTTCTGCGCCAGCTCTCTGGCCGGTTTTCTTTTGATAAAAGGGCCGTTTCCCTTATGGTAGCTCTTAAGCAGCATATTATCTGTCATTCCCATGGAGGCCACCAGTCCCATGCCCAGCCTGTCCTCAGGCACAAAGCTCATGCTGACGCCCTTTTCAATTATCTCGGAAGGCGTCTTTCCCAGCAGATTTTCCTTGTGAAAAAGAATCGCGCCCTGCTTTGCGTGTATCAGCCCGGCAATGGTCTCGCAAAGCTCCTTCTGCCCGCTTCCCGCAACTCCGGCCACGCCGAGGATTTCCCCTTTTCGGATATCAAAGGAAATGTCGTCGATTGCCGTGGTGCCGTCAGGCTTGTTTACCGTCAAGTCCACCACCTTGAGCACCGTCTCATGGTCTTTCATATAGGGCCGGTCAATCTCAAGGCTGACGGGCCGTCCCACCATCAGCTCCGTGAGCTTTTTGGCGTCGCACTCGGAGGTAAGAACAGTATCGATGCTCTTTCCCTTCCGAAGGATTGTCACCCTGTCGCTGATGCTTAAAACCTCCTGCAGCTTGTGAGTGATAATGATAATCGCGCAGCCCTTTTCCTTCATTTTTCTCAGAATACGGAACAGCTTTTCCGTCTCCTGGGGCGTCAGCACGGCCGTAGGCTCGTCCAGTATCAGGATTTCCGCCCCTTTATATAAAACCTTCAAAATTTCAACCGTCTGCTTTTCGGAAACGCTCATATCGCAGACGTATTTTTCCGGCTCGATTTCCAATCCGTAATTTTCGCTGATAGCCTTTATCTTTTCGCTGGTTATCCTGCTTTTTTCCTTTTTGCCCGCCGTTCCAAGGATAATATTATCCATTGCCTGGAACGCCTCCACCAGCTTGAAATGCTGATGAATCATTCCGATTCCAAGCTTCATGGAATCCGCCGGTGAATTGATTTTTACCTCTTTTCCTCCGATAAAAATCTCCCCGCTGTCAGGATGGTAAATGCCTGAAAGCATATTCATAAGCGTGGTTTTTCCTGAACCGTTCTCCCCTAAAAGGGCGAGGATTTCTCCGTATCTGACCTTCAAATCAATCTCATCGTTGGCCACTACCTTGCCGAAGGTCTTTGTAATCTTCCTGCACTCAATTGCATATTGCTCTTTTGCCTGTTCCCCCATGTATTTCCCTCTCATATAAAACAGGGCGGTCAGAAATGGCCGCCCTCTATGAAACTTTCTTTTCAGTTATTTAACTACAACGTTCTTGAAATACCAGTTCATATTTCCGGTAATATCTCCGTCGCTCAATGTGGAGCCTTCTGCGCCAACGGTATTTCCGTCGTTGGTCTCAATCACACCGTCAAATACGTTAAAGCCTTCTTTTACAATCTTGTTCTGAGCTTCCTCAACAGCTTCCTTTGTGCCTTCTGCACAGAGGTCTGAAAGAGGAGCAATGGTTACAAGGCCGTCAGCCATACCGCCAAAGTAGTTTTCGCCTGTCCAGCTTCCTTCCATCACAGCCTGAACCGCCCATGTATAGTATACGGACCAGTCCCACATAACGGAGGTAAGCACCGCGCCCGGAGCATCCTTGGACATATCTGAATTATAGCCCACGCCCCATACGCCGTTCTGCTCCGCTACCGTCTGAGGGTTGGGAGTATCGCAGTGCTGTGCAATCACATCGCATCCAAGGTCAACCAGCGCCTGAGCCGCCTGGGTTTCGCCCTCGGGGTCAAACCAGCTGTTAGTAACCTTTACATAAACCTCACAGTCAGGATTTACGGAATAAGCGCCCATTGCAAAAGCATTAATGCCGCCTGTTACCTCGGAGTTGTCCTGTCCCATAGCTGCCACATAGCCCAGCTTGTTGCTCTCTGTCTTAAGTCCGGCAGCAATACCGGCCAGATATCTTGCCTGATAAATTCTTCCGAAATAGTTGTTGAAGTTTACGCCGTTTGATTTATAGCCTGTCCCATGAGAAAAAATAATTTCCGGGAACTCGTCCGCCAGCGCCTCGCAGGTATCCATAAAGCCCCAGCTTGTTGCAAAAATCACATTGCAGCCGTCTTCAACGCACTCTCTGATTGCGTTTTCGATTGCCGTTGCGTCAGTGTCGTTTACGTTATTCTTGCGGACAATCTGAGAATCCTCAAGGCCCAGGTTTTTCTGCATTCCCTGAATGCCAAGGTCATGAGTATAGGTATATCCGCTTCCCTCTGCAGGGTCCGTGATGTGGATAACGCCAATCTTTAAATCTTCCTTTGCAATTGCAGGCATCACGCCGCTTCCTGCCGGTGCGCTCTCATCTTCTGTCTGCGCAGCGTCTTCACCTTCTGCGTCTGCCCCGGTATCTGCTGCTGCATCATCTGCCGCATCGTCAGCGTTCTCTGCCGCATCAGACTGCGCTGCCCCGGAAGCGTCTTCCTTTGATGCATTGCCGCCGCACGCACAAAGGGAAACTGCCATTGCCGCTACCAAAAGTACGCTTAATAATTTTTTCATCTTTCTCCTCTCTTCTGCGCCGTCTTTCTTCTGCAGGCTCCGCCAGGGGCCTCATACGCAGGCTCACGGCTTTGCATGTTTGAGAAACACAGCGCAAACATAAACTTAAGTTTGCTTTACGCCATTTACTTTATAACAAATTTCATGAAAATACAACAATTATTTTTACTTATTCAGCATCAGCTTTATCATCGCCTGATTCAATCCGTCCACGGTAAGCTTATACATGGGGAAAAGCCCCTTAATCGCCGTCTCCGCCTCCCTCCAGGGCGCGTGGCCGGGAGCCATTTTGGGATTGAGCCATACCACTTTTTTATAGTGCCGCTTCAAAAGCTGCAGCCAGTCCCAGCCTGCAAGGCCGCCGTTAGGCCCTCTGTAGTTGCCGCTGGTGGAGTAAAGCTCCTCCGGCGCCATGGCAGCGTCACCCACCACAATTACCTTGTAATCGCTGTCAAGGTTACGGAACATCCATTCCGTGTCAATCCAGTCCCCGTTTTCGCATTCCGGGGTTTTGTACAGCTTGGAATAGATACAATTATGAAAATAATAGGTCTTTACGTCCTTATAGTGATTGGACTTGTGTACCGCCTGAAACAGCTCGTTTAAAAGAGAGCTGAACGGAATCATGGTTCCGCCGGAATCCATAAGGAGAAGAAGTTTCACCGCGTTTTTCCGGGGCTTTTCCATAACAATCTGGAGACAGCCGCCGTTGTTGCAGGTCTTGTCTATGGTTCCGTCAATATCCAGCTCCGTCCTGGGTATATCCAGCTTCGTGGAAAACTGGCGCAGCTTGCGGAAAGCAAGCTGAAACTGGCGGTTGTCAAGCATTCTGTCGTCCCGAAAATCCCTGTATTTGCGGGCTCCCACCACCTGAAAGGCGCTCTGATAGCCGGTTTTGCCGCCTACACGGATACCGCCCATGAAGCCGCCCATGTTTCCGAAGGCTGTCTTTCCCATACTGCCAATCCAGAAGCTTCCGCCGTTATGTTCGCTGTCCTGGTCCCGGAGACGTTCCTTAAACTTGGACTCCACCTCGTCCTTGTCAATAAACTGTATTCCGTCCTGCTCGTTCATGCGGTAGCGTTCTTCCTCGTCCACCATATCAATCAGCTCGGACTTGTCCAGCCATTTCATCATATTTTGGGATATTTCATTTTCCGACTGAATTCCTTTAAAGGTTTCCTCGAAAGCCATGTCAAACTTGTCAAAATCCATCTCGCTTTTCACAAGAATCATTCTGGCAAGGTAATAAAACTGCGTCAGGCTGCTCCCGCCAAGTCCCTTATCCAGCGCCTCCTGCAAGGTCAGCCACTCGCTTAAGGTAATGGAAAGCCCCTTTGCCTTACAGGTATAAAAGAAATTTGTGAACATCTATGCACCCTCTTTTTCAGTCCAGCTTTTGCCTTACCGTTTCCAAATCCTCGTCTTTTTTCACCACCACGCCCACAAAAGGCAGCCTGGCCCTGATTTCGTCTGCGGAAATCCCCCCAATCTGCAGAGCGTTTATCCAGTCAATCAGCTCTGAGGTGCTGGGCTTTTTGCGGATATCGCGCAGGGCGCGTATGCCGTAAAATACGTCCATAGCGTTTTGCAGAAGGTTTGCTTCCACGTCAGGATAATGAGTTCTTACTATTTCCTCCATAAGCGCCTCATCCGGAAAATCAATGTAATGGAAAATACATCTGCGGAGAAAAGCGTCCGGCAGCTCCTTTTCCGCATTGGAGGTAATTATCACAATGGGGCGGTGCTTTGCCTTGACGGTGCGTTTCGTCTCATGGATGTAAAACTCCATCTGGTCAAGCTCCCAGAGAAGGTCGTTGGGAAATTCCAAATCCGCCTTGTCAATCTCGTCAATTAAGAGCACCACCTGCTCTTCGGCCTCGAAAGCCTCTCCCAGCTTTCCAAGCTTGATGTAACGGGCAATATCGTTCACGCCTTCCTCGCCGAACTGGCCATCATATAATCTCTGGATGGTGTCGTACATGTAAAGGCCGTCCTGAGCCTTGGTTGTGGATTTGATATTCCAGATTATCAGCTTCTTCCCGAGGGATTTGGCGACCGCCTCCGCCAGCATGGTTTTGCCGGTTCCCGGCTCGCCCTTGATAAGGAGGGGCTTTTTCAGGGCAATGGCAACGTTTACGCTTGCCATCAACTGTTCCGACGCCACATATTCCCCGGTGCTTAAAAATTGTTCACTCATCTTAGTTTAGTCCTCCATTCCAGTTCCGCATCTGTCTGTCAGCACACCTTTGTCTGGAACAATTTACGACCGCTTTCAGTGTTCGTAAATTGTTCCGTGCACTTCCAGACAAATGCTGTTGTCCAGTTCCGCATCTGTCTGTTTTTTATTTCAATTTCATGCCGGTGATAAGGCATCCTCCCGCTTCGCGGGCCCCTCCTTACCACAATTACCACGGTATCTCCACGCTGTTCTGGTAGAGCTGCCGCAAATCAATGTTTTCCACCTTTTTGTCCCGGAGCATCAGTTCGCTTACCGCCTCGGAAGCCGATTTTCCTTTAAACAAAATCTCATTTACCTGTTCGATAATAGGCATGCTCACCTGATATTTCTGAGAAAGGGCGTAGCCAGCCTTTGCGGAATAGACACCCTCCACTACCATTTTCACCTGTTCCATGGCTTCCTCCATGGAAGCGCCTTTTCCAATCAGAATCCCGGCCCGGCGGTTTCTGGAATGCATGGACGCGCAGGTCACAATTAAATCCCCGATTCCGGTAAGGCCGTAAAAGGTTTCGATTCTTCCTCCCATATGGATTCCCAGCCGTGCAATCTCCGCAATCCCTCTGGTAATCAGGGCCGCCTTGGTGTTATCCCCGTATCCAAGTCCGTCCGCAATACCGGCGGCGAGAGCCACCACGTTTTTAAGCGCTGCGCCCAGCTCAATACCGATAATATCTGAGCTGATATAGACACGGAACACCTTGCTCATAAACAGATTCTGCAAAAATTCCGCCGTTTCTTTATTTTTAGAGCCCACCACAATGGTGGTGGGAATTCCTTTCCCCACTTCCTCCGCATGGGAAGGGCCGGAAAGCACCGCCACGTCCGCATTCGGGATTTCCTGCTCGATGATTTCCGAGAGGGTCATAAGGGTGGCCTCTTCGATTCCCTTTGCCACATTCACAATTTTCTGACCATCCTTTACAAAAGGCGCCATCTTCGCCGCCGTGCTTCTGGTAAAGGGAGAAGGCACCGCCAGCACCAGTACGTCCTTATCCGCGACAGCTGCCTCCAAATCCGTGGTGAACTCCATATCCTCCGGCAAAATCACTCCCGGCAGCTTTTCCTTCTGCTCATGGCATTCTTTCAGCATCTGAATTTCATCTTCCAGAACCGACCATACGGTAACCTGATTTCCGTTATTGTAAAGATGGCGGGCCAGGGCGCAGCCCCAGCTTCCCGCTCCGATAATTCCAGCTTTTTTCATATTTCATGCTCCTGTTCCGGCTTCCTGATGCCGCCGCTTCTTTATTCCTTATTTTTCTTTGTCAGATAGGTCTTTCTCTCCACACCTTTTAAGAGGCGTCCGATATTTTCCCTGTGTTTGTAATAGGCCAGAACTGTCAGGAACGCCGTCACAATGTACATCTCGTTTAAGACGGCCTGTGGTGCGCCAAAGAGGCCCATCTGCCCCGCAACTACCATCTCAATCATAAGCCCGGCGTAAACAAGCAGAGAGCCCAGGGAAACATAGTGGGTTAAGAAAAAGGTTCCGAAAAAGATAATCACGCCCATTGGCAGAAAGGCAATATGAAAAGACAGTATCAGTCCCGCCGTCGCCGCAATCCCTTTTCCTCCTCTGAAATGCAGATAAAAAGGGAAATTGTGTCCGAGAATCGCGCCTGCTGCCGCATAGAGCTTAAGCAGATAAATCTCATCCGGGTGGGAGTCGCCGAAAATCAGTCCGCTAATCACAATCGCCAGAATACACTTGATAATATCCCCCGCCAGCACAATCAGCCCCGCTTTCGTTCCAAGCACCCGAAGGGTGTTTGTGGTGCCAGCGTTGCCGCTGCCGTGTTCCCTGATATCGATTCCGTGAAGCTTTCCGTAAATAAAGGCCGTCTGAAACAGGCCAAACACATATCCAATGATAAGACAGATTACTCGTTCCACTTTATTTCGCTTCCTTTCTTTCCCTTATATAAAACCGCATGGGCGTTCCCTTGAATCCGAATGCCTCCCTGATTTGATTTTCAATATACCTGGTGTAGGAAAAATGCATCAGCTCCTTGTCGTTTACGAATATGACAAAGGTGGGAGGCTTGACGCCCACCTGTGTGATGTAGTAAAGCCGAAGCCGCTTTCCCTTGTCTGAAGGAGGCTGCTGCATGGCAACCGCCTCGCTCATAATTTCGTTGAGGACGCCGGTGGAAATCCGCATGGCGTGATTTTCGCTTACCATGTCTATCAGCTCGTACAGCCGGGAAACTCTCTGCCCCGTTACGGCGGAAATAAAAACAATCTCCGCATAGGGCATATAGGATAAAACCTCCCGGATTCTTGCGGTGTATTCATTTACCGTCTTATTGTCCTTTTCCACAGCGTCCCACTTATTGACGGCGATAATTACCGCTTTCCCCCTGTCATGGGCAATTCCTGCGATTTTAGCGTCCTGCTCGGTCACGCCTTCCGTAGCGTCAATCATAAGAATCACAATATCGGCCCGCTCCACGGCGCTTACCGTGCGGATAATCATGTAATGTTCAAGTTCCTCTTTGATTTTATTTTTGCGCCGAAGCCCCGCCGTGTCAATAAAAATATATTCTTTTCCGTTCCGTGTGACGGGCGTATCCACCGCGTCTCTCGTCGTTCCTGCAATTTCCGACACAATCAGCCGGTTTTCGCCAATCATTTTGTTAATCAGGGAGGATTTTCCCACATTGGGTTTCCCTACAATGGCGATTCTGGTCCTCTCATCCTCCTCTTCCACATTTCCCCTTTCTCCGAAATAGGAAATGACCTCGTCAAGCATATCGCCGAGTCCCATTTTGTTGGCGGAAGAAATGGCATAGGGCTCGCCGATTCCCAGATTGTAAAACTCATACACATCCGTCATATATTTCTGTACGGAATCCACCTTGTTGACTGCAAGCACCACAGGCTTGCGGGAATGCCTTAGCATGTCCGCCACTCTCGAATCGTCGTCCACAAGCCCCTGCTTTACATCCACCATGAAAATAATCACATCCGCCGTGTCTATGGCAATCTGCGCCTGCTCGCGCATCTGGGATAAAATAATATCCTTGCTGTCCGGCTCGATTCCCCCGGTATCAATCAGGGTAAAGGTCTTATCCAGCCATGTCACGTCCGTATAAATCCTGTCCCTTGTCACCCCGGGCACATCCTGCACAATTGAAATCCTCTGTCCCGCCAATGCGTTAAACAGCGTTGACTTTCCCACATTCGGCCTGCCAACCACCGCTACGATTGGTTTCCTGCTTTTGCTCATTTTAAAATCTCCATTCCGCCGCCCTGACAGCGGCATAAAAACAGGCTCTTATCTGTCCTGCAAAACAGCTTCTACAAAATCATATCCGCTTGATTTTACAATATCTACTTTTACTTGTAAAGTTTTTTCCATTTCAGCAACCGTCACATCGTCCAGAAAAACCTCTTCTCCGCTCCGAAGCATGCTCTGTGAGAGCAAAAGCCTCTCCCCCAAAGGCTTATCCTTAAGCTGGGAAATAATATCCTGCCCTGTGAGAAGCCCCGCTACCGTAATCATTTCCCCGAAAAAATGATTGATAATCTCATAAACATGGATTGTCAGCCCCGGCAAAAGCGCCATAAGCTTTTCCGACATTTCAAGGATATAGGGGTAAGCCAATGCTCCGGTGGCAATAGAAAGCGTCGCGTCCGACTCTTTTCCTTTCAGTTCTTCCTTAAGGCCCTCATAAGCCTCCTCAAACTCGTCCAGTAAAAGACGAAGCATACCCACGCCGTTTTCAAGCTGCAGATAACCGTCGTAATTATCACCGGGAGGAAGCTCCCTTCCCGCCAGCAGATACCACTCGTCGCTTGCGTGGACAAAGTGGACGCCGTGCCGGGCATAAATTTCCTTCTGAAACTCATGTATCATCTCAAGGACATTTTCCGCATCAGCCGCCGTAAAAGGCTCCAGCGGATAGAGTCCTTCTCTGTATCTGGAAAGTCCCACCGGCACCACGGACACGCTCTCAAGCACCGGAAGATACTCCGTAAGCTTTCGGATGCTGTATCGCAGCTCATCCCCGTCGTTTATCCCTTTACACAGTACAATCTGCCCGTTCATGGTAATTTGGGCCTCGCAGAGCCGGTCCGCTTTTTTCAGGGCTTCGCCGGCAAAACGGTTATTCAGCATTTTACACCTGAGAGCCGGGTTCATGGTCTGGAAAGAGATATTAATCGGCGCAAGGCGGTACTTAATAATTCTTTCAATATCATAGTCAGACATATTTGTAAGTGTCACATAATTTCCCTGAAGGAAGGAAAGCCTGGAATCGTCATCCTTAAAATAAAGAGTATCCCGCATTCCTTTCGGCATCTGGTCGATAAAGCAGAAAATGCATTTGTTGCGGCAGG
>CAMSTM010000044.1 GCA_947063675.1 uncultured Lachnospiraceae bacterium | reverse complement strand
CAACTAAGATCGTAGTAGAGCCTGTCGGTGTAGGAACACGCTGAGCGGAACCGATTAATTTGCCGTTCAATTCAGGGATTACAAGGCCAATTGCCTTTGCAGCACCTGTAGAGTTAGGAACGATGTTAACAGCGCCAGCACGGCTTCTTCTTAAATCGCCTTTTCTCTGAGGTCCGTCAAGGATCATCTGATCGCCTGTGTAAGCATGGATTGTGCTCATGATACCGGATTTGATTCCAGCCAGGTCATTCAGTGCTTTTGCCATAGGAGCCAAGCAGTTTGTTGTACAGGATGCAGCGGAAATAATTGTATCTTCCGGTTTCAATGTCTCATGGTTAACATTGAAAACGATGGTAGGAAGATCATTTCCAGCCGGTGCGGAAATAACAACCTTACGAGCGCCTGCATTGATGTGAGCCTGTGCTTTATCCTTGGATGTATAGAAACCTGTACATTCGAGAACAACATCTACTTTCAAATCTCCCCAAGGAAGTTTGTTAGCATCTGCTTCTTTGTAGATTGTAATAGTCTTTCCGTCAACTGTGATAGAATCTTCGCCTGCTTCTACTGTGTCAGCTTTAGCATATTTTCCCTGTGAAGAATCATATTTCAGCAGATGTGCCAACATCTTAGGGCTTGTCAAATCGTTGATTGCTACTACTTCATACCCTTCTGCCCCAAACATCTGTCTGAAAGCAAGACGACCGATACGGCCAAAACCATTAATTGCTACTCTTACTGCCATTTTAGATTCCTCCTAAAAATGAATAATGATTACATAGATTTTGCAATCCTCAAGACAATACAACCTTAAAGAGTATATATCCTAAAATTTATACATCTCAAAGATTGACAAAATTTTATCAGCAGATTTATTGTACCCAATTTGTCCGAAAAGTTCAAGATTAAATTGAAAAATAATTGCATTTTCTGGCAATATTTAATAAGATACAGTAAAGAGGTGACATATATGGCAATTAAAGCGGATTTTCATTTACATTCTTCCTTTTCGGGGGACAGTACGGCGCCCATGGAAGATATGATTTTAAAGGGAATTGATTCAGGTCTTTCCACCATGTGCTTTACGGAACATCTGGATATGGACTTTGTATATTCTAATCCGGACGACGAAGGGATGTTTGACTTAAATACCGATTCCTATCTCTATGAACTGGCAAAATTAAAGGAAAAATATGCCGGCAAAATCCGGCTTTTATTCGGCGTGGAGCTGGGCATACAGCCGCATCTTAAAAGGGAGCTTGCAGTTTATGCCAAAAGCTACGACTTTGATTTTATTATCGCCTCCTCCCACCTGTGCAACAGAAAAGACCCCTACCACCCTCCTTTTTATGAAGGGCGCTCTGACACAGAGGCCTACAGGGAGTACTTTTCCTCTATTCTGGATAATTTAAAGGCTTTTGATAATTTTGACGTATACGGTCATCTGGATTATGTCGTCCGCTATGGGAAAACAAAGGACGCAAACTATTATTATGAGGATTATCGCGATATTCTGGATAAAATTCTGGAAACTCTCATTGAAAAAGAAAAGGGAATTGAAATCAACACCGGCGCCATTTCCTACGGCCTTAAGGAGTTAAATCCCTGCACGGACATTCTTAAAAAGTACAAGTCTTCAGGCGGGGAAATTATCACCATAGGCTCGGACGCCCATGAGCCTTTGGCGGTTGCAAGGGGCTTTTCGCGGGCTGCAGAGATTCTTACAGACTGCGGCTTTCGGTATTACGCCACTTTTGAGAAGCGGACGCCGGAATTCCATCGGATTTGAATTTCATGCCGTAAAAATGGCTACAAAATTGTACCGCCTCCCATCACATATTCCCCGTCGTAAAATACCACCGCCTGTCCCGGCGTGACTGCCCGGACAGGATGCTCAAAAATGCATGAAATTTCATCCTCGCCTGTGCGTACGGCGGTGCACCTCTCGCCCCTGTGCGCATATCTTATCTTCGCCCACAGCCTCCGGGGCTCCTTTAAATCCTCCATTCCCATAAAATGGATACGGTTACAGGTAAGCTCTGTCCGGAAAACATCGCTGTCGCTGATAACAACCTCATTGGTTTCCGGCCGCAGTTCCGAAACAAAAACCGGATGCCCCATGGAAAGGTTGAGTCCCTTCCGCTGTCCTATGGTATAATGAATGATTCCTTTGTGGGTTCCCAGAATGCGCCCGTCTTCTGAGACAAAGTTTCCTTCCCCGGGAAGCTTTTCCAAAAGCTCTTTCTTTGTTGTCCTTCTGATAAAGCCGGCATAGTCCTTATCCGGCACAAAGCAGATGTCCTGACTGTCCCGCTTTGAGGCGACGGGCAGATGGTTTTCTTCGGCAATCCTTCTGATTTCCTCTTTGGTGTAATCCCCCACCGGCATCAGCGTACGGGCAAGCTGAAACTGTGTCAGATTGTAAAGGGCGTAGGTCTGGTCTTTCCCGGCGGTAACGGAATTTCGGACGGCATATCTGCCGTTTGGCAGCTTTTCCACCCTTGCATAATGTCCTGTTGCAATATAGTCCGCCCCGATTTCCATTGCCCGCCGAAGGAGGGATTCCCATTTAATATATCTGTTGCAGGCAATACAGGGATTGGGCGTTCTGCCCTTTAAATATTCCAAAATGAAATAATCCACCACTTTTTCCCGGAATTCTCTTTTAAAGTTCACCACATAATGAGGAATGCCCAGGATACCGGCGACTCTCCCGGCGTCCTCCGCCGCGCTTTGGCCGCAGCATCCGCCGTTTTCGTCCACGAGGGCCTCATCATCCCATGTCCGCATGGTGATGCCCGTCACATCATATCCCTGTTCCTTTAAAAGGCAGGCGGCCACGGAGGAATCCACTCCTCCCGACATGCCTACCACTACTTTCTTTCCCATTTAACTGCTCCTGATTTTCCGCTTTTCAAGCTTGGCTCCTGCTGCTGACGGCAGGGCATCCTCTCTAATATTCCTCTTTTGGCTCATCCTCATGAATATCTTCCTTCGGCTTTTTCAGCCCTTCAATGGTGATGCCGTTTTTCTCCGCATAATCCCATAGCGCCGCATGAATGGCTTCCTCCGCAAGCAGGGAACAGTGCACCTTCACAGGCGGAAGCCCGTCTAACGCTTCCATCACGGCCCTGTTGGTAACAAGAAGCGCCTCCTGAACCGTCTTTCCCTTTACCAGCTCCGTGGCCATGCTGCTGGTCGCCACGGCGGCCCCGCAGCCAAAGGTTTTGAATTTACAGTCCTTTATCACCTGATTATCGTCAATATCAAGGTAGATTCTCATGATATCCCCGCATTTGGCGTTGCCTACAGTTCCCGTGCCGCTGGGGTTTTCTATTTCTCCCATGTTTCTGGGATTTGTAAAATGGTCCATTACTTTTTCACTGTACATTTCTTTTTCCTCTTTCCTGATTATTTATCACCAAGCGGCATCTGCCGCAGTCTCTTCCAGGCTAAAAGCTCAATTCCGGCGCTTCATAAAATCCTCGTAGAGGGGAGACATCTGCCGCAGCCTGTCCACAATCTCCTTTATGGCGTCCGCAACATAATCCATTTCCTCCAAAGTATTTTCTTCGCTTAAAGTAAGCCGCAGGGAACCGTGGGCCCGCTCGTGAGGCAGTCCGATTGCCAGAAGCACATGGGAGGGGTCCAGAGAACCGGAAGTACATGCCGAACCGCTGGAAGCACAGATTCCTTTCATATCCAGCATCATCAGAAGGGATTCTCCCTCTATGAAATCAAAGCTGAAATTTATGTTGTTGGGCAGCCTTTTTTCCCTGTCTCCGTTTAAACGGCAGTAGGGAACTTCATTCAATACTTTTTCTGTTAAATAGTCCCGAAGATTTCGTATTTTTGCGCTGTGCTCCTCCATTCCCTCAAAAGCCGCTTTTACGGCAGCGCCAAAGCCGGCGATTCCCGGCACGTTTTCCGTTCCTGCCCTCCGGCCTCTCTCCTGAGCGCCGCCATGGATAAAGGAGCGGATTTTCACGCCTTTGCGAATATACAAAAATCCCACGCCCTTTGGCCCGTGGAGCTTATGGGCGCTGGCGCTGAGCATATCAATATGCAAATCATCCACATTTATGGGTACATGGCCGTATGCCTGCACGGCGTCGGTATGGAACAAAATCCCCTTTTTTCTGGCAATTTCCCCGATTTCGGCTATCGGCTGAAGGGTTCCGATTTCATTGTTGGCAAACATGACGGAAATCAGTATGGTATCCGGCCTGATTGCTTTTTTTAATTCCTCCACCTTCAGAATGCCTTTTTCATCCACTCCCACATAAGTAACCTCGTATCCCCTTTTCTCCAGATACCGGCAAGTATGCAAAACGGCGTGGTGCTCGACAGCAGAGGTGACGATATGCTTTCCCTTGTCTCCGCAGCTTTCCGCGGCGGCGATAAGCGCCCAGTTATCCGCCTCGGAACCGCCCGCCGTGAAATAAATCTCAGGGCTTTCCGCCCCCAGGCTTTTCGCTATCGTATCCCGCGCTTCAGTAACTGCCTTTTTGCTTTCCGCCCCCAGCCGGTAAATGGTGCTTGCGTTTCCGTAATGCTCTGAAAAGTAAGGAAGCATCGCCGCAAGTGCCAAAGGAGAGGTTTTCGTGGTGGCGGCGTTATCCAGGTATATAATTTTATCCATGATTTTCCTCGTTTCTGCGCTTTTTTGCGCATTTTCTATTGTAACAGCCTTATCAGGCTTTTATTCCTATCAACTTACTAGGTTTTAACAATCCCTACTATAGCATTTTGGAATTGTTCTGTCAATGAGACATAAGGCATATATTAACACTAAATAATCTACCCACACAGTCCGCCTTTTACTGATATGGAAGGCAGTTTTTGTTCCGCGCCTGCCGGACTGTGGAATTCTGGTGATATTCTATGTTGAACAGACGAAATACCAGTCCTTTAATTACAGGGACCATTATTCTCACACTCACCGGCTTTGCCAGCCGTTTTATCGGATTTTTCTACCGCATTTTCTTATCCCGGCTTTTCGGGGCCGAGGGCATGGGGCTTTACCAGCTGATTTCCCCTGTCCTTGCCCTTTCTTTTTCCCTCACCGTTGCCGGTATGCAGACTGCCATCTCCAAATATGTGGCCGGAGAAACTCTCACCCGGGACTACAGGTCCTCTTCTCTGCACCTGTTTGCCGGCCTTGTGCTGTCCATGGCTCTTTCCGTCTTATGCGCAGCAGGAATTTACTGCTATTCTGACAGCATTGCCGTTTATTTCCTCATGGAGGAGCGGACGGCCCCTCTCCTGCGTATTATTGCCCTCTCCATTCCCATGGCGACGGTTCATTCCTGCATCAACGGCTATTTTTACGGTATCAGAAAAACCGGTGTTCCCTCCCTGTGCCAACTCTCCGAGCAGATTATCCGGGTGGGCAGCGTTTATCTGATTTATTATCTCTGTTTAAAAAACAACATGACGCTTACCATCAACTTTGCGGTGGTGGGGCTGGTGATTGGCGAGAGCGCCTCCATGCTGGTTTCCCTGATTGCAGTGCGGGCCCATTTTGAAAATGTGGTGCCGAAAAATTACGGGCCGCTGCTGTCCGTAAGCTGGCCCGCCTTTTCCTCCGCCTGCACACGTCTCCTTCAAGTGGCGGTTCCTCTGTCGTTAAACAGAGTGATTATCAATTTTTTACAGAGCATTGAAGCCATCTTTATTCCCAACAGGCTGATGAGCTTTGGTTACGACAACTCCACCGCATTAAGCATCTACGGCGTACTTACCGGAATGGCAATGCCCCTTATCTTTTTCCCCGGGGCTATCACCAACTCCATCTGTGTGCTGCTTTTGCCAATCGTATCCGAGGCCGACGCCGCCGACAATATGTCCACCATTAAGAAAGCCGTATACAAATCCATCCGCTACGGCTTTCTTCTGGGCAGCCTTTTCACCGGCATATTTTTATGTACCGGAAAATTCCTTGGCAATCTCCTTTACCAGAGCGCCCTTGCCGGAAGTTTTATTATCGTCTTAAGCTTTTTGTGCCCCCTGATGTACATTGCCAGTATGCTGGGAAGCATCCTGAACGGCCTGGGCAAAACAGGCATCACCTTTCTGTTCAGCATGCTGAGTCTGATGGTCCGCCTTGCTTTCGTATTTTTCGGAATTCCCCTGTGGGGAATCCACGGCTATCTCTGGGGGCTTCTTGCCAGCCAGGCCGTGCAGACCCTTCTGTGTCTTTTTGCAGTACGGAAATACCGCTGAAACCGGCCTGTTCTGCACAGTTACTGCTCCTGGCCTCCACAGTGCTCCCTGACCTGTCAGTTGTTCCTGCATTCGGGATAGGCCACCTGTTCCTTGCTGGACGCCGTGGCCTTCGTAAGCTGCAGCACAATCTCGCTGAAATACCGGGGGCTTACCTCCAGGAGCTGATACTGGTGCTCCTTTTTCACGGTATCATAGACATAGCTTCCCCGCTTCACTGTGCCTGCCTTATAGAAAACAGCGCCGTAAACAGTCACTTCCTCATTTTCATCCCCTACAAAGCAGCCGGAAAATTCCAGTTCCACCCCTGTATTTCCGTCTTCCCTGTAAAAGGTATAATAGCCGCCGGCATCCTGCACGCTGCCCCGATACCAGCCAAGCCCCTGCAGTTTGCCCGACAGGGACAGTCCGTTTAACAGTTTGCCGCCAAAGCGGGTGAGTTCCTTCTGGCCCTTTTCTTCCTCCGTAATCCGGTAAACCGGACGCTCCAGCTGCTCGAAGGGCTGCGTCACCTCATAGTCGGAAAGCTGCTCTTTCCATGCGGAAAGCTCCTGGGCCTGAAGCTCAATGGGATGAACCAGACCTATCATGCCCTCGTTCGGAAGCTCGTATTCCTCCTCGTCCACGGTATTAAAGCTTCCGTCCTCCATATAGCGGAAGGTCATCTTAAGTGCGCCGTCCTCATAAATCCCCCAGATAAGGCCGATGGCAAACTGGTGCATAATGGGGTTTTTCACAAAAAGCGCTTTCCATTTTTCCACCTGCCACACCCGCTCTGCGCTAAGCGCCTGTTCCAGACGCATCTTCTGATTGGAAGCCACCGTTTTCAACTGCTTTTTCAGGAGCCTGAACTCCGCGTTGGCGGCCTCCGCCTTTACGGCATCGTCCTTCTTTCCGGGAGACGGGAGATTTTTCAGCCTTTTTTCATTTTCATCATAGACCTCCAGCTCCAGCGCCGGGGACAGCATCACCTTAAAGCGCCGGCTTCCGTAATCAAAGGAAAGCGCCATGCTCTCGTCAAAGCCAAGGTTTGGCACAATCCTGTCCTCCAGCTCCTCCCGGGTAATCCCAAGCTGCCCCGCGGCATAGGTAAGGGCGTCCGCAGCAGCCGTTTTCACCTGACGGAATTTGAACTTCCGGGCAATCTGGTCCACCAGCAAAAGGGCGGTGGAACTGCCGTTTACGGAAAGCGCCTTCACCGCCTCCGCCGCCATGGCGCCTCTGGCAGCCTTAGGCCATTCCTTAATCTGCTCGTGCAAAACCGGAACAATGGCCTCTCCGCCGTGAATGGAGGCGGCATAAAGCACCCATTTTTTCTTTGCCTCTGCGCCTGCATCCAGCCATTTCCCGAAAAGCACATTCACATACTCTGAAAACTCCTTTGCGTCCAGGCCGGAGGCAAGCCTTGCCGCATCCTTATTTACCCCCGGCGTTCCCATATCCGCATAAGCCACAAGAACAGACGCCAGATAATCCTCTTCCGCTGCCTGCCCGTCCATCCGGTGCACTTCCGGGAAGGGCGTTTCATAGGCCCAGGCCACCTTACGTTTCTTTCCGCCCTTTAAAATTTCCCTGGCCAAATCGTTCAGGCTTTTTTCTCCAGCCTTCGCTGCTTCCGGCGCCTTTCCTTCTATTCCCAGACATTCTTCCAGAAGCGTCTTTATCTTTTTGCTCTTTTCTGTCTTAAGGGCCGCCTCAAATTCCTCCCGGTAGGCCGCGGCTCCCCACTTTTTAAGGACTATTGCCGCAAGCTCTCTTTCCTGGGATTTCCGGGAGGCCAGCATTTCCTTCATCTGCGGCTCCCACTCCTTATGGCTTTCATACACCGCCGCAAGAAGCTCCCTCACCTGTTTGGAGCCGTCCATGGCGCAGGATAAAAGGATGTCCCGGTACTCGCCGAAGTGAACGTCAAGCACCCGGATGCAAAGGAAACGGACGGCAGGCGTTCCCTCCTTTGCAAGGGATACAAAGGTATCCTCCCACTCTCTTTTTCCGCACAGGAGAATAACACAGTCATTGATAAAGTCCGTTTTCTGCTTCTCCTGATAAAAACTGTCATGAATGCTGCCCAGCATTTCAAGCTGATAACCGGCAGGAACCTTTTCCGTCTCAAAAAGAGTAAGAATCTCCTTCAGGACATCTTTATCCACCTTGCGGTAATTCCCCTTCAGATAGCTGAAATGCGATACCCTAAGGCAGAGTCCTTCCAGTATCACCGCCCGGCGGTACATCTGCTGTGTGCTCTTATCCTTCAAAAGCCCGGCAAACTTTCTATGGTAATCGTAGCTGTAATACGCTCCGCTGTCTCTCCATTTTGCTATGTACGGATACAGCGCGTCCATCTCATTTTCCCCTAAAAGGTAGCCGACGGCTTCCTGCTGTCCCACTGTGTAACGGGCTGTCAGCTCATTTGCCATCTTCCTTTCATATTCTCCACCCAGGGAAGCATTAATCTCCCGAAACAGCTCCTTATTGTTATCCTCTACCTCCTGCAGAAGATACCTGTAATTTTCCGTGGAAACCTCCGGGAGCATTGCCTTAATCATCTCAGGGTGATTTCTAATCATACGGCCAAGACCGCCGCCCGTCTTATTTTTCAGGCACCACCTGACATAGCTTTCCTTTGTGATGGGCAATATCTCCTCCAGCGTTTCGATATGGGCCAGAAACCATTTGTGTCCTGCAATATCAAAGCAGATATCCAGCGTGGCGGTGCGCCCGCTTTCCGCGTCCATGGCCGCCGCAAGGCAAAGGAAAGCTTTGCATTTGTCCGAATGCTCTATTGCAAGAAAAGCCACCCCCGAAAGAAGGAGGGTTAAGTATTCCCCTGTTTTTCTTCCGCGGATAATCCGGGCAATCCTGTCGGGAAATGCGCCGCCCTCCGCCTTTCGCACATAGCCTGTCAGCTCGTCCAGCTCCGCCTGCGACGGTTTCGCGCCGGTAAACATATTGGGAATGCTGTCCGCCAGATTGGTTTCCACACATTTTATAACCTTTTTCAGGTCTTCATCACCTTTTTCCTTTGAGAACAGCTTTTTCAGCAAGCCGCCCTGCGGATTTTCCGCCTTTGTATAATGCAGCACAAGGGCTGCAAGAAGCGTTTCGGCATTACTGTGCTGATGATAGCACAGCTCCATAGCCTTTCTTAAAATCTGCGGGTTACGCTCTCCCAAATTGGCTGCGGCTTTTTTCAGCCCGTAATTGTTCCAGACAATTCCTTCCGCTTTGATAGCCGTCACCTGCTCCTGTGTCAGAAATTCCCTGATGGAATCCGCGTTCCAACCGTAGCATATAAGGGCAAAGTATGCGGTGGAGCCTCCAACCGCCGCCACAAACCGCACGAACCGGGAAAGCTCGTCCGTCCTCCCCCGTTTTCGCAGATGTCCCATATAATCTCTGCATTTTCCCACCTTATTCTGGTCCGGCTGTGAAAAATCCTGCCTCTGGACCTTTTGAAGTATCTCCTGCTCTTCCGGCGCTGTCATGTCCAGATACTGCTCCGCCAGCTTCTGGTTTTCTTCCGAAAGCTGCAGTACCTCCAGTGTTTCCAGTAATTTCTGATAATTGCGTTCATCTTTGAAATTCATTGTGTACCCCCTGTGCGTTATGCAAATAGATTTGAAACCGATTTTAGTTGCTGCATCTTTTCATTACATTAGCCGCCATATCATACGAAAGCTTTTCCCGGCAGGCACGGATATAGCCGAGCAATTCTTCCATTGTCTCAATCACCGGCTCCGGCGAAAATTCCATCCGGTGCCTTTTTCCTTTCAAAAGCTCCGCAATGCGGGAAAAACAGCTTCCTGCCTGATGAAGTCCCAGCCTTTCCCCGTCTTCGGCAAGGGAAATCAGGCCGGAAAGTATCTCCTCGCTGAAAGAATCTATGCCGCAGTAAAAAATGTCCAGAAGGCTTCTCTCCGCTTCCTGCAGATACTGCTTCATAGAGGTGAGAATCTCCCTTGAAACGCCGCCCCTTCCCGGAAACGCTGCCTGTTCCCCGCTGTCTTTCCCTGTGTCCGCCGCCCTGCCCGAAGGAGCAGAAAATGCGCCCCGGTTTCCTGAGGTTTCGCCGAAAAACACTTCAATGGGGTAGAGGCAAAACCTCCCTTCCTCGTCCAGATAAAGGCTTCCGAAGAACACAATTTCCTCGAAGGCATACCCCCTCAGCCGCTTTTCCATCCGTTCAAGAAGCTGAATAGTCATCTTTTCTTCCTTTGTGTACTTTAAGGAAATAAAAAGCTCCCTTCCCTCCCTGTCAAAAACGCTCCAGGAAAACCGCTGGTTTACCGTGTCAAAAACCGATTTCTCCCATCTGACGGCTCCGGCAAGGGCAAGTTCCTGACCGCCCGTAAAATACCCCTGCAGCATTTTTTCAAAATCCCACCAAATCATCCGGCCGGTTTTTTCGTCCGCAAGGCTCCTTGTGCCGGTGATTTCCCCTCTGGATTCCTGGCTTACCGACAGACGCCCTCCCTGGGCGGCCTTTGCATTCTGCAAATCAAATTCCAGTTTTTGAAGCTCCGACCGGCTTACATTAAGCCCCCAGGGGGCCAGCGCACCGCCCGAATTTGCCGGCGGCTTTCTGCCGCTTCCCTCATAAATCGTAGGGCGCACGTCCGTCCATGTATACCACCTTTGCTGTTCTGTTTCCAGAAAGTAGTAGATTTCTCCCGCATAGCCCGCTTTACTTGAAAAGCTCCTTGCGCCCATAGCAGTCAGATGAAGGGTTCCCACAGGCTCATAGGTATCGCGGAAATTTCCGGCAAGAGAGCGGATTTTATCGTTTTTCTGCACGGTCTCTCCGGCAACTGCCGCTTCAGGCTCTAAGCCCTTTGTATTTTCCGCCCTCCGGGAGCCTGCCGCCTCCTCAAGCTCCCGCGCCAGCCGGTAAACTGCCAGAATCCTTTTAAGCAGTTCTCCTCCCTCAAAGGCTGCCGAGCGGGAAAAGTACTGTTCATAGCTGCCCGAAAGGGTACGAAGCCCGCTTTCCAGCGCCGGAAGTCCCGCTCTGTGGGCAATGACGGCAAGGCGCTCCAGACTTTCCGTCTCCTCGGGAGACTGTCTGGAAAGGCCGATGCGCATCTGCTGGCAGAGGGCTTCACAGACAGCGGCCGCCGTTTGGGCAACCAGCGTCTCATCAAAGGAAGCCTCCGCCTCCTTAAGCGCCTCAAGCTGCTCCAGCGTTATCACTTTCTTTGTAAGCTGATAAGCCAGAACCGCCTGAGCTTTATGAGCGCACAATTCTCTGCTGTGGCAGGTACAGGAGGAACCGGAAAAGGGCAGCAGCAGCTTTACGACCGCTTTGTCCCAGGGCAGCGTCACCGTTATCACAGAGCTTTCCTCCACAGGCGGCAGCGCTCCGGCGCGCATATGAGCAAGGAACTTACCGTATCGGCTTCCTTTGCAGGCGCGCTTTAATTTTTCCGCCGGAATATCCAGAATTTCCTGAAAACGCTCTCCTTTTTCTGCGGTTGTTTCACTGACGGCTTCCATTCTGCCGGCGGCGTCTGTTTCCGGCTTTCCCTCCGCCGATTCCTCCTGTGAGCTTCCGCCCTCCGGTTCCTGCCCGGTTTGACCTTCGTTCTCCAGTTCCCTTTTCAACCACAATATCGCCGTAACGATATGCCTGCAAATGCTGCGGGAAGGGCAGCTGCAGGCGCTGTCCGTAAGCGGCGAGCGGATGATGCAGTTTTCCTCCTTTAAGGCAACCGCCGCCTCCTCTTCTGTCCATGTAAGAGAAGGGCTCTCCGCCTCCAAATCCCTGGCCGCCCGCTTTACCGTTCCCTTATTGGAAATACCGGTGAGATAATCATCATCTACATTTCTTATCAGGGCTTTCAATGTGTCCATATTTTTCCCCTTTATCAGCTATTCATAACCTTTCCCATAAAATCCCCTAACGCTTCCGGCGTCATGGCTCCCACATGAGCGCCCATATCCGAAAGCTTCCGGGCAGTGTTCCTGTCATAAACCGGATTTGCCTCACTGTCAAGAGCCGTCAGGCAAATCAGCTTTGCGCCGCTCTCGATAATCCCCCGGCTTACGCTTAAAAGCCCCGAAACGCTGCCGCCCTCGCATAAGTCGGAAACCAGCACCACCATGGTTCTGTGGGGATTATCTATCAATCCCTCGCAGTACTGCAAAGCCCCCGCAATATAAGTGCCTCCGCCCAGCTGGACGCTCATAAGAGTGGCGACCACGTCCTCCATCTGGGAGCTCAAATCCACCACCTGAGTATCAAAGATGACAAGCCGGGTATCCAGCATGGGAAGGCGCGCAAATATTCCCGCCATCACCGCGCTGTGTATCACAGAATCCAGCATGGAACCGCTCTCGTCCACGGCGATAATTACCCGCCAGATGCTGTAGTTTCTGGTGCGCCGGTTAAAGTACACCTGCTCTAACTGCAGCCTCTTGTTTTCCGTATCATAATGTTTTAAATTCTTTCGAATGGTTTTCTGAATATCCAGATTCCGTATGGAGGGAATGGGGCTGCTGGCATTTCTGTCGATTCTCCCAAGGAGAGAACGCCTGATATCCTGATGCAGCTTTTCTGCAATCTCTTCCGCCACCTTCCTGATAATTCTCCTTGCAGTGTCCAGCACCTCGCCTTTCATCAGATGCTTTAACTGCAAAATGGTTTTCAAAAGCTCCTGATTGGGCTCTAACTTTTCCAGAACCTCTTTATCCGTCAAAAGCTCCGTCATCCCATAATTATCCAATGCATGGCGCTCCAGAATCTCCACCGTCTCCTTTGGAAAAAGCTTCCGTATCCGTGTAATCCAGGTTGCCGCCGTCAGACGGCTTGCGCCTGTGCCTCCCTTTCGGACATCGTCGCCCTGCTCCCTGTTATAGAGAAAGTCCAGCGCCTCCTCCAAATCCACGCAGGAAACCCCTTCCGAAAGTCCGGCGTTTCCATCAAAACCCATCTGATTTTTGGCATAGCCTCCTAAAATAAGCCGCCATCTGTTTAACTGACCTGTATTCATTCTGCTGTTCCTCGCCTGTCCCGGCGCCCGCGCGCATACAAATCCAGCGCCTCCCCGTATTCATATTCCGCCGGCAAAACGCTTCTTCCTTTAAAAAGCGCCTTTTTCTCCGCCCCGTTTAAAGCTGCCGCCTCTCTGGCAATCCTGTCGATTTCCAGCGGGGTAAAGTAGCCGAAAGCCTGACGGAGCTCAGGCATAAGCTTCATGAAATCCTCGCCTGAAAGTTCCTTTAAAAGCCCGTCAATCATGGGAAGAAAGCCCTGACGGGCAAAAATAAAATCTCTTGCCGTATAAAAAAGCCCCCGGAGGAACTCTCCGCTTTTTGACCGCTGCTTTTCGGTTCCCTCCAGATATCCCGCCGCTGTTTCCCTTATCCGCTCATCTATCTCTTTGTCATATCCATGAAGAAGCCCTAAGACAGCCCCTTCCAGCCCCGGTGAAACCTCCCTGGCGCCGAGAAGCCTTTCAAATGATTCTAAAAGCACCGGATGGAAGCCGGCAAACTGCGCCTTGCCTGTGATTTGATACAAGGACAGACAGTGCTCCATACATTCCCACTGCTGTCTGTCTTTTACTCCGGCCATAGAAGGCAGGAGCTGGACAATTTTCTGAAAGGCAATGCCAAGAAGTCTTGAAAGTTCCCCGGCATCTTCCGTCTGATACAGTTCCTTAAGCTCATAGAGCATCCGCAAATGGGAAAAGCCCTCCGCCAGGGAAAAGAAATCCCCGTCCTTTGCAAGAACCTCGTCCATATGAGCCCCGAAACCCGCCTGCTCCTTCAAAAATCCCATCAGAAAGCCCTGGGTCATAAGGCGGGCCGCATCCCTGCTGCCGGCGCTTTTTTCAAACGCCTTTAAAAGCTGCGTCCGGGCCGCATCTCTGACCGTTCCCCCGGCCATGGACACATCCACAAGAGCCGCCAGAACCTGACTGGAAAACCGGTAGCTCCAGATTTCCCGAATCCTGTTTTTATCCCTCCGGTTTACCAAATCCGCGCCCTTTAATCTTCTGGCAAATCCGGTTTCCAAAAACTCCATCTGATACAGAAAGCGGCTCATTTCAAGATGTCTTTTCTTCGTAAACAGCGAAAGCTCCACCTCTCCTCTGGCAGCGGTCTGAATCTTAAAGCCGTATTTTTTGCATTTTTCCTCAAAATCAGATAAAAGATGCGGCCGGGGCGCATCTGCGCAAAGCTCTCCCACCTGCCTTCCCGTATTGATTTCCTGCAAAAGCCGCAGCGGCAAATCCGTGGAAGGATTGCATTCCCCTTTCACAAAGGAGGAAAGAGCCGCATCCCTCAGCTCAAAAAGCCCCGGCTCCCTCTTACCTCGAAGGGCCGCCAAATCCTTTGCCATCATAAGCGCGCAAATCTCATCATAGGAGGAGACCGCCTCCTTTTTTCTTCTTGCCGCCCGCCCTGTGCTCACCAGCTGATGGAGCACCGCCTTTTCATATACCCCTACAGGCGAACCTTCTTCCGCAATCCCTTCCCACACTTGCTGGTAAAATCCGGGAGACAGCATTCCGCTGGCATAGCCGTTCTGCGCATCCGCCGCTTCCATTGAATAGGAAAGGGGATAAACCCCCTGATTTTCAGAGGAAATATTATGAAGCTTTACCTTATCTCCAACATAGGAAAGCTCCCCGTCCTTTTCTGAAAGAAGCCCCTTAAGGCCGTCTACGTGAAAGCCTCCCGTAACCACCAGAACCTTTCCGTACTCCCTGCAGGCCTTTGCAATCTGTTCCGCCATGTACTGCTCCCGCAAAAGGCAGCCGTCCTCCTTAAGCTCTTCCTGTGGCGTATGGCTTCTTAACAGAGAGCAGTAAGCGTTCATCTGCGCCATAAAGGCTTCCGTCTCCATAAAAAGCCCGCCGATTTCAAAATATTTTTCCCAGATTTCATCAAAACTGCGAAGATTTGTTTTCTCACAGAGAAGCTTTATGTATTTGCTTCTGCTCAGCAGATAATCGTCGTTTACGGTCTGCTTCCGGGCCTGGGTTCCCAGAAGGATTTCCCCGTAGGGAAGGTCGATAAATCGTGCCGGAATTTCCCTTCTTTCCGCCTCCCGGACAGCCACAAGCTCCGGCGAGCAGTCCAGAAAGGGGTAGTAGCATTTGTAGTCTTCCTTTTTGTCCTTATAAAAGTAATACAGAGCCACAGGCGCTTTCGTGTCCTTGTGAGCCAGCACCGGAATCATCTCCCCGGCATTTGCCGGACCTTCAATCAGAATGCAGCCAGGTTCATAAGCGGCGATTGCCTTTTGCAGGTGAAAGGCGCACACAGGGCTGTGATGGCGCACCGGGAAAAACAGCGTCGGTGCGGAGAAATCCAACTTTTCCCGGTTTCTTCCGCTTACCTCAGATATTTCCTGGCCTCGTAATAGCTGTTCCATAAACCGCCCTCTCTGCCTCCCTTATCCCGCACAACCGTCTGAAAATAACTCCGCAGCTTTTCCATATCGTCGCTGTTTTCCTTCTGCACAGCTCCCGTCAGGTTCTGGACAAGACAGCCCAGATCCATCCGGGAATCTCCGTAATAATAAGCCGTCATCATGGTCTGATAATAAACAGAAACCGCCTCCGCCGTGCTCATCACAGCCGACGGCCTGTCGATACGGTGTCCCATGGAGGATACCCCTTCCCGAAGTTCATGGTAGGTGGAGGCTAAAAGCTCCGCCACGTCCTCGTCCACAGGCATGTCAACGCCGCTCTCGCGGGCAAGGGCCTCCACTTCATTCACGATAATCTGCTTTTCAAGTGCCACATCCTTCACCGGCATCACCGTCTCAAAATTGAAACGCCGCTTTAATGCGCTGCTCATCTCATTGACGCCCTTATCTCTGGTGTTGGCCGTCCCGATAACGTTAAAGCCCGCTCTGGCAAATAAAAGCCCTTCCTCCCCAAGCTCCGGCACATTTAGCACCTTGTCGCTGAGCACGGAGATTAAGCTGTCCTGAATCTCCGCCGGAGTACGGGTAATCTCCTCGAACCGGGTGAGAATCCCCTTTTCCATTCCCACATATAAAGGAGCCGGAACAATCGCTTCCCTGACCGGCCCTTTGGCCAGCAAAAGCGCATAGTTCCAGCTGTATTTAATCATATCCTCCGTAGTGCCCGCCGTCCCCTGAATAGTGTTCGTGCTGGTTCCGCTGACAGCTGCGGATAAAAGCTCTGACAGCATGGTTTTGGCCGTTCCCGGCTCCCCCACCAGCATAAGCCCCCGGTTTCCCGCAAGCGTGATGATACAGCGTTCCACCAGTGCGTCGTTGCCCAGATATTTCCTCCTGATGACAATTTCCTCCCCATTCCAGAAAAGCGGCTCTCTGCTCCCCAGAATAAAGGTCCGGACCGCCTTCGGCGACAACTGCCAGTTTTCCGGCTTTCTCCCGGTATCCGACGCTTTCAGCGCCAAAAGCTCCTTCCGATAACGCGCCTCCACAGGCGGCTTGATTTCCGTTTTGTTTTCCATGACACTGCGCCCCTTTCCTGCTGTTTCCAAAGTTGGTTATAGTATAGCAAAAAGGGGGGAGTAAATCCATTATTTCTTTGCGGGATACGAGCTTTACTTTATGAGGAACGGCCGGGGAAATGTACAGTGACGGCAGTCCCCACATTTACGGTACTTTCCACCTCTATCTCCGCCTCATGGAGCATTGCCGCATGCTTCACAATGGAAAGTCCCAGTCCGGTTCCTCCGATTTCCCTGGAACGCCCCTTGTCCACCCGGTAAAATCTCTCAAAAATGCGTTCCTGATGCTCGTCGGGGATTCCGATGCCTGTATCGGACACCTTAAGCTCTGCTCCCCCGTCCCTTTTACTCACCGTAACAAAAACCCTGCCTCCCTTGCGGTTATATTTAATGGCATTGTCGCAGAGATTAAACAAAATCCCCTCCAGGGGCTGTCTGAAACCGGAAATCACAGCCGGTTCGCCGGAAAGCTCAATGCTGACGCCCGCATGCTCCGCCGCCGGCATAAGCGCCTGCACGGTCTCCTGTGCAAGAAAATACAAATCAATTTCCTCCCGTTTCATCTCCTCTGCTCCCTCGTCAAGATGAGAAAGCTTCAAAATGTCCTCCACCAGAGAAATCATGCGCCCGGCTTCTCCGTAAATCCGCCCGGCAAATCCGGGGATATCTTCCGGCTTTACCATTTTGTTCATCATAAGCTCCGCGCTTCCCGAAATCGTATGGAGCGGCGTTTTCAGTTCATGGGACACGTTGGCTGTAAATTCACGCCTTATCTGCTCTGCTTTGCGGATTTCCTCCTGCTGTGCCGCAATTCTCTCAAGGAGCGGCGTAATTTCCTCATATCCGCCATCAGAGGATGGCTCGTCCAGATTCAGCTCGTTAAGCGGCTTTACAATTGCTTTCGATAACCGGGACGCCAGAAACAGGGAGAGAATGAATGCCACCATAATAATCAGGCAGATGGGCTGGAGCATACCCATAACCAGAATAACCGGCGTATTCTGGGCAATGGAAAGCCGCAGCACCGTTCCGTCCGGCAGACGCCTGGCACAATAGACCGCCCTCTCCAGCAGCGTTGTGGAATACCTTACGCTTTCGCCGTATCCTTCGGAAAACGCCTGTCTGATTTCCTCCCTTTCCAGATGGCTTTCCATTTCAACTGCCTCTGACCTGCTGTCATACAACACAGTGCCGCTTTTGTCTATCCAGGTAATGCGGTAATCCTTTGTCTTAAGCCCTTCAAAGTAGCTTGCTCCCGCATGGATAACGCCGGAAGCGGCAAGGTCCGTCTGCATTGCAAGCTGCCGTTTCTGAATACTGGAAAAATAATCATAGAGAATGCCGATAAACATGACCAGAGAGGCCAGAAAAACGCTTAATGCCACAACACACATGGATTTGAAAATACGTTTCGTCATATTGTCCTTCCCTTACCCTTCCATCCGGTATCCCACTCCCCGGACCGTTTCAATATAATCCCCGCAGCAGCCAAGCTTTGCACGCAAAGTGCCGATATGCACGTCAATTGTTCGGGTTTCTCCCATATAGGAAGCGCCCCACACGCTTTGAAGAAGCTGTTCCCTCGTAAATACTCTGCCGGGATTGTCCATAAGCAGCCGGAGAATCTCAAATTCCTTTAAGGTGAGCAGGACTCTGCTTCCGCCCACAGAAACAGTATGCCCTTCCAAATTCAGTTCAAGACTTCCAATACGCAAAATTCTTATTTCTTCTTTCGGCCTGCTTCTGCGCAGCACCGCCCTTATGCGGGACACCATTTCCATCATCCCAAAGGGCTTGGTCAGATAATCGTCCGCCCCAAGGTCCAGACCGATAACCCTGTCGTATTCCGTCCCTTTGGCCGTCGCCATAATCACCGGCAGCTTTTCTGTGGCCGCATTGCCGCGGAGACGTTTTAAGATGGCAATTCCGTCCATCATAATCCCGTCTTCCTCGGGCAGCATAATATCGAGCATGATAAGCTCCGGCATTTCCTCCTTAAGGGCCGCAAACATTCCCTTCCCGCCGGAGAACCCCCGCGCCTCAAAGCCTGCGGCATTCAACGTATATATCATCAGCTCCCGAACCGAATTGTCGTCTTCCACACAAAAAATCATCAGCTATTTTCCTCTTTCCTTTTTTCTGCTGTGTTTTCCATCATACAATACTATTTTCAAATCCGCTATGCGGGTATTGTAAAATTTCTGTAAAAAGTAACTGCCGTGCACAAATGCGGCTGATAAAATGAGCCCTGTACGCATAAGCCGTCTAAGAAGTTCCCTGCAAAAACGCAGCTGCACTTAATATTTATCCGTACAGGGCCATATTTTATATTTGTTTTTGGTTTCTTTCCGGCGCGCAGCGTCCTACGCGGGTATCCGAAGCACCTGACCGATACTCAAAGCATCGCTGCTTATTCCGCTCATCTGCTTAATGGCGTCCACTGTGGTATTAAATCTTCTGGCAAGCAGCCATAAGGTATCCCCGGAGCGGACAATATATTCAAAATAAGGACTGACGCCTTCGGAAGGAATCTTCAATACCTGGCCGATGCTCAGTTCGTCGCCGGTCAGGCCGTTTAATCTTTTGATTGCGTCCACCGTAGTATTAAATCTTCGGGAAAGCAGCCATAAGGTATCCCCGGATTTTACCGTATAAATTGTAACGCCCTCCTCCGGCTTGGGGATGGGAACATTTTCCAGAACTCCCAGATAAGCGTCATAGAGCGCGTTCCATGTAGCCGGCCCCACAATGCCGTCGGGAGAAAGCCCCATAAGCTGCTGAAATGCAATTACGCCCTGCCTTGTTCCGTTCCCGAAAATACCGTCCTGGCTTACGGACGGTATCCCGGCATAAAATTCCGACAGCATATCCAGAAGATATTGGAGGGTTATCACGTCATTGCCTCTGTCCCCCTGACGCAAAACCACATCAGGAGGAACGGTTCCGATTCCGAGGCTGGTTCCTTCGCTGTCAAGCTCCGCCAGTCTGGTCACCGCCGTGTAAAGGCTGGATATTTTATACCATGTGGATTTTCCCACGATTCCGTCCGGCGTCAGATTGAAAATCTCCTGAAATCTGGTCACTGCTGCCCGCGTACTGCTTCCAAAAACCCCTGTTTCATCATTAATCACCGGAATGGCAGGATAGTTTTTCCGTATCCTGTTCAGCCAGGTCTGTACGGTCTGTACATTCAGTCCGGTGCTGCCCGTCTGAAGCGGCGTGCCGGGATAAGAGGATAATACGCCGGTGACAATATTTGTCTGCGCAATTTCGATATCCGGCGGATAGTAATTCCGAAGTATCTGCAAAGGAGTAAGCCCCTGCTGTGCCAGCGTCACCGTCCCCCACTGTGAGAGTCCCGCGCAGGTGGCTGTGGTTCCGTTGCAGAAGGAGGTGAAGTAAGGCGCATTCTGTCCTTTTATCCGCACATATTCGTTAAAAATCTCATCCACAATTCTGCTGATGGATTCGTAAATGGTACGTCCGTAAACAAAAGCCTGGTCATAGGCTGTGCTGTTTGTAATGTCAAATCCATAGCCCCGGCTTCTGTACCATTCTGTAAAAACCCGGTTCAGCGCAAACGTGATAATCGCATAGATATTGGCCCGCAGAGCCTCCTGCGGCCAGGTAGGATAGATTTCGCTGCTTGCCACATTTTTTACATAGTCAGGAAACGAAACCTGCACATTTGCAGCCTGGGACGACGGGCTTCCCAGATGTACCGTAATCGGATTCGGGATTACCACATAGCGGAGCACATAGGCTGAGGATAAGGGTCCCTCCTGATGCCGCTCCCCTTCCATCGCCACGGCAGGCTTTCCGATTGTAATTTCCATCATGCCCTGCCGTCCGCCGCCTCCCACCTGTCCATCTTCCTTTCCCTCCGGAACAAGGGCAAGGGGCAGCACGGCTCTCTCCCCTTCGAAAATTGCAACTCCCGAAACATGAATGGGGAGAAATCCTCTTACCCCTGCAAAAACCTCGTAACTCTTATAAGGTTCCCCTAAATATCCGGAATCCAGAGAAAGACTCTTATCCACAGTTTCCAGGGAAACCATCGGCGTCTCCCCGTTTTCATCTGTCGTCAGCTCATAAACCGGACGCCCCGCGCTGTCCTGAATCCTTACCTGTACCCCGCTTATAGGAACGGCGCCGTGAGCTGTCCTTGCCTGCACAAGCAGATAACCAATCGCCATAAAAAACTTCTCCGCAATAGCTTTCGTATCATTATATGTAAGGAAATGAAAAACGGTGCCTGTACAGACAGGAAACAAAACTTATTTCAGAAACAGATGCAGCAGCTTTTCATAAGACTCCCGGTAAGGCTGATAACGCATGGGAAGGTCAGGCCGGAGCTTTTTATCCACAATGCTTTTATAATGGGAAAAAGCGTCAAATCCTGCTTTTCCGTGATAAGCGCCCATACCGCTCTCCCCAAAGCCTCCAAAGCCCATACGGCTGGTGGCAAGGTGAATCACTGTGTCGTTTACACAGCCGCCTCCAAAGCTGCAAAAGGACGTGACCTTTTCGGCTATAGAGGGATTTTTCGTAAAAATATAAAGCGCCAGTGGATGCGGCCTCTCATTTATCTCTTTCAGCATTTCATCCAGACTGTCATAGGTAATAATAGGCAGCACCGGCCCGAATATCTCCTCCTTCATCACCGCGTCCTCATAAGTGACATTGTCCATAATTGCAGGCTCTATCTGCAGCGTCTCCCGCCTGCTGCCGCCGCCATGAACCACTTTATTTTTATCTGTCAGCCCGCAAATCCGGTCGAAATGCTTCTCGTTAATGATTTTCCCGTAGCCGGGATTTTCCAGAGGATTTCTGCCGTACTGCCTTAAAAGCTCCTTTTTCAGCTCCGACACCAGAGCGTCCTTTATCCGCCTGTCACAGCAGATATAATCAGGCGCAACGCAGGTCTGCCCGCAGTTTAAAAATTTTCCAAACACAATCCGCCTTGCCGCCAGCTTCAAATCCGCGCTCTTTTCCACAATACATGGGCTTTTCCCCCCAAGCTCAAGGGCTACAGGCGTCAGATGCTCCGCCGCTTTCCTCATAACCTCTTTTCCCACCGACTGGCTGCCCGTAAAAAAGATAAAATCAAACCTTTCCCGGAGAAGACAGGCGTTCTCCGCCCTCCCTCCGGTAATCACCGCGACATACTTTTTCGGGAAGCACTCCTCCACCAGCTTTCCTATCAGCCCGCCGGTATAAGGCGAGTATGCGCTTGGCTTAAGCACCACCGTATTGCCCGCCGCAATCGCATCCACAAGAGGGTCAAGGGTGAGTAAAAAAGGATAGTTCCAGGGACTCATAATAAGCGTTACCCCATAAGGCGACGGCTTTTGAAAACTCCGGGAGGCGAACTGGGCAAGAGGCGTCAAAACCCTCTTTTCCCGTGAAAAAGCGCGCACATGCCGCAGCATATACCCCAGCTCGTCAAGCACCAGCCCCGTCTCGCACATATAACTCTCGAATGCGCTTTTCCCCAAATCCTTATAAAGCGCCCGGGCAATCTCTTTTTCGTTTTCCTTAATACAGCTTCGTAATTTTTCCAGCGCCCTAATCCTGTAATCAACGGCCAGCGTCGCTCCCGACCTGAAAAAAGACCGCTGCCTTTCTACAATTTTCCCAATCTCATTTTCCGTCATATAAGTTCCTCCCACTCTCTTTGACTCTTTCAGCCAAAATATGTATAATACAACTACCCCTCACCTGAAAGGAGCGCCCAATGAATAAAGCCTACTGCATGAACCACAAGGAAATTGAAATCTCCGGCATTCTGATTGCATACCAGACAGTTACCGGCGGCCACAGGCCCCATCACTGGCATGAGGAGTTAGAGCTCCTTTACCCCTTAAACGGAGAATCTTCCATCACCATTGAGGGAAAGAAATACCGTCTTTTAAAAAAGCATCTCATAGCGGTAGAGTCCTGCAAGGTACACAGCACTCACTCCTATAAGGATACAAGTATGTACATCTGCATCCACATTTTAAAAAAGCATATGCAGACGTTTTTCCCTGATATCGAGCTGTATCAGATTGAATGCTACCCTGAACAAATCCCCGATGAGCGCTTTCCGGCTTACCTTGAAATCTGCCGGATGATGGAGACCCTGACCCGGATTTATATCGAGGACGCCACCGCCTTCCAGTTAGAAGCCCAGGGACTTGTTTTCCAGATACTGGCCCGCCTGATTCGGGATTTTTCCACCAACACGGCTCCGAAGCTCAACGACACCGACGTTCTCACAAGGGAACGAATCCGGGAAATTATTGCTTATGTGGAGGAGCATTTCCGCGAACCTGTGTCTTTACTGGATATCGCCTCCCATATTGGCGTCGGAAAAGAATATTTCTGCCGCTTTTTCAAGAAAAATATGGGAATTTCCTTTGTAAATTATCTCAACGAAACACGGCTCACCCACAGCTATCACGACCTTGTAAACACGGATGCTCCTGTGGCGGAAATCATGGAAAACAACGGCTTTACCAACCAAAAGCTCTTTAACCGCGCCTTTAAGGAGCTTTACGGCTGTACGCCCTCAGCCGCCCGGAAAAACAGCGGCGAGCGGCAATACAACATTTCCTCCTATCTCGTGCCCCCCGTTCCTTAAGTTTGAGCGCTAATTCTGCCTGTAAATATGCTCTCCGTATACCGGGGAATATCTTACAGGCTTTTTGCCGTCCAAATCCTCTCTGTGCATGTCCACCGCCGTAATCTGATGGTTTTCATAGGTGGTGTAATAATAAATTCCCTTATCGCAGTTACAGCAACAGGTATAAATAGTCGTCTCGTATTTTCCCTCCGATACCTCGCAGCATCCCCGCTGCTGGTCAACGCTTCCCAGAATATGAAAGAACTGGCTGACACTCTCATTTTCCGAATCCCCCGATATGGAATTCATTTTTACAAAGGCAGCGCGCACGAACCGGGAACCGGAGGATAAGTCCCCGGGCAGCCCCAACGCCCCCATGCCGCGGCTGTATGCATGAAGCGGCAGCGTGTCCGAAAAACGGTTTACGGGCTCTTTTGCCGATAAATTCATGTAATTATTTAACCGGAACATCTGCTCGTCAAAGGGCGGATTGTTGGTGAGGATTCCCGCCGGATTTTCATAAATCCTGAGCCCTTCCCTTACTGATTCCACCGTTACTGCCCCGTTCCTGTCCGCGATAATCCAGTGAAGCTGTGCCAAAGGAAGCCTGTCGTTAAAAGGCGTGTTTATCAGGTTGATTCTTTCCAGTTTCTTCCGGGCCTCGCTTACCGAAGCACAGTCTCCTAAAATCCACGGAATAAATTCAAACTGAGCGATATTATCCCTATCCTGACGTTTCTCTCCATAAAAAGCGTTTCCCACAAAATTAAGCCCCGCCATGCCAAGCCCTTTTTCATTCACGGCTTCATAGTACAGCGGACAGCCCTCCGCCACGTGGGCCATTCCAATCATCCCGTAATGCCTTTCCATCTCTCCTGCTTCACGGAAATGAAAAGCATACGCCCGGGGCGTTACCACAATTTCATCCCCATAGGAAAATTCGTAATCCAGCGTTCTTCCGAAATAAAAATCCTTCGTTTTATAAGTTGCTGCCGTACACATAACTGCACCTCGCTTTCAATATTATCCCACAAACAGATACTTCTTACAACACAGGGCAAATTTAAATTGCGGAATATTTTTCCTGTGGTTTTGCGCTCTGTTCTCTATAGAAATTATCCATTTTGCCGATATATATAACAGAACATATAAATTTTAATCCAGGGAGGGATTGTCAAAGCATACGGATATGAATCGCTTTATAAAGTTCAAGCGGTCATGGTGATACCGCCTCTTAAGAAAGCCTGTTCCGACGAGAAAAAGCACCAGTCCAGACAGAAACATTCCAGTTCTCCGGCCAAAGGAATCTTTTCGGAAATACTGGACAAATCATGTGAGAAAGAGCAGCAGAATAACATCCATATCCGCACAAACGGATATACCAGAAACGCTCTTCCTTACGTCACTTTCATCAATCTGCGGGAGTACTGCTGACGCAGGGCAAATGGAACCACATATAACCAGGCGGGCTGCCTTACCGGGCATTTACCGGCACGGCAGCCCTTTTCTGCCTTACATAAAAATTCTTTTTATATGAATAAATTCTAAACAATTTGTAAACTGTCCATTTTTTACTTGTTGAAAGTGAATTTACATGTTAAGATAATTATGTCATTTTTCTGAAATGTTCTATCTTTTCTTGCAATTAACTGACAATGCTATTCATTGTTCTTTGTTAGAAATCCGGACTTCAATTGACAATTTATACATAGAAAGCAATTTGGTAATATGTCAAGAGGAAAATGAAAAAGATTTTCAGGAAAAA
>CAMSTM010000043.1 GCA_947063675.1 uncultured Lachnospiraceae bacterium | reverse complement strand
CGATCTGGCCGGATACTATGACACCATGGTTAATTTTATCAGAACCCTGTTTGGACAGGCACTTAAAACAAACAGCAGCCTGTACTTTGCAGTTCTTACCGGATGCATAGTCTCGGCATTCGCCGAGCCATCAGAAGAAGCTTCGCTTCTTCACGGAACAGGTCGAGAAAGTATTTTTACAGGACTGAATAATTTTAACGTATACACCATAAAAGATGTCCGCTACAGAGAATATTTTGGTTTTACGGATAAAGAAGTTCGGCAGATGCTGGCGTATTATGGATTTATGGGCCAGTATGGTGCTGTAAAGGAGTGGTATGACGGCTATCTGTTTGGAAATACCAACATATACTGTCCGTGGGATGTAATAAATTACTGCGGTGATTTACGTGACGGAAGTGTGTCAGAACCGCAGAATTATTGGGTAAATACCAGCAGTAACAATATTATCCGAAAATTTATAGATAAATCAGACGGAATAACAAGAAATGAAATTGAACTTCTGCTTGACGGTAAAAGTATTCAAAAGAAAATACGGCAGGAATTAACCTACAGAGATTTGGATTCATCTATTGAAAACCTGTGGAGTATCCTTTTTACCACCGGCTATCTGACAAAGTGTGGGAAAGATGAGGGTAATCTGACTGGATTAATCATTCCGAATAAAGAAGTGCAATGGATATTTGAGGAACAGATACAGGAATGGTTTAGGGCGGAAACAAAGAAAGACTTACAAATGCTGGAAAGTTTCTGCAAAGCGTTTGAAGAAAATAATACGGACGCCATTGAGAAAGGTTTTACATCATACCTGAGAAAAACTATCAGCATCCGTGATACCAGTGTCAGAAAAGACATGAAAGAGAATTTTTATCATGGCATTCTACTGGGATTATTTGCAGAAGCAAGCGGCTGGAAAGTCAGTTCCAATGCTGAATGCGGAGACGGATACAGTGATATCAGCATAGAAGTCGAGGAAAAGGAAGTCGGTATCATCATCGAATTAAAATATGCCGGGAAAGCCGACTTTGACAGGGCATGTGCCGATGCTCTGAAGCAGATTAATGACAGAAATTATGAAGAAGCATTGATAGACGACGGTATGACCACCATACGCAAATATGGTATTGCATGTTATAAAAAACGCTGCAAAGTAATATCCGAATAACTGAACACTCAAGGACAGGAAATAGGGGCCGTCGCATTAAGAAATTTTTATACAGGATATTGCCTTTTTGCATAAAATGAAAAAACGCTATATCTTGTATGCTTTTTTCTTGTTGCGACAGCCCGAAAATATCCTATCCATTTACGCACTTCCCTGGCAAACCCTCGCCAACTTACCTGCACAATAAAACCGCCACATCATTCACATTTGTCCCCGTAGGCCCCGTCACAATCAAATCCCCGGCACATGCAAGGGCGTGATAGGAATCGTTTTCCTCAAGGAGCCTCTCAGGCGAAAGTCCCTTCTCCCGGATTCTGGAAATCGTGTATCCGTCCACCATTCCGCCCGCCGCGTCCGTGGGCCCGTCCGTTCCGTCTGAACCGAAAGAGAAGAAAACGACCTTTTCCATCCCGGCAATGCCAAGGGCGGCGCTCAGTGCCATCTCCTGATTTCGCCCTCCCGTTCCTTTGCCCCGCACAGTCACCACCGTCTCTCCGCCCCATATCAGAGCGCAGGGCCTCTTTAAAGTATGTAACGCGCACCCTCCGCTGCTTTCGCAAATGGTTCTTGCGGCAGAGGCAATGAGCTTTCCGGCCTCTTTTGCCTCGCAGTCTAAGCCGGTACTTAAAATAAACGGCCGGTATCCGCTCTTCCCGGCAAAATCCGCCGCATGGCGGCAGAGCTCCCTGACGCTCCCCACAATCTCCGAAGTCACATTATTTATATGTTTCGGCGTTTCGCTAAACAGCTTTTCCATAACAGGAGGAGAAAAGCTTATCCGGTATTTTCGGAGAATTTCCCTGACCTCCTCATTGGTTGTGGTGTCCTCACAGGCCGGGCCCGATGCAATCTGCTCCAAATCGTCGTCGATGATATCGGAGAGCACTATCTGGTGAATTTCCGCCTGTGGGCACAGGGCTGCCAGCTTTCCGCCCTTCACCGCAGATAAGCGCTTTCTTATCCTGTTGATTTCCTGAATGGAAGCGCCGCAGCGCAGCAGCTTTTTTGTCACCATTTGAATATCCGTTAGCGTCAGCTCCGCCTCCGGCATTTCCATCAGTGAGGAGCCGCCTCCGGATATCAGCAAAAGAATCCGTTCCCCGGCTCCGGCCTCTTTTACCATCTCTATGGCTTTGCGCGCTCCGAGAACGGAATTTTCGTCGGGAACCGGATGCCCGGCCTCCACAGTCTCAAAGCCCTCCGTCGCCCCTTTGCTGTGTCCGTATTTTGTGATGATAAGCCCCCGGCTGATGTTTTCTGCGAGGGCCTCCCTTGCCGCTTCTGCCATCTCACAGGCAGCTTTCCCAAGGGCAATCACGCGAACAGGCCTGTCCTTTTCATAGTTTGCAAGCGCTTTTTTGACGGCGCTTCCCGGCAGAACCTTCCCGATAATTCCTGTAATCATCCTGTCCGCTTCTTCCCGCATCTTTTCTGTCTCGTCATGCATTTTCTTCCCCGCTCCTTTCCTCGCCGCTTTCCGATTCCTTCATTTCCTGTACCTCCTGTCTCCCGGGCAGTTTCCCGCTCCCGGACCTTTCCGTCCCATGTATATTCCACATTACTTTATCTTTTATGGCATAAAAAAACCATGGAAAATTTTAGGCTTTCGCCGAAAATCCATGGTTTTTGGTTACAATAAGCAGACCGGCAAAGCGCGGCAGCGTTTGTTTCTCCCTACTGCGCCCACGCAAGAGCCTCCTCAATGCTGTCCGCCCCGAGAATATTCAAAATAAACTCCGTATGCTTCTTTGCCTGGCTGGTGTCGATATATTTGAATGTATCCAGGATATATTTGGGCGTCTGGTCCATATTGTAAATCCCGAAAGCAAGCCCCTGCTTGACCTCCTCCAGGGCGTCTGTCTGACGGTTCATAAAAAATGCGTCCACGTAAGGATTGGCTTCCAGTATGTAATAGCAGTAGGCAAACGCCGCCGCCTGCAGCTTTTCCCCGGAAGCGGAGGAAAAGCCCAGCTCCGTTACCGTGATGCTCCGCACCTCCCCGTTCCTGTCAAGATATTCCTCTCCTGTCAGCATATCCGTTACCGTGCTTAAATTCATCAGCGTAAGAAGCGGCGCGTTAACCGTCTTGTCATAGCTTTCCGTCCAGTAATTCACCCTTGTAAGGGGGTCGGGGTATGGGTGAATGGCCAGCCCCCAGTTGTAATTTCCCTTCTGCTTCGCGAGTTCATTTATGGTTTCCACAAGCTCTTTCGCATTGAAATTCTTATCATCGTTATTTTTATTGCTGTTCCATTCATGGTCAATGCTGAAATAAACGTTGGCGTCGGCATAATAGCTCTTTGCCGCATTATAGAAAATCCGCATTGCTTTTTCAAACTCGGCGCAATACATTTCAATATCGTCCGTGTCCATGTAATTCCAGATTTTCTGTTGGTTGATTTCATTTGCAATGACCCAGTTCGACACAAGTCCGTGCTCTTTGCCGGAATACCGCTCGGCCAGAAAGCTTGCAATCGCCTCCAGGTACTGGCACCCTTCTTCGTCCGCAGTATTGAACGCATAGTAATATGCATTTACATCTTCATTTCTGGCAAGGGGATGAATCATCTGCGGGTATTCCTCGTTCCAGTCATTCAGAATTATCGCCGTACTGTTCATTCCGCTGTCCGTCAGGTAGCCGAACAGGTAATCATAACCGTTGATGCCGGCTCCGTTAAATTTATAGGTTTTTCCCTGATACTCATACAAAATGGTGGGAAATGCCTCGTTATCCGTCTCCCCCATAATATGGGAAAGGGGAATGTTATAAATGGCATATTTTACACCCAAATCCGTAAGAAGGGGCGTTTCCAACATTTGCGGGTCAAGCAGCAGCCCTTTTTTTGACTTCGGCGCCGGTACGCTTCCCTCATTGTCGGCCAGCATTTCAGGATTGCCGATGCAGACGCCGGAGGAAAGGGGAACATATTTCCCGTTTAGGAGCAGTGCCGGGACAAACTGCTGAAAAAGCTGCCGTCCCTCATAAGTCCATTTCAGCCTGCCATACCTTGATTTTTTGGCGGTTGCAACAGGCTTTTTCTGGAAATTGCCGGAAAAGCTGCACTTCTCATAGAGGTCAAAGGCAAACAGGTAAATCATGGCGTCGTCACTTTTGGGAATCTCCGGCATTTTCAGTGTGAGATTCACCGTTTCTTTGTCTTCCTGAAAAAGGCAGTCCACAATTTCACCGTAGGAAGCAAGCTGCGCAGCGGAAAGAGATACCGTTCCTTTCGTCAGCTTTTCATCAATATTTATCCTCGGACGAGAAGCTTTCTGTGAAACAGCCGGTTCCGCTTTTCCGCACCCGGAAAGAAAAAGGATAAGGCACAGCGTTGTAAAGACGGCAGATATTAAGATACGATAATTAATTTTAGTCCTTCCGGTATTCAAGAGTCACTTTCCTCCTGCGCATTATGGTTGACAATCGCAATGTTTGTCTTTAGTGGAAGCTCCGTGTCAATTGAAATTCCGCCGGATTTTAAACGGGCAAGAAGCTGCAGGTATTCGTTTTGCGTGGCCTTTTTAAACCGCCAGGCGTCGTCCAGAAGCGGAAGGCCGATGCAGTTTTCTTTCGCGCCGTAAGCAAGGGTGTTTCCTGCCAGCTTGTCGGGCCATTTCCGGCCGTTTGCAAAAAACTCGTCCAGCGCGATTACAATAGAGGAATCAATGCCTTTCATGGCTGACGTCAGAAAAAGCTGGGAAAACTCGCTCTGGTCGATATCCACCCCAATCAGCATACCGTCGCAGGCCTCCGCCGAGAACAATACCGACTGGTACAACGCTCCGCCGCAGGCGAAAATAATCTCCGTCCCGTCCTGATACCAGCTAAGCGCCATATCTTCAATATCTTTATTTGGCGAAAAAGTACCCGCATACCAGTAATCTACTTTAATATTATTGCTGACCCCCATAGAATGGGCGGCAGCGTCTATTCCCTGAAGGAAACCGAATCCGTATCTTTCCACGGAGGGGAGCTGTTCCCCGCCGATAAATCCGAATTTCCGATAGCCCTCCAGAGTTGCCATATATCCGGCCAGATAACCGGCCTCTTCTTCCCTGTAAGTGATACAGTGGACATTTTCGGCGGCCTGAATTACTTTCCCGGAAGAATCTCTTGGAACGCCGTCCAGCAAAAGAAATGAAATATTGCTGTATTCCTCCTGCAGGCTCCCGACTGCCTTTTCAAAGTGAGCGCCGACACAGACTACGATTTCCGCCCGGTTTTCAATGGCTGTCAAAACGGTATTTTTACATGCATCCGGCGTATCGGCATAGACATTGTAGCAGGAATAGGATGCTCCTGCCCCCACGGCATAAGTCTGTAAGCCCTTAAGTGCCGCCTGATTGAAACCGTTATTTACACCGGAGCTGACGTCGGTGACAAGGGCCACCGGCACGCCGGGACCATAATAATCCTGATGGTTCTTTGCCGCTTCCTGCTCTAAGGACAGTCCCGGTACATCCCCGGATTCCGGCTTCCCCGGCGAATGCGTATCAGAAGAGTCCTCTCCCGGAGCCGTAAATACGCCACACCCTGAGGATAGCAATAAAAGTGCAGCAGCAAAAAACAAATTTTTTATACGAAACTTCATTCCGGCTTTCCTGCCTTTCTAATCTATATCAGTTGTATCTGTCTTTCTACTTCATAAAAAACACCAGAATATATATTAGTACAAAATCAGCGGAAAAGCAACAACTAATGAAACCTTAAGAATTAAGTGGTATGACAAAATAAAACGCAACGCCGTCCGGGCGGTTTTCCGCACCGTACTTTATGTTCTGCATGGATAATATCTGCGCCGCAATCGCAAGCCCCAGGCCGGAACCGCTGTATTTTGCATTCTTGCTGCGGTAAAACTTATCCCATATTTGAGTGATTTCTTCCTCCGGTATCGGCATTCCCTGATTAAATATGGAAAAACGCAGTTCGTTCCCGCGCTTTTCTAACGACAGCTTTATCGTTCCCCCCGGCAGTACATTCTTTTTCGCATTGATAATCAGATTATTCAAAACCTGCTCCATACGCTGCCTGTCGGCCAGTACATAAACCTCGCCTTCGGGAAGCTCATACTGCAATGTAAAACGGGAGTCGGGAATGTCCGCAAGCAGCCGCCCCGCCACCGTTTCCGCAAATTCCACAAACCCGAATTTCTCCGGCGTAAGCCTTGCTGCCCCGCTTTCCAGTGCGGATAAATCAAGCAATGTATTGATAAGTCCGCCCATTCTCTCTGTTTCCGACAGAATAATCTCAGAATATCTTTGCTTTTTTTCTTCGTCAGTCTCGTCCTGCAGTCCTTCGGCGTAGGCCCGGATGACTCCCAGCGGCGTCTTCATCTCGTGAGAAAGCCGGTCGGCCAGCTCTTTCCTTTCTTTTAAAAGAAGTCTCTCCTTTTGAATATCCCCCTCGAGCCGGGTATTGGCATTTTCAAGGGCCAAAAGCGCCTGCTGCAGATTTCCGGCCATTTGATTTAAGCTTTCCGCAAGGCTGCCGAACTCATCCCCTGAATCAATTTTACAGGGGGCCGAAAAATCAAGCTGTGCCATTTTCTCCGCCGCCGCGCAGATTTCGGAAACAGGGTCCGAAATAAAACGCCGCAGAAGATAATCCATGGCAAGCACCAGCAAAACGGTAAAGACCATCCATAGCAGAAGGGAGATATCTCTGGAAATAGGCAGGCGGGTAGTGACTGCATAGGAAACAATCAATGTCATCCCGGCTATTTTTGAAGCCATGACTATTTTTTTCCGCACCGTGCGGAGGGATAACAGCTCTCTCATACCCTTCCTCCATATGAAGACTCAAACTTATACCCGGAACGGATAAGCGTCACGATGCGCTTTCCCTCGCTTCCCAGCTTCTGACGCAGAGTCTTGATGTGGGTATCCACCGTCCTTGTATTGCCCTCAAAATCATACCCCCAAATCCGGTTCAGCAATTGTTCCCGGGAAAATATCTGCCCGGGATTTGCCATGAAAAGGGACAAAAGCTCATATTCCTTGTGGGTAAGGGAAATCTCCTGACCGTCCACAAATACCTGATGCGCGGCCGGAAAAACCGTTATTTTCCCGGCGTTTACCGCCTCCGCGCTGCCCGCCGAAAAACGCCGGAGCAGGGCGTTTACCTTTGCAAGCAATACCCTGGGGCTGAAAGGCTTTGTCATATAATCGTCCGCGCCGTATTCATAGCCTTTCAGCTTGTCCTCCTCCTCGCTCCTTGCCGTCAGCAGGATAATCGGCAGACTGCTCATTTCCCGCGCGATTTTACACACGGTAAATCCGTCCAGATTCGGCATCATGATATCCAGTATCATCAAGTCCACCGGATTGTTTTTCAGCAGCATCAGAGCGTCCACGCCGTCGTCCGCAGTAAGGCAGGTGTGCCCTCCCCGGCGCATGTATGTGGAAATGATGTCCTGCATGTTCTTTTCATCTTCTACGATTAAGATACTGGCCATAATGGTGCTCCATCCCTTTTTATTCCGGCTCCACCCGCACAGTCAGCCGCGAAGCATGGCTTCCGCCGTGATAAACCTTATTATGGGCCACCACATAAGCAGTGCTGTTGTATCCGTCTTTTGTGTTGCTCCCCGGGAACACCAGATTTTTGGCTCCCGAGGTAACAGTCAGACGGATTCTGTGTCCTTTTTTGAAACAGTTGGAAATTTTTGTGGTTCGTATTTTCAGGCACACAATCTCGTCCTTTGCAAGAAACTCTGATTTTTCAAACCCGTTTCTGTAGCGCGCGCTCAAAATACCGTCTGCCAGCTTTATGGAACGTCCTTTTTCGTCCACGTCCGTCACGCGCACAATAAAATCCGTATCCGGCGCGTCGGAAGAAATGTAAAGCTCCGCCGTCATGTCGCCCGTGATAATAATATCTCTGTCAAGTATCTCCGAAGTGTAGCAGAGGATATCCTGACGCTTCTCCTCCTCCGTATAATCCTCCGGCACTTCAATTTCATTTTCGGACATATCAATGATATGGACAGCGGGATTTTCCGGGTCATAATCGTAGGCGTCGGCGCATTCCCGCTCCGGCTTTTCAAAGACAAGGCGTCCGTCTCCTGCAGAGGTTTGCGCCCGCCCTTTACCGGCAAGATAGATATCAGCTGTTTTTGTCTGCGGCACCGGCCAGTTTTCCGCTGTTTTCCACTTTTCCTCTCCCACCGTGTAATATTCCACAGGAGCGGTTTTCTCTATTCCGTTTTCAATTCCTTTCAGAAAGTGTTCGAACCATTGAAAGTAAATATAATCCAGGTCAAACCTAAGCGCCTCACTGCCGAAGGATACCCCGTGCATATCGTACCTGCTGTTGCCGCTGTGCTGCCATGGGCCTAAAATCACTTTCCGCATCCCTTTCGGAAAATCATGGACAATTTCAAGCGCCTCCGTGGTTCCCATCCCGTTGTCGTCAAACCACCCGGACTGAATAAGAGCCGGAATCCTGGCTCCCTTCGAACGCTCCTTCCAGTTGGTGCGCCGCCAGAATTCATTATAATCGCTATTCTCAAACCATTTCGTAAGGAAAGGCACTTCATAGCCCAGAGCTTTCACCGGCAGCTCGCTTAAAGGCCGGATATTAAGCACTTCCGCCCAGTCCTCCCGTTCCATCATTTTCTGCTGAAATTCCTTCTGCGAGACGGAAAATGCCCAGGCAAGCATTCCCGACACAAGGGAGCCGCCCCGGCGGGGCGTATCCACAAAAGCGCTGCCTGCGCACACAACGCTGATTAACGCTTTCAGATACGGATTGCCGCTGGCTGCCGCCGCCCACTGTACATATCCCAGATAGGAACCGCCGACCATTCCCACTTTTCGGGATGACCAGCTCTGAGCTGCAATCCAGTTTAAGGTATCGTCGCCGTCCTCCACCTCATAATAGTTGGGAATCCACTCTCCTTCGCTTAAGCTGCGTCCCCTTACATCCTGAATCACAACCGCGTAGCCCCTCTGGACATAGCGGTAATAGACTTCGCAGCCGTCTTCTTTTCCATAGGGCGTGCGGACCAGGACCGCCGGCACTGCTTCCTTTATCCCCCCGGGCAGATAAACGTCCGTGGAAAGCCTGACCTTGTCCCGCATGGGCACGTCAAACCTTCCGGCATATGTCACGGCGTAAAGCTTTTCCTCCGGCCAGGTTTCCCGCCACATTTTTAAAGACGTCTCCTCCTCGGCGCCTTCCTCCACAAGCACGGATACCATTTCCCTCGCCGGACAGGTTACCGCAAGCAGCCGCCCCGCTTTCATCAGCTTGTTATTGGGAAATTTGATATCCCTTTGGAGATAACTGCATCCGTCCTCGCTGGTATAACGCTCGCCTGCAAAAGAAATTTCTCCTGTGCCCTTTAATTCCTTTTCATACAATTCCAGCTTTTCCGCAATTGACAGAAAATCCATTTTCACAAAGGATTTATAAAATCCGTTTTCCTTTTCCGTCAGAGGCTCCCAGTCCCCCAGCTCCCCCGAAAAAACATCCAGTCTGCAAATAAACGGCCGACCATCCCCCGTCCGCAGCCTGCCGTAAAGAATTCCCGAAACATATAAATTGAAAGTCCGCATTTTTTCCTCCCTGTCTAAAAACTCCGTCTGGCCTGACTCTGTCAATGCTTCTCGCAAATGCGCGACACAAAATCCGCCGAATTTTCCCCGGCCTCCCGCCCCACGATATTATAGGCCTCCTGGAAATAATGAAACTCGTCCTTCATCAGACCGCGCGCCTTCATCTCCCCAAAGGCTCTGGAAACCATAACCACATTTTCATTCATCCGTGCAATGGTCTCCTGCGCCGCCCTGATTTCGTCATAGTTCCATCCGCCCTTGCCGTTGTAATGTCCGATTTTGATTAAAAAACATTTTTCTATTCCGGCGCCGAGCATAGCGTCCAGCATACAGGTAAACTCCTGCCGGTACACCTCTCCCGGTTTGGAAATATCGCCGTCCGACTCCCCCTGGCACCAGACCATGAAGCGGTGCCGGATAATATGGTGATTTGCATTTAAAAACTCTGCCGCCGCCTTCATTCTCTCTATGGCGTCATTCAGAAAATCCCCGCCCGGCTGCCAGAAATCAATCCGGCTTCCGCCCTTTGACGCTGAAACGCCCACTATGGGAATATTTGTTTTTTCATAATAAGCATTGGCAAAGGCGGTCACCATAGAGCCTGTCTTCATCGCTTTGTCGTCAATTCCCCCCTTGCGGTTTTCCCTCCGGCCAAAGGGCTCGGATATGGGATACAGACAATGAGGGGCGGACACGGCGCGGTATTCATATCCCGCCCCTTCCTTAAGCTCCGGCACACCTTCCGCGCGGACTTTATCCGCAATTCCGCGCCCCGCCATATTGGACTGTCCCATGAACATGAACAGGTCCACCGTCAGGGACGGTTTATCTTCCGTTTTTTCTTTCCCTGTCATTTATCTTCACCTCCTGTTTCTCTGCTTCCGGCGCGGAACGCCGTTTGTGTATATTTTTCATAGAAAGCCCCCTCTATCCTCTTTCGAACGCCCGCTCCCAGTCCAGCTTAAGCAGGGCAATCAGGAAAATCACGGAGCTTAAAGACCAGGTCAGCGGATAAGCCCAGGAAATCGTCTGAAACACCGGAAACTTCCTGACCGCCAGCGTCACATAGACGATGCGCACGCCGCACCAGAACAGAAGCATGGTTATCATCGGTACGAAAGCCTTCCCGCAGCCGCGCATGACGCCGGCAACACAATGAGAAAAGGCCAGAAGGAAAAAGAAAGGCGCCACCACCCTTGAATGAATGATGCCGTATTTCACCGCCTCCTCCGAGTCCACAAAGAACCGCAGGGCATAGGGCGCCCATACGTAAAAAATAACGCCAATCAGTTCCGCCAGAACCATGCCGGAAAGGATACCGAAGGCCGCGCCCTTTTTTGCCCGTCCGTACTCCTTCGCGCCCAGATTCTGGCTGATAAAGGTGGGAAGAACCATAGACATGCTCATAATCGGCAGGAACACAAAGCCCTCTATCTTTGCATAGGCGCCCTGCCCGGAAATCGCATAAGCCCCGAAAGCGTTGATATTGCTTTGAATTACAATATTCCCCACGCTGATTACGGCATTCTGGATGCCAGTCGGAAGCCCCTGACAGAGTACCTGCGACATGATATCCTTATCAAAATGCAGTTTGCGGAAATCCAGACGGATGGTCTCGTCCGCCTCCCGGCACATCCGCAGCAGACACAGAAGGACGCTGAGTCCCTGTGCAATTACCGTTGCCAGCGCCGCACCGCTTACTCCCCAGTGAAAGCCCGCCACAAAAAGCAAATCCAGGGCAACATTTACAAACGACGATAAAATCAGATAATACAGCGGGCGCAGACTGTCCCCCAGGGCCCGCATAATCGACATACAGATATTATAGAGTATCACCGTAAAGACCCCCGCAAAATAAATGCGGAAATAGGTAAGGGAATGGGGCATGACCGAGTCCGGCGTTTTCATCAGGCGCAAAAGACCGGGAATCAGGACAAGCCCCGCTACAGTTGCAAGAAGGGAGGACAAAAGCCCGAACAGAAAGTTGGCGTGAATTGCCTTCTGCACCATCTTATCGTCCTTCGCCCCGAAATACCGGGAGATGATGACTCCTCCCCCGATAGCAATCCCGTTAAAAAATCCGATAATCAGAAACGTAAGGCTGCCGCCCGAACTGACCGCCGCAAAGGCGTCATTGTCCGCAAAGTTTCCCACCACCCAGGCGTCCGCCATATTATAAAACTGCTGCAGGAGCTGTCCGAGAAAAAGAGGTAACGCAAACAGAAGAATTCCTTTCGCGATAGAGCCCTTTGTCAAATCCATATTCTGCTGATGCCTGTTATGTAAATGAAAATGTACTCCCTTTGTCTTCATCGCCCCACAGCTCCTTTTTTGCAGTTTTTCCGTATAATCAGGATTTTATTATAAGTCGGCTAATTATGCAAGGGCGCAATCCGGGAAGATGGAAAGACAGCGGATTAAACAGTTACACTTTTCCTTCCATCTGTGGTAATATTAAGATATCTTAACACCACAAGCCGGTCCTGCCGCTTTTTCGCGGAAATCCGGCGCAGTCAGGGAGGTTATTAATTTGGCAGGCTTTACCAGACAGGCTATCAGAAATTCCTTCATAAAGCTCATTAATGAAAGGCCCGTGGCCCAGATTACCGTCAAGGATATCGTGGAGGACTGCGGAATTAACCGAAACTCCTTTTACTACCATTATCAGGATTTGCCCTCTATGATAGAGGAAATTGTCTTAGAGGACGCAGAGGAGATTATCCGCCGGCATCCTACGGTGGATTCCCTTGAGGAAGGATTGGACGCGGCCATCTCCTTTGCCCTTGAGAACCGGCGGGCGGCGCTCCACCTTTACCATTCCTCCAGCCGGGATATTTATGAGCAGTACTTATGGCGGGTCTGCGGCCATGTGGTGGCCACCTATATCAACACCCTTTTTTCCGGGTATTCCGTGGGAAAAAAGGATAAGGAAATTATTATCCGTTATTACAAATGGATTTGCTTCGGCGCTGTTGTAGACTGGTTGAGCGGAGGAATGAATGATGACATTCAGGCGATTTTTCACCGGATGAACCAGTTAAAAAAAGGAATGCTGGAAGAAATCATACGCAGAAGCATCTCCGGAGAAGAAAGTTGAACAAAACCCTTTTCCTGTTTAGACACTTTCCAAAAAATGTCTGTTTTTTCGACATTTTTCGGAAAGTGTCTGTTTTTTGGGCATACACACGACAATGTCTGTTTTTTGTTCCCGAAAGATTTGCTATTTTATAGTCATCAAAGAAACAGCTTTGTACTTTGATTTTTTCAGCAAAAAACAGGAGGGCTGCCATGAGCGAGATGTCACACAAAGCCGGAAGGGCCGCTTTCGGAAAAGCCATTGATATGGCAATGAAAAATGCGGATAAAAACTGGGAAAAGGAGGTAAACAGGATTCTTTCGCTTTCTGAAAGCTATATGAAAGGCGAAAAACTGGATATTGATTATGAAAAAGCCAGACAAATGGTCTGCGACAGAGACGGCACGTTAAATAAATATATCAACAGGATTCTTACGGAGGTTGACCCCCACGTACTCAGAACCACAGCGCTGAATCTGGGCTTTGAAGCCTTTTTCCACGGAACGAAAACCATCAGAAAAATGCGCACAATCCACCAGTGCAACGTTCCCTGGCTGATTTTAATGGACCCCACCAGCGCATGCAATCTCCACTGTACCGGATGCTGGGCGGCGGAATACGGGAACAGACTGAACCTGACCTTTGAGGAAATGGACAGCGTTATCAGCCAGGGCAAGGAGCTGGGGATTTACTTTTATATGTTCACCGGCGGAGAACCTCTTGTAAGGAAAGCCGACGTGCTAAGGCTCTGTAAAAAGCATGACGACTGCGCTTTTCTTGCCTACACCAACGGAACGCTGGTAGATGAGGATTTCTGTCTTGAAATGAAAAGAGTCGGCAACCTCTATCTGGCAATCAGTCTGGAGGGCTTCGAGGCGGTAAACGACTTGCGCCGGGGCGGCGGCGTATACGAAAAGGTAATGCGCGCCATGGACTTGCTGAAAGAAAACGGCCTCATTTTCGGAACCTCCATCTGCTATACCTCCAAAAATATCGAGACGGTCACCAGTGATGAATTTGTGGAGCTTTTAGTAGAAAAGGGGTGCCGCTATGCCCTGTATTTTCATTATATGCCGGTGGGAAACGACGCCGCTATGGAGCTTTTGCCCACCGTAAAGCAGCGGATATACATAAAACAGAGGGTAAGGGATATCAGGAATATGACCACCGGAAAGGGAATCTTTACCATGGATTTCCAGAACGACGGCGAATTTGTGGGCGGCTGTATTGCCGGCGGAAGGAATTATTTCCATATCAACGCTAACGGGGACGCGGAACCCTGCGTGTTCATCCATTACTCCGGCGCAAATATCAAAACCCATTCTCTTCTTGAAATATTAAAGCAGCCCCTGTTTATGGCTTACCGGGATAACCAGCCCTTTAACAAAAATCATCTGCGCCCCTGTCCCATGCTGGAAAATCCCGAAATTCTCCAACGGATAGTAAAGGAATCCGGCGCAAAATCCACCGATTTGCAGTCGCCTGAAAGTGTGGAGCACCTTTGCGGGAAATGCCGGGAATATGCGGAAAGCTGGGCGGATACGGCGGATACCCTATGGCAGGAGACGCCTCACAGAAAGAGCAGCTATGAAAATTTCAAACCGGAAACAGAAAACAGATAGGAAAAGAAAAACCGCAATCCGCGCGGCGCTGCTATTGCTGCTTGTTCTCTCTCTGATTTTCTATCGGGATTCTCTTGCCAATATTATGGAGGGAATCCGGCAGGTTACATGGAAAGAACTCAGCATAAGCGTCCTCCTTGCCCTGTCGGGTTATCTCCTCGAGGGAATAACCATATCCTGTATGATGGAAACTGTCGTTCCCCGGATACATACCCATGGGTCTGCCCGCGGGTATAAAAGAAGCGGCATCTTCATCGCTTTTGTCTGCGAGTTTTACCGCCTTACCACTCTCGGGAACGGCTCGGGCATTGCGGAAATTCATTACCTGACAAAGAAAAATATCGAGACCGGAAAAGCCACGACTCTGACAATGATTCAGTATGTAATAAAAAGAACCGCCATTATGCTGTTTGGCGTTTTCGGTTTCCTTTTTCTTTTCTTCGGGGAAAACGCCGGAAATCTTTGCAGAGACTATCTGCCCTTTATGGGTGCAGGCTGTCTGATAACCGCGCTTGTGATTGCGCTTTTCCTGTGTATTACCTTATCTCCCGGGCTGGCTGCTGCGGCTCTTTATCTCCTTGACCGGCTGCGCCTTAAAATACCCTCCGGGGAGGAAACCTTTCATAAATGGGGAGAACAGATTACCCTTTTAAACCGGTCGGGAAAGGAAATTCTTTTAAAGAAAAAGAAAACGGCCGGCGTTTTATGTCTGCAAAGCGCAAAGCTTGTGCTGTTTTACAGTATTCCGGCCTGCTTTCTTTTCGGAAAAACGGCATTGACCGTAAGCGAGTGCGTCTTTCTTATGGCCGTGGCCTTTATGCTGGCCGGCGTGATACCTGCGCCCTCGGGAGCCGTATCCCTGGAATTTGTTTTCCTTTTATTCTTTGGTCACTTCGCCGATTACCAGAGCGCGGTTACGGGAATTTTGCTCTTCCGCTTTGCCACATGGATTTGTCCGGCGGTGGTTGGCGGGATTATGCTGGCGGGGCAGAGGGGAGTTCAGCATTTTAAATAGTTTATACTTTTTATATATACCAGACCGGAATCTGCAATATATTATCCCGCAATGCCCCCACATCGGGACAATTACATAAAACGGCTCCCATGCCCCGGCATTTTCCCGGAATCTGGTCCAAAACCTGAAAGGCGGACGTCATAATCGCCCTGGCTTCTGTATTCTTTTTAATTTCAATTGGATACAGGGTTCCGTTTTCCTCAATAATCAAATCAATTTCCGCTTCTTTGGCTTCGCCGCTTTCCTTCTCCTTTTTCCTGTCACGTCCCCGGTAATACGACACAAAATGCCGGTAATCCAGTCCCTCGTTGGAAAAGGACTTTAAGATTTCGGAAACGGCAAAAGTTTCGAATACGGGTCCGCTCATCGCGCCGTAGGCCAGATTTTCCGCTGTCAGCCATCTGGTCAGATAGCATACAAGACCGGTATCACGGAAATACAGCTTGGGCGCTTTGATTGCCCGTTTCAAAACATTGGAGGTATAGGGTTCCAGTAAATAAATGATTCCGGAGGCTTCCAAAATCGATATCCAGTTTTTTACCGTCCCTACATCCTTGCCTATCTCCGATGCAATAGCGGAATAGTTCAATATCTCTCCTGTTCTTGCAGCAGCAGCTATCATCAGTTGCCTGAAAGTATTTAAATCCTGCACTGCCGCAAGTTCCCGGACGTCCCTTTCCACATAAGTCCTCACATAATCCGCATAAAATGCACTCCATTCTTTCTCTCTTAGCTGGAGTTCCGGATATCCCCCTCTGTGAATCATTTCCCAGATATTTTCCGGCTTCCTGGCTGTCCTTCTCCTCTCGGCTACATACTCCGGTGTTGGCAGGAAGTGCCTGTTAAAGGAATCCTTCATACATTCCCGCAAGGACAGCCCCGAAAGCTCAACTATCCCTATCCTCCCGGACAAGGATTCCGAAACATCCTCCATCAAATGAAAAGGCTGGGAACCGGACAGAAAAAACAACCCTCTTTCGTCACTTTCATCACACTTTATTTTTATATAACGGAATAATTCTTTTGCCCTCTGAACCTCATCAATTGTAACCGGCGGAGAATTTAAAGTCAAAAACATATCGCCGGCTTCTTTCGCCTGCTGCTCCATAAAAGGGTCGTCCAAAGACACATATCTCCTGTTGGCAAACAGCTTCTTCAGTAAAGTTGATTTTCCCACCTGGCGCGCACCTGTCACCAGTATTGCCTTATATGTTTTCTCATACTTTTGGAGGCGTTCCTCCATGGCTCTGGTAATATAATCCATATATGTCCATCCCCCTGTAAATACGATTATGGCAGATTTAGAATCCAATTCTTAATCCGCCATAATCGTATCACAATATACGCAATTTTTCAATTTCTATCTTCAAAAATCATCACTGTACCTGTGCCAGCTTCTCAAACAAATCCTCAAAAAGAGCGTCTCTGTTAATCCAGTACACGTAACGTATAAAATGCCTGTCAGGGTCAAAGCTGTAATGATGGTCGTACTGCGGAATCGGTGCGGGCACCAGCTTATCTCTCATAAAATCCTCTTCCAGAAGCCATCCTGCGGCGGTCACGTCCCAGATAATTCTTGACCAGGTTTTGTACGGGCTCTCCGCTGCACCGTCCCTCTCCACAATGTCAACCAGATAATCGCACAGTTTATTTTTCCCGCGCAGAAACATTTCCAGTTCTCCGGCGGTAGTTTTAAAACCGGACACCACCCCGGCGCATGGAAGCTGCACCACCGCTGCGCCGCAGCCGAAAACCACTCTGGCAGCCGCCACGTCCTGACCGCAGTTAAATTCCTTATTATCCGGCCAGTCGTGGGCGTTCCCGCCAAGCCATACAATCACAATCCTGTCCGCAATTTCCGGCTTTATGAGCAGGGCGGAAGCCACATTGGTGATTGCCCCGATTGCCACTATGTACAGAGGTTTCTCCGGCGAGTATCCAAAAGCAAGCTCCGCCAGCTTGTCCGCCGCTTCCGAATGCACGGGCGTCTCCTCATCCGGCAGCCATTCTGTGGAGCCCCGGTACACCAGACCGGCGTATTCTTCTTTTCCCATCAGGTTTAAAATATGGTGGATTTCCTGAAAACTTTTCTCCATTCCGTCCGCCGGATTGTCGGATTTTGCATTGTGAAAAGGAGCCGCACAGATTGCTTTTAAGTTTATCCTGTCCTTCCGGCAAAGCATGTACGCCAGCGCAAACTGGTCGTCCACCTCGTTGTAGGTGTCCGTGTCAAGTACAACGTCAATTTTTCCTTCCGGCTTTGAAAGCCTCTGAAAAAACAAAAAATCCTTCTGGTTCATATGAATACCTCATCCTTTTCTTTCATAAATATTTTTATGTTTCACGTACTAATCCATCTCCGCCGCCAGACTATGTACTCTCCGCTCCGCTTCCTTATAAACCGCCTCGTCTTCCCTTATCGAGATTATAAGGATTTTCCTATTCTGCCCTTCCGTAATCAGTTTATAAACCACCCGCTGTCCCGTATTCTTCAACCTGATTTTATAGTAGCAGCAGGGCCTTAAGCCTGTATGGTTTCCGAGAGGTTTTCCAATCCCGTCCGGCGGCGGAAGCAGACCGTCCGCCGCTTTATTTATTGCTTTTATTATCATTTTCCGATTATGCGCATCTAACCGTTTTAAATCCCGAAGAGCTTCCTTAAAATATGCTATTTCCCATTTCATCTGCAGGCGCCTCACTCGATTTCAGCTTCCACATCATTCAAATCCTCTTCCGTGATACCGATTAAGTCCATAATCTCCTCCGGGGACAGAATTTCATTAGAATTAAAATGTGACATTCTGCTGTCGGCTTCCTCCTGCATGACGTAATCAGACAGCATTTCCATCAACGCTTCATATCTGCCGGGAGACATGAGTATACACGCCGGCCGGTTGTTCTTCATCACAATTTTTGTACCGCTGGCTTCCACTTCGTCAAAAATCCGGTTGGCTTCTCCTTTGTTAAAACGGCTAATCGGTATAATTGAGTTCATAATCCCCATGACAGACATTTCGCTCATACAGTTACGCTCCTTAAAAACATTATCATACCTGTTTGCATTATATATATTTTACGCAGAAAAATCAATCAAATTATCAATCTATTTATAGATAAATTTATCTGTTAATTTATTTTTCTTTTGGATGTGCTAATCGCGTTCCCTGTATTTCACTTTCCTGTTGCTCTTTTTACAAATTTCTCATTTTTCCGCTCCAAACCGGCCTTCTGCTGTTTACTTCTGACGTTTTCGATATGCGCCATCTTCTTTGCGGTATCAGCCTGCGTAAGCGGGTAAAGCTTTTTATATATAGCGTCAATTCTTTCCTTTGACAGCTTCTTCCCCGCCTTTGCGGCATTCTGCCGGACAGCATCCAGGATATCATACCGTTTTATCACATAATGTTCTTTGCCTGTCAGCCTGATATCCTTTAAAGTGCAGCGTTCACTGAACACAATATAGGAATAAAACGGCAGCGTTTTATCCGCGAGAAATCTTTGAAGCCATTTCAAATGGACTTTATTTTGAATAATCGGATTGAAAAACCTGTTTTTCTGTGTACGGCCATTCTCTGCCTTAAGGGTCTGTGTCCAGTATTGCTCCGATTCCGTCCCGAATATCCATCCGCTGTAATTCTTGGATTCCAGCACATAGATACCGGATTCATGCAGAAGGACAACGTCCACTTCCGTGGTTTCTCCATTTTCCTTTGGCAGATACAGGTTAAACAGAAACCTCTTATACCCCTTGAGGGCTTTCAGATTCTTATAGGTATAAAATTCACCCCGACGACCTTTGTCCAATATCATGCTTATGTAAGAGTTTTTTGTCTGAGCATAATAATCAGTTTTCTCATAGTTCTTTTTCAACAGCAAAAAACCAGTAAACACCGCCGCCAGGATAAGTACTGCTAAAAATAGTATTATCATAAACGCCTCCTCTTTTTATCATTCCCCGGTTACTTTATCCCCGACCTTTTCGAGATACTCCACTATCCTCGCCTCATATCCTTGCAGCATCCGTCCCCGGCCCGCCTTGTCCCTCCCCGGAACCGTATCATAAACCACTCTCCACTTCCCCTTCAAAGGATATGCCCGAACAGGCTTCTCCCCCAGATTGCAGTCGATTACAAAAACCTTTCCCTCCAGCGCCCTCTCGTACACAAAGCGGTTCTTCCTTCTGCAGAGCACCCGAAAAGTCCCGTAGACGAAAGCCTTCTCCTCATGCCGCAGGCGAAGAAGCCTTCTGTAGGCCGCAAACACTTCCTTTTTCGGCTTCTGATAAAGCCCCTCATGGCAGGGCGAAAGCTTGCTGTTCCAGGGAAGAAGCACCCTTGCATGTTCCCTCGTTCCTGCAAGGATGTCGGCGAACACCTTTTCCCCGGGCTCGGTCTTTCTGTGTTCGGCGTAATAGCCCTTTGCCTCCACGTCCGTAATCTGCTCCATGGAGGTAAACTCATAATTGGCAAGACCCATCTCATCTCCCTGAAAGATAAAGGGCGTTCCCTTCAAAGTAAACTGCATGACTGCAAGGAGCTTCGAGAGCGCCGTGTGGCGGGAGCTGTCCTTCGTCACCTTGCTAATCATCCGGGGATTGTCATGGTTATTGAAAAAAAGGGACATCCAGCAGTTGTTTCCGTAATTTTCCATCCAGTCAGTCATGTAATCCCGGAAGTAATTCAAATCGTACGCGTAATCCTCGAACCGCACATGTCCCGGCGTTTCCAGATGGTCAAAGGAAAACACCATATCCAGTTCCCGGCGTTCTTCTCCGGTCAGAAGCTGGCACATTTTCATCCCCGGTCCCGGCGTCTCCCCCACGGAAAAGGCGTCGTGGGGCGCAAAGGCCCTTTCCCTTATCTCCCGTAAATACTGGTGAAGCTTCGGCCCGTAATAATAATGCTCGATTCCCGTAAATCCCATCAGACTGCCGATGGTTTCATTGCCGTCGGGGAGGCCGTCCTCCTTGGATATATAGTTGATGACGTCCATGCGGAACCCGTCCACCCCTTTATCCAGCCAGCGGTTTATCATGGCGATGACGTCCTCCCGCATTTTCGGGTTCTCCCAGTTTAAGTCCATCTGCTTTTTGGAAAAAAGGTGCAGCGCCCAGCTTTCGGAATCCTCCTCGTACTTCCATGCAGGCCCGGAAAAGAAAGAGGTCCAGTTGTTGGGCGGAGTGCGGCTCCCGTCGTCCTTACGGAAAAAGTAGTAGTCACGGTAAGGCGAGTCCGGCTTCTTTGCCTGCCTGTACCACTCATGCTCGTCGGAAGTGTGGTTGATTACCAAATCCATAATCAGCCGCATTCCTCTGCGGTGCGTCTGGGAAAGCAGTTCTTCAAAGTCCTCCATGGTTCCGAATTCTTCCATGATTTTATCATAGTCCCGGATATCGTAGCCGTTGTCATCATTGGGGGAATCATAAACAGGGGAAAGCCATAAAGCGTCCACGCCAAGCTTCTTTAAGTAGGGGAGCTTCCTGATAATTCCTTTCAAATCGCCGATTCCGTCGCCGTTGCTGTCACAAAAGCTGCGGGGGTAAATCTGGTAAAAAACGGCCTCCTTCCACCATCTGGGGATAACCGCCTCTTTTGAGGCATAAGGTATGTCCTTCTCGCTGTTTACCAGATGAAGCAGGGCGTCAAAAAAGTCCGTCCCGAACCGCTTTTTTGTCAGCCCTGCAATTGTCCGCAGCTTCATGCCGGAAACCGCCCTGTTTGTGACAGTCTTTTCCGGCAGTCCAAGCTGCAGCAGCACCCTGGCCAGGGCGTCATGTCCTACCGGACTTGCGTAAAGCTCCCCTACCGTGCTGTCATAAGTCAGCCAGTGATTCTTTTTCCCCATAAAAAACCTTCCTTTCTGATGCCAAAGAGGGGACGCTTTCAAAAAGCTGTCCCCTGATTTAAAAATACAGTGTTACTTATTTTGTTTCTTTCCATTCGTCAATCTGTCTCTGCATCTCGTCGATAACCTTGTCGATTCCTGTGGCTTCCAGTTTTTCCAGAAGCTTCGGGAGATACTCGTCAGGGTCAACGCTTCCTGTGTAGAGGGATTTTCCGAACTCGTCAAGCACGTTTCCAAACCCGGCAACCTCCGTGCTCACAGGCTCAAGGTCAAAGTCGAACCCAAAGGACGGCGCTTCCACAGATGAGGCGTTAAATTCCTTAAAGGTGGCCCACTTGTCAACCGGCTCGTTTTCCAGTACATAGGTATTGAACAATCCGCCCTGTACCCAGTAGGAAACGGAATAGTTCTTTCTGGTTTCCTCGTTCAGCTTAATTTTGTTGCCGTAAACATAGGGCTTTCCTTCGGCGGCCGCGGCCTCGTCTGCCGGAACCTCCACCTTATCCCAGTGCTCGCCCTCGATGCCGTAGTTTAAAAGATTCCTTAAATATTCGTCGGTGTTGAGAAGGTTCAGAAATTCAATCGCCTTTTCCGGGTGCTTTGTCTGCGCGTTGATGGCTGTGAGCGCCCCCCGGGCTGAGAGGTTCGTCACATAGGTGTCCATAATCGGAGTGGATACCACCTCGTAGCCAAGGTCCTTTCCCCATACCAGTTCCGCATAGGGCTGGCCGTCTCCCTTTGTCACAAAACGCTTCACGGATTTGTCGTCGGAAGCGGTGGCCGCGTCCTTGTTGATATAACCTTCCAGATAATACTTTCTCATTGTCTGAAGGGTAGATTTCATTTTTTCCGTTTCAAATACGTTCTTAACCGTAAGGGTTTCGTCGCCGTACTCGATTCCCACAGGGTTCTGGATTAAATCCATGTAAATGGGGGCGGAATAGCTGCTGGTCAGATACATGGGAACCACGTCCGGCTCATTTTCCTTAATCACCTTAAGCCAGGGCTCCAAATCCTCAAGACTGTGGATTTCGTCTACAGGAACATTGTACTTGTCAACGTACTCTTTGGTAAACACCCACATGGGCATGCTTCCGATTTCCTTTTCGGAGGGAACGCCGTAGGTTTTTCCCTGAACCTGCGCCGCTTCCCAGAAACGCTCATCAATATTTTTGTACATCTCCGTATCCTTTATGTACTCGTCTATCGCGAGAAAAGCGCCCTTGTTTGCATTCTGCAGATAATTGTTGGCCCAGGAACAGGTAAAGCACAAATCCCAGTCGTCACCGGTGTTGATAATCACCTGCATCTTCTGGTCGTAATCGCCCCAGCCCGCCGTGTTGATTTTCAGCTTAACGCCAATCTTTTCCGCGATGTACTCGTTGGCCTTTTCCACCACTCTCTCCTGGTCCTTCTGGGCGTCGCCAATCTGCCACCAGGTAAGCTCCACGATTTCTTCCCCGTTTGCGTTTTTCTCCGACCCCTGGCCGCCGCAGCCCGCCAGAAGACCAATCGTCATTGCCATTGCGGCTCCTGCCGCCGCCAGTCTCTTCCAGATTTTCAATTTCATTTTTTCTTCTCCTTTTTTATTTTACTCTTTTACAGCCCCTACCGTCAATCCGCTGACGAAATATCTCTGGAAAAACGGGTAGGCAAAAATAATCGGTAATGTGGAAATCACTACGATTGCCATTTTAATGGTTTCTTTCGGCATGTTGGCCGCCACTGCAATTCCGTCAACCCCCATGGTGGCCTTATTGTTTGCCAGCCAGTCGATGGAGCTTTCAATCTGAATCAGAAGATACTGCAGCGGAATCAGATTTTTATCGTCCATGTACATCATGGCGTTGAACCAGTCGTTCCAGTAGCCCAGCGTCAGGAAAAGTCCGATGGTCGCAAGGCCGGGCAGCGCCATGGGAATGACAATCTGGAAAAACAGCCTCCACTCCGACGCCCCGTCAATTTTGGCCGATTCCACCACGGCGTCGGGAATACTGGTCTTAAAGAAAGTCCGAAGCACGATGATGTTAAAGGAATTAAGACACAGGGGCAGAATCAGTGCCCACAGCGTATCTTTGAGCATCATTACCTTTGTCACTATCAGATAATTGGCTATCATACCGCCGCTAAAGAGCATGGGAATGGTAATCACCGTGGTAAAAAACTTCCGGTAGGCATAGGTCTTTCTTGACAGGGCGTAGGCGTAGGTTCCCGTCAGCAAAAGGCCGATAACGGTTCCCGCAACGGTAACGAGAATCGTCACGCCGTAGCTTTTGATGATATTTTCCCCTGCGCTTATAATGTACTCATAGGCGTAAAAGCTGAATTTCTCGGGAATGAAACGATACCCGTTCATGGCAAGCGACGCCTCGTCGGTAAAGGAGATAATGACCACAAAGATAAAGGGTACGATACAAATCAGGGACAGCAGAGCCAGAATGATATTAAAGGCAACGTTTGTGGACGTCTTAATCTGATTGTACTTACACCCTTCCGCCTCCATTTTTTTCATTGCTTTTCTCATTTTTCTTTCGGACATTACCATTGCCCGGATATTTTTATCTGCCATAATTTCCCCCCTAAAACAGTGCGTTTTCGTTGTCAACCTTTGACACGATTTTGTTTGCAATCATAATCAGGACAAAGCCTACCGCCGACTGGAACAGCGCCGCCGCGGAGCTCATTCCGATTTCGCCGCTTGTCTTAAGCGCCCGGAATATGTACGTGTCAAGCACGTTGGTTACCGGATACAGCGGGCCGGAGTTTTTCGGAAGCTGGTAGAACAGTCCGAAGTCGGCCTTGAAAATTCCTCCCACCGACATAATCAGCAAAATGGTGATTACCGGTTTTAAAAGGGGCAGTGTGATGTACTTAATCTGCTGCCATTTTGACGCTCCGTCCAGAACCGCCGCCTCGTAATAGGTCTTGTCGATGCCGCAGATGGATGCCAGATACACCACCGTGTTGTAGCCCATTCCTTTCCACTGGCTCATAAAAATGATGATGAAGGGCCAGTACTTTTTCTCCGTGTACCAGGAAACCGGCTCCCCCCCGAACTGCTGGATAATTGCATTGAAGTAACCCTTTTCCGGATTCAGGAATGCAAATACGCAGTAGCTTACCACTACCCAGGAAAGGAAATAGGGGAGAAACATGGAGCTCTGGTAAATTTTCATCATTCCCTTGTTTTTGATTTCGTTTAAGAGCAGCGCAAGTACCACCGGCACCGCCACTCCAAGGATAATGAAGCAAAAATTGTAGAGCACTGTGTTCCTCACGATAATCCATGCGTCGCCGCTGCTGAACAGAAATTTGAAATTGTCAAACCAGACGGTTTCGCTTGTAAACAGGTTGTAAAAGAAGCCGTTCCCGGACAATCTGAACTTCTTAAACGCCACCAGAATACCGAACAGCGGCAGGTACGCAAAAAATAAAAACCAGATTGCGCCCGGCATGCTTAATATCAGCATTTCCTTGTTCATTTTCAGCCTGCTTAAAAAATTTCCGTTGGAAGCCGCAGCCTTTTTTGTGTTTGCTTTCACCTTTAAACCTCCTCCTTTTTCATACTGCCAGCCGGCCTTTTATCCGCCAAACTGCAATATGTTTTTCTCTATAAAAACTATATCATTGTGCATTTTGCATTGATAGTTGAAAACTTTCAGATTTACTGCACAAATTCCAGAGGTTTTTTTGCATTTTATTCATCAAAAAAAATCGTGAAATAATTTGTCCATCATTTCACGATTTTTTCCAGTCTAATATTTTTTCATTTCCCGCAATGAGGCCGGGGATACGCCGTAGCACTGCTTGAATTTCCGGTAAAAATAACTGATATCGGTATATCCCACCTGCTTTGCAATGTCGTTGATTTTCATATTGGTGTTTAAAATCAAATCCTTTGCGATGCTGTTTTTGGTGTTGCTCAGGTACTGGGCAAAGGAACACCCTGCTTCTTTCTGGAAAATCTGTCCCAGATAGGAGGCGTTCATGTGGTATTTGTACGCCAGCGTCTTTAAATTCATATCTTCTCTGTAATTGTGCTGTACCTCCGATATAATCTGGCGGACCACCGGGGTATACTGGGAATCCTCCTCGTGGATGCACTCGATAATTTCCGCGATTTCGGAAAAAAACACGGTCTTGATTCCCCGGATGTCCTCCGCGCTGAAAATGGTTTCAATCAGCTCCGACAAATCATGGAACCTGCCGGATTCCAGTTTATACTCCTTCTTGATTTCCTGAAGCAGCATTGCCATT
>CAMSTM010000042.1 GCA_947063675.1 uncultured Lachnospiraceae bacterium | reverse complement strand
TTCTTACCAAAAAAGAGGATTTTTTTTCCAAAGACACAAACTATTTTACACTACCAAAAGCTCTGACAAATATCATTCCTGAGTGCGCCCACTCTTCGGTGATATCATATTGTCTGATTTTTTCCCTCATAATCCCGCAGCGCCTCCATCGCCTTAGGCGCCAGAGGTATCAGCACAATCATATTAAACACTGTCATCAGTCCCACGCCGATATCCCCCAGGTCCCACACAAAGGTATAGGCGGCCAGTCCGCCGATAAAGAGCATCACGAGGGCCAGAACCTTGTACAGGGTCTGAGAGAGCCAGTTATCTCCGAAAAGATAGGCCACATTTGACCTTGCGTAAAAGAGAATGCCGATAAAGGTTGAAAAGCTGAACAGCCAGAGAATGGCGGCAATGAAGACAACGCCGAATTCGCCCATATGATATTCCATAGCCGTCTGCAGCAGGTCCATACCGGCCAGCCCGTCGGTCAGCTCTGCCGGGGCAAGCAGCATAATCATGGCGGAGCAGCTGCAGATTACAAGGGTGTCTATAAAAACGCCGAGAGCCTGCAAAAGCCCTTCTTTTGCAGGATGGCTGACGTCCGCGGCGGCAGCGGCGCAGGGAGCGGAGCCGGAACCTGCCTCGTTGGAAAAGAGACCTCTTTTTGCGCCGTTCATAATCACAGCGCCGATACCGCCGGCAACTGCCGGCCGAAGTCCAAAGGCTTCCATAAATATCCGCTGGAAAATGGCCGGAAGCTGTCCGGCGTTTTTGACAATGATAAACAGGGTAATCACAAAATAGCATACTGCCATAACGGGAACCATAATATCCAGAACCTTTACCGTGGCGTTTTTGCGAAGCACGATAACGGCGGCGATGATTACCAGAATGGCGGTAGTATATATGGGCGGGATGCTGAAAGCATTTTCAAAAGCAGAGGAAACGGAATTGCCAATCACCTGGCTGATACCGCACCAGCAAATCAGGCCGGAGAGCGCAAATAAAACGGCAATCACGGAATGTCTGCGGCCGGCCGCAGATTTTTCTTTCCCTGACAGGAAGAAGTGATGGATATAGTAAGCGGGGCCGCCCCGGTATCCGCCGTAAAGAGGGTCTTTTTCTTTATAAAGCTGCGCAAGGGTAGCCTCGGTGAAAGCAGTAGAGGAGCCTAAAAGTGCAATCACCCACATCCAGAATACTGCGCCCGCGCCGCCGGCGGAAATCGCGGCAACCACGCCTACCAGATTCCCCATTCCCACACGGGTTGCGGTGGACAAAAATAAAGTCTGCAGCCCGGAAATTGCGCCTTTTTGCGAGGCGTCCTTCGTTTCCACGGTTAGCTTTACCATTTCAGGAAACATGCGGAAAGGGAGAAAGCGGGTGCGAAGGGTGAAATAAATTCCCGAGGGAATCAGAATCAGGATGAGAAGGGAAAGCCCCAGAGAGCTTCCGCCCGGCAGGGGGACGGTAATCAGGTCGCCCCAAAGTATGTGGTAAACGGAATGAAAGATGGTCAGGGCAAGGTTTTTTATAGTTTCAAAAAAATTCATGACAAATATCCTCTCATCGATGTAATTATTCAAAGCAAAAATTTGTTAAAGCGAATCTGCACGCAGAAAGTCCCGAACCTCCAGCAGATTTTTAAACTGCCCGGACAGCAGGCTCTTTATCTCCTCGTCCGGCGCAATCAGGTCAGGGACCATAAGCGGCTTCATTCCCGCCCTGTATGCGGAGCGGATTCCGTTAGGGGAGTCCTCCACGGCAAAGCAGCGCTTCGGCTCAGCATTTAAAAGCTCGCAGGCTTTCAGGTAAATTTCAGGGTGGGGCTTGCTGTGAGTGACCATATCCCCGCACACAATTACATGAAAAAAGCTTAAAAGCCCGATGCTTTCCATCTCCTCGCAGACAAGGCTTTTCCTTGTGGAGGAGGCCAGCCCGATTTGCCAGCCCTTTTCTTTCAGAAAATCAAACAGCTCGTATACCCCCGGTTTTACCGGAAGCCCGTGCTCTTTTATATCAGCATGGAAAATTTCCGATGACATTGCCTTATATTTCTGATAAGGAAAATCCTCCCCGTAGGTGCGCCGAAAGAGCGCCTCCGTCTCCGGCGCGGTAATACCGATGCACTGATATAAGGTTTTTTCAATGTCTTTCAGGCCAATTCCGGCAGCCACCTCTTTCCATGCCTCCAGAATCAAAGCTTCCGTATCAATCAAAACGCCATCCATATCAAAAACAATGGTACGAATCATAATCGCGGACCTCCCATAAACAAAGGAATTCTCCGGTATATTACCGGACACAACGCAGACAATGACATCAGTATACCCTATATGTACAAATAAAGAAACAATTTGCTACAAAAAACTTTCAGTTTATAGTATAATAATTAAGTTGACTGTAAGGGTATTTGCGGAACTGAAATTAGGAGGACTGACAGATGGAAAATAAATTTGACGTAATTATCATCGGCGCCGGACCCGGCGGTATTTTCTGCGCCTATGAGCTGATGGACAAAAAGAAGGATTTGCGGGTACTGGTGGTTGAGAAAGGCCGCTCCATTGAAAAGCGGCAGTGCCCGAAGCGGGTTACAAAACAGTGCGTGGGCTGTAAGCCCTGCTCGATTACCACGGGCTTTGCGGGCGCAGGCGCGTTTTCGGACGGAAAGCTTTCTCTTTCCCCGGACGTGGGCGGAAATCTTCCGGCCATTTTAGGCTATGAAAAGACAGAGGAGCTGATTAAGGAATCCGACAATATTTATCTGAAATTCGGCGCAGACACCAACGTTTACGGCATGGATAAGAAGGCGGAAATCAGGGAAATCCGAAAAAAAGCAATTAACGCAAACTTAAAGCTGGTGGAATGTCCCATCCGCCATCTCGGAACGGAAGAGGGCTACAAGATTTATGAAAAGCTGCAGCATCATCTGGAAGATGCGGGCGTGGTGCTGAAATTCAATACCATGGTGGAGGAAATTCTTCTGGAAAACGGTCAGGCTGTGGGAATAAAGACGGATAAGGGCGAAGCCTTCTACGCCGGTGAAATCGTTTCGGCCGTCGGACGGGAAGGCGCCGACTGGTTTAACGCCAAATGCAGCGAAATCGGAATCGATACCACGCCGGGAACCGTTGATATCGGCGTCCGGGTGGAGGTACGGGACGAAGTGATGCAGTTCCTCAACGAAAATCTTTACGAAGCAAAGCTGATTTACCACACCCCCACCTTTGACGATAAGGTGAGAACCTTCTGCACCAACCCCTCAGGCGAGGTGGCGACGGAGTACTACGAGGGCGGACTGGCGGTGGTGAACGGTCATGCCTACAAATCGCAGGATTTTAAGACGGACAACACGAACTTTGCCATTTTAGTGAGCAAGAATTTTACCAAGCCTTTTAAGACGCCTATTGAGTACGGAAAGCACATTGCCCAGCTCTCCAACATGCTCTGCGGAGGAAAGATACTGGTGCAGACCTTCGGGGATTTCAAGAGAGGGCGCAGAACCACCGAGGAACGCCTTTGCCGCAATAATCTGATGCCCACCCTGAAGGATGCGATTCCGGGAGATTTGTCGTTGGTATTCCCCCACAGGATTATGGTGGATATAGAGGAAATGCTGATTGCCTTAGACAAAATAACGCCGGGCATTGCGGCGGACGAAACTCTGCTTTACGGGGTAGAGGTGAAGTTTTATTCCAACAGGGTGGTGGTCAACAGGGATTTTGAGACCAGCATAAAGGGGCTTCGGGCAATCGGAGACGGGGCTGGCGTGACCAGAGGGCTGCAGCAGGCATCCGCCAACGGCATCAGTGTGGCAAGAAGCATTTTGAGGACTCTTGAAGCATGAGAAGGAAAAGGATAAGCACGTATTGCCTGTGTTGTTTTCTGTGCGGTATGCTGCTGCTTTCCCTCACAGGCTGCGGGAAAGGCGAGGCGCATACACGGGTAGTCCTTACCACCGGTTTTAATAAGGACGAGATTTTCAGGATTGAAACTATGTCCTGTACGCTGCCGGAGGCCATGGTCTATCTCACCAACACCCAGGACCAGTATGAGAGCGTTTACGGCGAGGAGATATGGAAGACCAATTTAAACGGCGTGACCCTTGAGGAGAGCGTAAAGGACACGGTTTTAGCGGAGCTAGCCCAGATTAAGACCATGAATCTTTTAGCCCGGCAGCAGGGCGTGGTTCTCGACGAATCGGAGCAAAAGCTGGCAAAGGAGGCGGCCAGGAAGTATTACGGCTCCTTAAACCAGACGGAGCGGGAGGAAATGCAGGTAACGGAGGAAATTATCGAGAACCTTTATGCGGAGTTTGCCCTGGCAGGCAAGGTATACGAATATATTATCAAGGACATTTATCCCGAAATCAGTGACGACGAGGCAAGGACTATCACCATTCTGGATATTTTAATCAAAACCTGTACCATTGACGGAACCGGAAGAAGGGTCGCCTATGACGAGAATGCAAAGGAGGATGCTTTAAAGAGAGCGGAGGATATCCGCCGCCTTGCCATGGAGGAGGACAGCGACTTTGAACAGCTTGTCTTCCAGTACAGCGAGGGGGAAAAGGGAACCTTTTCCTTCGGAAAGGGAGAGACGGAGAAAGCCTTTGAGGACGCGGCCTTTAATCTGGGAAACGGAGAAATCAGCGGCATTGTGGAGACAGAGGAGGGCTATCACATTATCAAGTGCATCAGCACCTTCAACCGGGAGGAAACCGACGCTAACAAAATCAAAATTGTGGAGCAGAGACGGGGAGAGGTTTTCGGGGAGGAATACGACGCCTTTGTGGAATCCCTGACGAGAACCCTGAACGAGGAGCTTTGGGATACCGTGACTTTCATTAAGAATGAAGAGGTGACAACCAGAGATTTCTTTGACGTCTACAATGAATATTTCGGTTTATAAAAATTTTAGAATTACGGAAAGCCTTGAAAATACGGCGTTTCCATCGAATTGTTAGCACTCATATAAAATGAGTGCTAATTTTTTCTTGACAAGAAAAGCAAAGAGAATTACACTTGATTTTAGTTTAAGAAATATGGCGTAGAAAAACGCATCTATGAAAAAACCGGAAAAAAGAAAAAGGAGTGATTTATCGTGGCAGAGAAACACGGAAGTTTGTCTATTAACAGTGAAAACATATTCCCGATTATCAAGAAGTGGTTGTATTCGGACCATGATATCTTTTTCAGGGAATTGATTTCCAATGGCTGTGACGCCATCACAAAGCTGAAAAAGCTGGATATGATGGGAGAGTATCCCTTGCCGGATGATTACAGGGGGAAAATCCAGGTTCTGGTCAATCCCGAGGAAAAGACGCTGAAATTTATCGATAACGGTATCGGAATGACGGCGGACGAGGTAGAGGAATACATTAACCAGATTGCTTTCTCAGGGGCGACGGATTTTATTGCAAAGTATAAGGACAAGACCAATGAAGACCAGATTATCGGACATTTCGGTTTGGGCTTTTACTCCGCGTTTATGGTGGCGGACGAGGTGCATATCGACACCCTTTCCTGGCAGGAGGGCGCTTCCCCGGTACACTGGGAATGCGACGGCGGCACGGAATTTGATATGAGAGAAGGGGACCGGAGCGAAGTCGGAACCACTGTTACCCTTTTCCTGAACGAGGATGTGCTGGAATTCTGCAACGAATACAAGGCGAGAGAGGTTATCAAAAAATACTGTTCCTTTATGCCTATGGAAATTTATCTTTCCAGGGAAAATACCACCGACACCCAGACCATCGACGCCGACGAGAAGCTGGATACGGATACCGTGGTGGAGGAAATCAAGCCGGAGAAGGAAGAGGATAAGTTAAGATACAAGATTGTAAGGCGTCCCGAACTTTTGAACGAGACCAATCCCCTCTGGGCAAAGCATCCCAACGAGTGCACGAAGGAGGAGTATCTGGAGTTTTACCGCAAGGTATTTCAGGATTACAAGGAGCCCTTGTTCTGGATTCACCTGAATATGGATTATCCTTTCAATTTAAAAGGTATTTTATACTTCCCCAAGATTAATATCGAGTACGAGTCCATCGAGGGCGTGATTAAGCTGTACAACAATCAGGTGTTTATCGCGGACAACATCAAAGAGGTGATTCCCGAATTCCTGATGCTGCTCAAGGGCGTTATCGACTGCCCTGATTTGCCTCTTAACGTGTCCAGAAGCGCGCTGCAGAACGACGGTTTTGTAAAGAAAATTTCCGATTACATCACCAAGAAGGTGGCGGACAAGCTTTCCGGCATGTGCAAGACGGAAAAGGAAGAATACGACAAATACTGGGATGATATCAGTCCCTTCATTAAATTCGGCTGTCTGAAAGACGATAAGTTCTGTGAGAAGATGACGGACTATATCCTCTTTAAGAATCTGGACGGCAAGTATTTAACGCTTCCCGAATGTCTGGAGGTCAATAAGACTGACCCGGACGAGGCGGAGAATACAGATGACGCGGCTGCCGATAAGGAGAGCGGCGCAGAGGGAAGCGATACCGGAGAGGACACGGCGCAGGAGGCAGATGCTGCGGAAGCAGAGAATTCCGATGTGGAAAAGGTATCCGATGCCGATGTGGTGGATGCTGACGGTAACGTGGTAGACGACGCGGCGGATGAAGAAGACGGGGAATCCGAAGAAGATGAAAAGAAAGAAAAGGTTATTTACTATGTAACCGACGAAAAACAGCAGAGCCAGTATATCAGCATGTTCAAGGCTGCCAAAATGGACGCTGTCATCCTCACCCACAATATTGACCAGCCCTTCATTTCCCAGCTTGAGGCTAAGAACGAGGGCATCAAGTTCCAGAGAATCGACGCGGATTTAACAGATACCTTCAAGGCAAAGACCAACAAAAAGACGGCAAAGGAGCTGGAGGAAGCTGCCGAGGCCGTTGGCAAGGTGATGAAGAAGGTTCTGAAAAAGGACAAAATCACCATCAAGATTGAGAAGCTGAAAAACAAGAAGATATCCTCCATGATTACCCTGTCCGAGGAGAGCAGGAGAATGCAGGATATGATGAAGATGTACTCCATGCCCGGCATGGGAATGGGCGATTTCGGAAGGGAAGGGGAAACCCTGATTCTGAACGCAAATCATCCTCTTGTAAAATATATCATGGAGAACACGGAAGGCAGCAATGTCAACATGATTTGCGAACAGCTCTATGATTTGGCGCTTCTGCAGCATGCGCCTCTCGAGCCGGAAGCAATGAGCAAGTTTGTTGCAAGAAGCAACGAGATTATGATGCTGCTTACGAAGTAAAGCGGTAAAAGGCGTTGCCGTGAAAGCAAAAAGGGCGGCGCGGATAAGAAAGACACAAAGCATGTGACCGATTGAAAATCCTCTGCATAGTATATGCTAAGTATATTATGCAGAGGTATTTTTATGCCCCAGAATATTTTACACGGAGCCCAGTCAGACAGCGGTTATACCGGAAAACTGCAGATTGACGTAACTTCCTCCTTAGGTCTGATTCCCATACAGGACGCCACCGTAACCATTTCCTACACAGGCATTCCCGATGTTACTATTGAAAAAATAACAACCGATTCTTCCGGACAGACGGAGAAAATTGATTTGCCGGCGCCGCCTCCCGAATACAGCTTAACGCCGGTGGAACAGCAGCCCTACTCGGAATACAACGTGCAGGTAGAGGCTCCCGGCTATGAGCCTGTGATGATTTCAGGGACGGAGATTCTGCCGGGTGTTACGGCCATGCAGCCGGTACAGCTTACCCCCTTGGAGACCACGAGGGAGTCGGACGAGGTGATTACCATACCCGACCACACCCTTTACGGAGATTATCCGCCCAAAATACCGGAGGACGAGATTAAACCCATGGACGAGAGCGGGGAAATCGTCTTAAGCCGTGTGGTTATCCCTGAATACGTGGTTGTGCACGACGGTGTTCCAGATGACTATACCGCCAGAAATTACTATGTCAGGTACAGGGATTACATTAAAAACGTGGTTTCCTCGGAAATCTACGCCACCTGGCCGGACAGTACAATTTATGCCAATACTTTGGTGATTATGTCTTTTACTCTTAACAGGGTCTATACGGAGTGGTATCGGAACAAAGGCTACAATTTCACCATCACGTCCTCCACCGCCTACGACCAGAAGTGGATGCCGGGCAGGAATTATTATGAAAACATCGACAGAGTGGTGGACAGTGTATTTGCCAATTATCTGTCCCGTCCGGGGGTGCGGCAGCCCATTTTTACCTCCTACTGCGACGGCAGGCGGGTGAGCTGCGACGGCCTTAGCCAGTGGGGCTCTAAATATCTGGGGGAAGAAGGTTATGCCGCCATAGACATCATTCGCTATTACTATGGAAGCGATATGTACATCAATACTGCTACAAGCATTTCAGGGGTTCCTTCCTCCTGGCCCGGCTATGACCTGACGATTGGCTCATCCGGGGAAAAGGTAAGGCAGATGCAGCAGCAGTTAAACCGGATTGCCAGAAATTATCCGGCGATTCCCACAATCACCGCCGACGGTATTTTCGGTCCGGCCACGGCAAACGCGGTGAAGACCTTCCAGAGGATTTTCAATCTGCCCCCCAACGGAATCGTGGATTTTCCCACATGGTACAGCATTTCCAACATCTATGTGGGGGTCAGCCGGATTTCCGAGCCGGGAACTTAAAAATAATTAATGACACAGAGCCCTGCTTTCGTTATAATGTAGAAAAAGAAATTTTTGAGAAATACAAAAGACGGTACAAGGTACTTCAGAATGGAGGATTCCCATGAAAAGAAAGAACAAGATGATGCTTACATTGATGGCGGTGGCAGTCGGGGTACTGGCGGCAGCAGGCTTCGGCGGCAGGAACGGAGCTGATTGCGCGGAGGCTGCGGGACGGCCGGTATCCATTGAGTCCTGTCTGATTTCGGAGGAGGATGTGGTCTGCGAAATCAGGATGGCCAGTGTTCCGTCAAGCGACGACGGCAAGTTCTATGTCTATGCCAATGACGTGCAGTTAGACGGGACCACCGGGAGCATTGTCGCCAAAGTGGATGCGGGGAAAAGCGTCTCGGCCAGCTTTCCGCTGAATTACAATACGGCGGACTCCAACTTAAGCCGCAAATTTCTGATTGCGGTGAAGCGAAACGGGGAGATGATTCAGGTAAGCGACGAGCATTATATTACGAATCCCGAGGCCATTGCCGCTTATTCTTCCACAAGGATGGACGGCGCAATCAAGGGGCTTCTTCCTGACATCACCAAGGTTACCGGCGAGGAGCTTAATGAGCTTGGGATTCACCAGATGGTCTATAACATGGATATCGACGATATCTGTTCGGACGAGTCGGTTCCCGGAACCATTGCCTTTCCCTATAACGGTCAGACCTGGTACTTTAACGGGGAGAGGATTGCAGAGTATGATTCCACCATCAGGACGCTGAATAAATACGGAATCCAAATCACCATGGTTCTCTTAAACGGGGGACAAAATCCTTACGCTCAGGATTTAATCCATCCTCTGGCAGCAGACGGGGAGAACTGCCCCGGCTATGCGCTGAATGTGGAGGAGGAAGCCGGGGTCAATCACTTAAAGGCGATAGGAGCTTTTCTGGGGCAGCATTATTCGGGACAGACCGGCTGCGGACAGGTGGACAACTGGATTATCGGAAACGAAGTGAACGCCCGCACTTCATGGTGGTATACCAATTCCACTTCCATGGATTTGAATGTCAATATTTATGTGAAGGCATTCCGTATCCTTTATAATGAAATGAAGAGTATGAACGCCAGCGTAAGAATATATAATTCCATCGACCAGGAGTGGAACCGGAAGTCCAATCCCGGCAGCTTTCTGGCAAAGGAGTATCTTGACCAGTTTAACTACTATATGAACCGTGAAGGGAATATTGACTGGGGGCTTTCCTACCATCCCTATAATTCGCCTCTATATGACCCCTATGCCTGGAACGGGCCGGCGGTATGGGTGAAGGACAGCATAACCACGCCCTACATCACCATGCAGAATATCGACATTTTAATCGATTATATGCATGAAGATAAATTTTTGAATCCTGCGGGAGAGGTCAGGAGCATTTCCCTTGCAGAAATCGGATATACCTCCGCTTTCGGGGACGAAAAGCAGGAGGCGTCAATTGCCTATGGTTATCTGAAGGCGGCTTCTCTTCCTGATGTGGATGCTTTTATGCTGTTCCGTCAGACCGACGAAGCCTTTGAGATGGAAAGCCATCTTGCTCTTGGGCTGTACGATTTGGAGGGCAACAGGAAGCCTTCCTATGAAATGTATAAGAAGCTGGGGACAGAAAACGAAGCCGAGGCGAAGGAGCGGGCCTCAGAGATTATCGGAATGGACATTGACGAGATGATTCGCGATAACATTGTGTGGACCAGAGAGGGAACGGGCGTCATAGCGGCGACGGCGGAAAGCGCGGAGTAGAGCGGGCGGCAGAAACCCTGGGGAAGCGTTTTTAGCGAAGTTTCTTTGCGGATATCGGAGGCGCAAAACAGCGCGCAGGGCGGCGTTTGATGTGGGACTGCCTTGCGCGCTGTAAGTGCCGCGTCATGGGAGAGACAGATGGAGAATCAGGAAAAAAAGCGGTACGGCAAATGGATAGCGGTATTTCTGACGGCTGCTCTGGCGGCAGCGGGGCTTGTGTTTGCTGTGGAAAACACAGGACGCCCTTCGCCGGAGCAGTTTGACGCTTTTACGGAGGAATGTTTCCGGGAGGAAGTGGCCGGGAACACCATTAGTCTCCATTATATTCTGGCCTGTCCCGAAAACTACGGGATTACCGATTATGAGGTGACTTTGGGGGATTTTTCACCGGATGACGAGGAGTTTTACAATGAACTCGAAGACTTGAAAAAGGAGCTTTCCGCCTTTGACAGGGAAGATATGACAGGGCAGCAGCAGATAGTTTATGATATTATGGAAGACTATGTGGAAACAGAGCTTTCCGCAAGGGATTTTTCGCTGTACGAGGAGATTTTAAGCCCCACCACAGGCTACCAGGCCCAGCTTCCCATAGTGCTTGCAGAGTACACCTTCCGCACCCGGCGGGATATCGACGATTATCTGGAGCTGGCCTCCCAGACGGACGAGGCTTTCGGGGAGATTGTGGCCTATGAGCGGGAAAAAGCAAAGGCCGGTCTTTTCATGTCCGACGACGTGGCGGATGCGATTATCGAACAGTGCGCCGAATTTATCGAAGAGCCGGAAGAAAACTACATGATAGAAGTGTTTGACGATAAGATAGCATCCTTTGAGGGGCTTTCCGAACAGGAAAAGGAAGAATACCGCATAAAGAATCATGATATTATCACCGGGGAGGTGACAGAGGGCTATCAGATACTGATTGACGGCCTTACGGAGCTTAAGGGGAGCGGCGTCAATGAATACGGGCTTTCCTATTATGAAAAAGGAAAAGAGTATTATGAATATCTGGTTCGGAACGCAACAGGCTCCGATTTGTCCGTGAAAAAGCTTCAGCGGAGCACGGAAAAATTTCTGGAAAGCTTTCTTTTCAGTATACAGATGAAAATAATGGAAAATCCGGAGCTTTACTATGAATTTATGGACTATGAGTACCCGGTAACGGAGCCGGAGGATATGATAGAGGATTTAAAGGGACGGATGGGGGAATATTTCCCGGAGCCGCCGGAGGTGAATTACAGGGTCAAATATGTCCATCCTTCCATGGAGGAGCATTTAAGCCCGGCCTTTTATCTGACGACCCCTGTTGACGATTTGAAAAATAATGTGATTTATATTAACGGAAAATATGTGGACGACGGACAGACAGAGCTTTATCCAACGCTGGCACATGAGGGATATCCGGGACATTTGTATCAGAATGTTTACACCGGTTCCGGGGAGCTGCCTCTGATACGGAACCTTTTTTCTTATCCCGGATATTCGGAGGGATGGGCGACTTATGTGGAGTTTGAGTATTCCGGCATCATGGGAGGAATGGAGGAGGAGCTTGCGGAGCTGTCCGGGGGCAACAGCGCATGGGCGCTGGCACTGTCCGCTTATCTCGATATGGCGATTCATTACGACGGGTGGACAAAGGAGGAGGTTTCCGGGTTTCTTGCGGGATACGGGATTTCCGATGAAAGCACGGTTGACGAGATATTTGATTTGATTGTGCAGGAGCCTGCCAATTATCTCAGTTATTTTATCGGCTACCTTGAGATTTTGAATCTGAGGGAAAAGGCGCAGCAAAAGCTGGGAGACGATTTTGACGTAAAGGAGTTCCATGAGTTCTTTCTTAAGACCGGGCCGGCGCCTTTCTATATTATTGAGGATTATATGGAGGAGTGGATGGAGAAGGAGTGAGAAAGTGTATTTGCCGGTTGAACAGGCAAATCTCTTATGCTATAATGAACCGATTACGCAGAGAAAAGTGAAAAGAAAGGGAGCAGGGACTAGATGAAAGCATTTTTAATTCTGGAAGACGGCACTGTTTTTACAGGAACGCATATAGGCGCCGACAGAGAAGTTATCAGTGAAATTGTCTTTAATACTTCCATGGCGGGGTATCTTGAAGTTTTGACGGACCCTTCCTACGCCGGACAGGCAGTATGCATGACCTATCCTCTGATTGGAAATTACGGAGTGTGCAGGGAGGATATGGAGTCGAAAAGGGCGTGGCCGGACGGTTTTATTGTAAGGGAGCTTTCCCGCACGGCAAGCAATTTCCGAAAGGAAATAACGATTCAGGAATTTCTGGCCGAGCAGAATATTCCGGGCATTGCGGGCATCGATACCCGGGCGCTGACCAAGATTCTTCGTGAAAAAGGCACTATGAACGGTATGATTACCACCGATGAAAATTATAATCCTGCCTTGATTCTTCCCCAGTTAAAACAATATACTACCGGAAAAGTAGTTGAAAAGGTAACCTGTTCCCATAAATATCGTTTTGAAAAAAAGGCCGGCCAGGAGCTTTTACAGACGCAATCTGCGCAGCCGCAGATGATAAAAGAGCAGGAGGCACGGGCCGGAAAAAGGGTTGCCCTTCTTGACTTCGGCGCAAAGGACAATATTGCGGCCAGCCTTGTACGGCGGGGATGCCAGGTCACCGTGTATCCGGCGAACACAAAGGCGGAGGAAATCATCGCGGATAAGCCGGACGGCATTATGTTAAGCAACGGCCCCGGCGACCCGAAGGAATGTGCGGAAATTATCAAAGAAATAAAAAAGCTCTACGACAGCGATATTCCCATTTTTGCAATCTGCCTGGGGCATCAGCTCATGGCTCTTGCCACGGGGGCGGATACCTTTAAGATGAAATACGGACACCGGGGAGGCAATCACCCGGTAAAGGATTTAAAAAGCGGCAGAGTTTATATTTCCTCTCAGAATCACGGCTATGTGGTGGACACCGAAAAACTGGACCCGGCAGTTGCGGTTCCTGCTTTTGTCAATGTAAACGACGGCACCAACGAGGGACTTTCCTATACCGGAAAAAATATTTTCACCGTCCAGTTCCACCCGGAGGCTTCTCCGGGCCCCCACGATTCCGGTTATTTGTTTGACAGATTTATTGATATGATGCGCTGAAAGTCAACAACCCCGCAGCAATAAAAAAGTTCATATGCAGCGGAACTTAAATATAGAAGGAGGAGCAGCAATGCCGAAAAATCCAAATGTAAAAAGAGTAATGGTGATTGGCTCCGGCCCGATTGTGATTGGGCAGGCGGCGGAATTTGACTATGCGGGAACTCAGGCCTGCCGTTCTTTAAAGGAGGAGGGTGTTGAGGTTATTCTGGTAAATTCCAACCCGGCCACGATTATGACGGACAAGAACATTGCGGACAAGGTTTACATTGAGCCGCTTACCGCAAGAGTTCTGGAGCAGATTATAGAAAAAGAAAAGCCCGACAGCATTCTTCCCACCCTGGGGGGACAGGCGGGTCTTAACCTTGGCATGGAGCTGGAGGAGTCGGGATTTCTGGCATCCCACAATGTAAAGCTTCTCGGCACTACCGCAGCCACCATTAAGAAGGCGGAGGACAGGCAGGAATTTAAGGATACCATGGAAAAAATCGGAGAGCCCTGCGCCGCATCCCAGGTGGTGGAAACGGTGGAGGAGGGCGTGGCCTTTACCAATACCATAGGCTATCCCGTAGTGCTCCGTCCCGCCTATACCTTAGGAGGCTCCGGCGGCGGAATCGCTCACAATCAGGCGGAGCTTGAGAGCATTCTTGAGAACGGGCTTCGGCTTTCCAGAGTGGGACAGGTTCTGGTGGAGCGCTGTATTGCGGGCTGGAAGGAAATCGAGTATGAAGTGATGCGGGATAGCGCAGGCAACTGCATCACTGTCTGCAACATGGAAAATATCGACCCCGTAGGGGTTCATACCGGGGACAGTATCGTGGTGGCTCCCTCCCAGACACTGGGGGATAAGGAATACCAGATGCTCCGCTCCGCAGCCCTCAATATTATTGACGAGCTTCAGATTACCGGCGGGTGCAACGTGCAGTTTTCCCTTCATCCTGAAAGCTTTGAATACTGTGTGATAGAGGTAAATCCCCGTGTCAGCCGTTCTTCGGCGCTGGCAAGCAAGGCCACCGGCTACCCCATTGCCAAGGTGGCGGCCAAGATTGCCCTTGGCTATACCCTGGACGAAATCAAAAACGCCATAACAGGCAAGACCTTTGCCAGCTTTGAGCCCACGCTGGACTACGTGGTGGTAAAGCTGCCGAGGCTGCCTTTTGATAAATTTATCACCGCAAAAAGAACGCTGACCACCCAGATGAAGGCTACCGGCGAGGTTATGAGTATCTGCGACAACTTCGAGGGCGCTCTGATGAAGGCCATCCGTTCTCTGGAGCAGCATGTGGACTGTCTTTTAAGCTATGATTTTAGCGCCCTTTCCGCAGAGGAGCTGAAAGAACGGTTAAAGAAGGTGGACGACCAGAGGATTTATGTGATAGCCGAGGCTCTCCGCAAGGGAATCGACTACGATACGATTCATGAAATCACCATGATTGACCACTGGTTTATTGATAAGATTGCCATTCTGGTGGAGATGGAACAGGCTCTTAAGGAAAAGCCGCTTACGCCTGAACTTTTGCGGGAGGCGAAACGGATTGAATTCCCGGACAATGTGATTGCAAGACTCACCGGCATGACAGAGGAAGAAATTAAAAAGATGCGCTACGATAACGGCATCGTGGCGGCTTATAAGATGGTGGACACCTGCGCGGCGGAATTCGAGGCGTGCACCCCTTACTACTATTCCGTATATGGAAGCGAGAACGAGGCAGCGCTCACGACACCGCCGAAAAAGGTGCTGGTGCTCGGCTCGGGCCCAATCAGAATCGGACAGGGAATCGAGTTCGATTACTGCTCCGTCCACGCCACCTGGGCTTTTGCAAAGGCGGGCTACGAGACGATTATCGTCAACAACAACCCGGAAACGGTGAGCACGGACTTTGACATTGCCGACAAGCTTTATTTTGAACCGCTGACGCCGGAGGACGTGGAGAGTATTGTCCGTCTGGAAAAACCGGACGGGGCAGTGGTGCAGTTTGGCGGACAGACGGCTATCAAGCTGACGGAAAGCCTGATGAAAATGGGCGTGCCGATTCTCGGGACAAGGGCGGAGGATGTGGACGCCGCAGAGGACAGGGAGTTGTTTGACAAAATTCTGGAGGAAACGGGAATCCCGCGGGCGGCCGGAGATACCGTTTATACGGCGGAGGAGGCAAAGGAAGTGGCAAACCGGCTGGGCTATCCCGTGCTTGTGCGTCCTTCCTACGTGCTGGGAGGCCAGGGAATGCAGATTGCTATCTGCGACGAGGAGATTGAGGAGTTTATGAACATCATCAACCGAATCGCCCAGGACCACCCCATTCTGGTAGACAAATATCTGCAGGGCAAGGAAATCGAGGTGGACGCGGTTTGCGACGGAAAGGATATTCTGATACCGGGTATTATGGAGCACATTGAGAGAACCGGCGTCCATTCCGGGGACAGTATTTCCGTTTATCCGGCCTTTACCATATCCGATACCGTGCGGGACAAAATCGCGGATTATACCGCAAGGCTTGCAAGGGCGCTTCACGTAAAGGGCCTGATTAACATTCAGTTTATTGCCATCGGCGAGGAGGTTTATGTCATCGAGGTCAATCCCCGTTCCTCCCGTACCGTTCCCTATATCAGCAAGGTTACGGGAATTCCCATTGTGGATCTTGCGGCCGAGGTGATTATGGGAAAATCCATAAGAGAGCTTGGATATGAGCCGGGGCTTGCGCCGGCGGCGGACTATTTCGCCATTAAGATGCCGGTATTTTCCTTTGAAAAAATCAGGGGAGCGGAAATCAGTCTGGGCCCTGAAATGAAATCCACCGGCGAGTGTCTGGGGATAGCCAAAACCTTTAACGAGGCGCTGTACAAGGCGTTTCTGGGAGCGGGAATCGATTTGCCGAAGCACAGGCAGATGATTATCACCGTCAAGGACGCGGATAAAGGAGAGGCGGTGGAAATCGGGCGCAGATTTGAAAAACTCGGTTACACTATCTACGCCACCAGAAGCACTGCGGCGGCTTTGCAGGAGGCCGGGGTAAAAGCAAGGAAAGTAAACAAGATTTCCCAGGAATCCCCTACCGTCATGGATTTGATTCTGGGACACAGAATCGATTTGGTAATCGATACTCCCACCCAGGGGAGGGACAAGTCAAGAGACGGCTTCTTAATCAGAAGAACGGCAATCGAGACGGGAGTAAACTGCATTACGGCAATGGACACCGCAAGGGCCCTCGTCACCAGTCTGGAAAACGCCAGAGAGCAGTTTACGCTGATTGATATTGCCTCAATATAAAAAGTAAAATGATACGGAGCGGCGGTGAGAAAGCCGGAATTGAGAAGGGAAAGGGTTCAGTGGACTTACTTGCAAAAAAGAATTTGAGTGATGCCGTCACGCGCGTCCTCCATGTGCCGGGGAATTATAACGGCGGACAGCTTGAAATGACGCTGGTTGTCGATTGCGGCCTTCCCCGGGAATATGTAAAACAGACGGCCTTTGATATCGCTGCAGCTTTGCGTTCCCACAGCGAGGTGTTCCGAAACGTCAGATTAAATCTTCTGTACTGGAAAAGCAATGGGCAGATGGAAAATCAGGTGGTTCCGCTGTCCTTCCTGCAGATGGGGAGCAGCTTTGAAAAATATGAAGAACTGACGGAAAAAAAGACCCTTGACGCTCTGGCAGGAAATTTAAAGCTTTTTCATGCAAGGTCAAAGCTGATTCTGGCGCTGACGGGAGAGAATGTAACTGTGGGAGACAGGGAAGAACTGCGCCGGAACATGACCCCTTTTCTCGGGAAAAAGAGCCTTTTTTTGTGCCGGAGCAACCCGGAGATGAAATGGATAAGGGGAGCGGAACTGTATGTCGGAAAATCTTGAATATTATAAGGTTTTTTATTATGCGGCCAGGTTCGGGAGTCTGACCATGGCTGCCGCGGAGCTTTCGATTTCCCAGCCGGCTGTGAGCCAGGCGCTGAAACAGCTTGAAAGCGCTCTTATGGTAAAGCTTTTTGTCCGTTCTGCGCGGGGAATACGCCTCACGCCGGAGGGAGAAATTTTATATGAGCACGTAAAAGCCGGATATGAGCAGATTTTGATGGGAGAAAAAAAGCTTTCCTCCATGCTGCGGCTTGATTGTGGAGAGCTGCGAATCGGAGCCAGCGACATGACTTTGAAATACTATCTGCTTCCTCTGCTTGAGGAATACCATGAAAAATATCCCGGAATCAAGGTGACGGTCACCAATGCGCCCACCCCTGAAACTCTTGATTTGCTGCGTTTGGGCAAAATTGATTTCGGTGCTGTGAGTATTCCTTTTCCGGAAGGAGCGGAGCTTTCCGTGATGCCGGTGCGGGAAATCGAGGACGTTTTCGTGGCGGGCCGAAGATTTATCCAGTACAAAAACCACATGCTGGATTTGCAGGAGCTGGAAAAGCTTCCCATTATTTCCCTGGAGGGAAAAACCAGTACCAGAAGCTATCTGGACAGCTTTCTTGGGAAAAACGGGATAAGGCTCCGCCCGGAATTTGAGCTTGCCACCAGCGATATGATAGTGCAGTTTGCCCTGCGGGGGCTTGGTGTCGGGAGCGTGGTTCGGGATTTCGCAGCGGAATATCTGGAGGACGGGAGGCTTTTCGAACTGCGTTTTAACAAGATTATCCCCAGACGGGAAATCTGCGTGGTGAGAAACGGAAAAATGCCGGTTTCCCGCGCAGCCGAAGAATTTTTAAAAATGGCAGGGACTTAAAAATGGGAGAGAGTATGATTAAAAATATTGTGTTTGATATAGGAAACGTTCTGGCCGGTTTTCACTGGCAGGATTATTTTCACAGCTTCGGATATTCTGACGAGGTATTCGAGCAGCTTGCGGACGCCACAGTCAGGAGCGCCATCTGGAACGAGATGGACAGAGGAAAAATGAGCGATGACGAGCTGATTGCAGGCTTTATTGCCAATAATCCGGCGGTGGAAAAGGAAATCAGGGAAATCTATGCGAACATGCGCGATATGATAGTCCGTTATGATTATGCAGGGCCGTGGCTTAAAGAGCTAAAGACCAGGGGATACGGAATCTACATAATTTCCAATTTTGGCGAAACGGCATTTGCAGAATGCCAGGGGGCATTGGATTTTTTAAGCGAGGCGGACGGCGCAATTATCTCTTATCAGGTGAAGCTGGTTAAGCCTGACCATGAAATTTATCATCTGCTGTGCCGAAGGTACGGACTCAGGGAGAAGGAGTGCATTTTCATTGACGACACGGCAAAGAATGTGGAGGCAGCCAGAGAAGTCGGCATGAAAGGAATTGTGTTCCATAATCTTGCCCGGGCCAAAGAGGAGCTGGAAGCAGTTTTGCGGTAACCGTCAGCGGAAACCTGCCTGAAATCTGCGCTGAAAAAGGAAAGCAGGCCGCTTATTTCATGAGTGAGGATTGTCCTTAGTACCGGAATCATTGCTCTCGGAATAGAGGTCTGTCATAGTCGCCCGGTTTGTGAATTTGCCGTAGGCCCAGATGTATATCCACAGAAGAATGGGCAGTCCGACGGTTGCAACAAGACACGCCGCAAAGAGCCTGTCCGAGCCGGGAAAGTCCAGGAGGGAAATTACCAGTGTGGCTACATATAAAAGAACCAGTAGAACGATACAGATGATTGCTGCTATTTGTTTCGGTTTCTTTTTCATGGAAAACTCCTTTGTGTAGTTGAAAAATGATTTGTTCCTGCACAGGCAAGTTGATATCAGATATTATTGTCCCAAAATGCAAAAAGCTTCTCATAATATCCCGCAAGCACATCAGCGGGGCTGTTGTAAATTTCGTGCCGGCTCCCTTTAATCTGAACCAGCTCTGCGGAAGGGGTATATTCCACAAAACGTTTAATGGAGGAGGCTTTCACCAGATTATCGCAAAGGGACTGAAACACAAGAACGGGAGCTGTGATTTTTTCACAGTTCTTTTTTTGCGTGGCAAGGCGGCAGGCGATAAGAGCCTGATAAGACCATCCGTAGCTTGCCCCGCTGGTCTGGAAAAGCGGGTTTGCGGTTCTTTTTTGCTGATAGTACTGAAATCTGGGAAGGCTTGTGCTGCAGCTGTCCTCGAATTTATCATCGGGGCTGTAGGCGCTTTGTCCAAAGGCATAGCGTTCATCCTTCTCAAGGCTGGTCATGATATGTCCTAAAGCAAGGGCGCAGGAGTCGGGAACGGCCATGATAATACCCAGCATGGGGGAGGTAAGGACTGCCTTCTGAAAGGTGTCCGGCCAGGTTTCAAGGTAAAGGGCGCCGATACAGCCGCCCATGGAATGGGCATACAGATAGAGAGGCAGGCCGTTGCAGGACGGTTTTACTACTTTTGAAATAAAGGTGTGCAGGTTTTCCGTATAATCGGCAAAGCGTTTTACGTGAACCATATGAGGGTGGAGGGTATCCCGCAGGGAGCGGCCGTGTCCCCGGTGGTCGGCAAGGTACACCTCATAGCCGGCATTTACAAAATAATAAATGACTTCTTTATATTTTTCTATGGATTCGGAAAACCCGTGGCTGATAACGACGGCGGCTGCGGCGTCCTTCGGGCGGTAAGCTTCATAGTAAAGCTTTCCGGTATTTCCATCGGCGCCGGAAGAGCCGGCGTCTACATATCCGCAATGCCGGATGCTTTCAAGAAAGGGCGTTACCGTCTTTTCCATAGCGGTATAAAATTCTGAATCCTCAAGGATAATTGTTTTTGTCTGCAGGGATGAATGGTTCATAATTTCTTCACATGTTTTTTGATGGCTTCAAAGCTTTCATGGCTCAAAACGTGTTCAATCTTACAGGCATCCTGTGCGGCGATTTTCTCGTCAACGCCCAGATTTACCAGCCATCGGGTAAACAGCTCGTGACGCTCGTAAATCATTTCCGCAATCTTCCGGCCGGCCGGCGTCAGATAAATAAAGCCCTCTTTTGTGACGGTAATATGCCCCCGTTCGCGCAGGTTTTTCATAGCCACGCTGACACTGGACTTTTTAAAGCCCAGCTCATCGGCAATATCCACCGAACGGACAACAGGCCGGGATTTACTTAATATTAATATTGTTTCCAGATAATTTTCAGAAGATTCAGTGGTGTGCATATTTTCCTCACTCCTGCGCTCTGTATTTTTCTTAAGAATTATACCACAAAAATCCTTTAAGAAATATTAAAAATTTGGAAAATGTATTATTGACAACTAATTAAAGATAGTTTATACTAACTAAAAGTAGTGATGGAAATAAAAGGATAGACACATAAAACTTTATATCAGAAGGAGGGATAATCATGCCGTTATCATTGATGAAAGAAGGGGAGCCCGGCGTAATATACAAGGTGGGCGGTAAGGAGGAAAACAGAAGATTTCTTAAAAATCTCGGCTTTGTGACAGGCGGGATTGTAACTGTGGTATCTCGGACGGGAGGCAATCTGATTGTCAATGTGAAGGATGCAAGGATTGCAATCGGCCGGGATATGGCAAATAAGGTTATGGTTGGATGAAATGAGGAGGATGGTGATGAAAACATTGAAGGAAATTTCCTGCGGAAACACCGTAACGGTGGCAGGGCTTACCGGAGACGGACCGGTAAAAAGAAGAATCATGGATATGGGTATCACCAAAGGGGCAGAGGTGTTTGTGAGAAAGGTTGCGCCTTTAGGAGACCCGGTAGAAATTACCGTGCGGGGGTATGAGCTTTCTCTGAGGAAAGCGGATGCTGAGATGATTCTTGTACAGTGACGCGCATTCTGTCCGCAGCCTTGCAGACAGAACTCATAAAAGCAGGAAATTACAGAAAGCGGCGGATAGGGCCGCATGTTTTTAAAGTACAAGTTAGTTATAACTAATAAAAGGTAGAGGAGAGATAAGCTATGTCAATGAAAATTGCGCTTGCAGGCAATCCGAACTGCGGAAAAACAACCTTATTTAACGCGCTGACAGGTTCCAACCAGTTTGTGGGAAACTGGCCGGGGGTTACGGTGGAAAAGAAGGAAGGAAAATTAAAGGGCAGGAAAGACGTCGTGATTATGGATTTGCCCGGCATTTATTCCCTTTCTCCTTACACCTTGGAGGAAGTGGTGGCAAGAAATTACCTGATTGCGGAAAGGCCGGACGCTATCATCAATATTGTGGACGGAACTAACATTGAAAGGAATCTGTATCTGTCTACACAGCTGTTGGAGCTGGGGATACCTGTGGTTATGGCCGTCAATATGATGGATATTGTGGCAAAAAGCGGGGATAAAATCGATACTGTAAAGCTGAGTGAAAAGCTGGGCTGCGAGGTGGTTGAAATTTCCGCCCTGAAAGGAGAAGGCGTCTTACAGGCAGCCGAACGTGCTGCAGCGCTTGCGGAAAGAGGGGCGCCGCCGCAGAGGACACACCGGTTTGCGGCGGAGGTAGAAAAGGTGCTGGAATCCATTGAAGGCAGGCTGACGGATGAGATACCAGAGGAACAGAAGCGGTTTTTCGCGGTCAAGCTTCTGGAAAAGGATGAGAAAATTGCGGAGCTGGTGAAAAACGTGCCTGATGTATCGGCGGAAATCAGCAGAATTGAGAAGGAAATGGATGACGACACGGAAAGTATTATCACCAATGAGCGGTATGTTTATATCGGCTCCATTATGAAGGAATGTTTGAAGAGGGCAGGCGGAAAGAAGCTGACGACGTCGGATAAGATTGACAAATGGGTGACCAACAGGTGGGCGGCGCTTCCCATTTTTGCAGGAGTGATGTTTCTGGTTTACTATGTGTCCATTACCACGGTGGGAACCTGGGCGACAGACTGGGCAAACGACGGCTTGTTCGGCGGGGGATGGCGCTTTTTCGGGCTTGAAATTCCCGGTATTCCCGTCCTTCTCGGTAATCTGCTTGATGCGGCCGGCTGTGCAGAATGGCTTTCCGGGCTTATTCTGGACGGAATCGTGGCCGGCGTAGGAGCAGTGCTTGGCTTTGTGCCTCAGATGTTGGTGCTTTTCCTTTTTCTTGCCTTTCTGGAATCGTGCGGGTATATGGCAAGGGTTGCCTTTATCATGGACAGAATCTTCAGAAAATTCGGGCTTTCCGGGAAATCCTTTATCCCCATGCTGATTGGAAGCGGCTGCGGTGTTCCGGGGATTATGGCTTCCCGGACCATTGAAAACGACAGGGACAGAAAGATGACGATTATAACAACCACATTTATCCCCTGCGGCGCAAAGCTTCCTATTATAGCGCTGATTGCCGGGGCGGTTTTCGGCGGCGCGTGGTGGGTGGCCCCCAGCGCTTACTTCGTGGGAATCGGGGCAATTATATGTTCCGGCATTATGCTGAAAAAGACAAAAATGTTTGCGGGAGAGGCGGCTCCCTTTGTGATGGAGCTTCCGGCTTATCACTGGCCCACTGTGGGCAGCATTCTTCGCAGTATGTGGGAGCGGGGCTGGTCGTTTATAAAAAAAGCCGGAACTGTCATTTTATTATCTACAATTATCCTCTGGTTTTTTATGAGCTTCGGGTGGGCGGAAGAATCTTTTGGAATGCTCACAAAAGAGCAGCTTGACGGCAGTATTCTGGCGGCCTTCGGCGGTATCTTTGCCCCTGTTTTCGCGCCTCTCGGATGGGGAGACTGGAAAATGGCGGTTGCGGCAATCACAGGTTTGATTGCGAAAGAAAACGTGGTGGGAACGATTGGGATTCTTTACGGTTTTGGGGAAGTTGCCGGGGACGGAGAGGAAATCTGGGGACAACTTGCCGGAAGCATGACTGCCGCTGCGGCATATTCTTTCCTGGTATTTAACCTTCTGTGCGCTCCCTGCTTTGCGGCAATGGGCGCAATCAGGAGGGAGATGAATAACATGAAATGGTTCTGGTTTGCCATCGGCTATCAGACAGCGCTGGCCTATGCGGTTTCCCTGTGCGTGTTTGGGCTCGGCACATGGTTTGCCGGCGGGAGCTTTGGCGCGGGCACGGCTTTGGCAGTTCTTCTGGCGGCCGGATTCGTTTATCTTCTGTTTCGTCCGCTGAAAGAAAAGCCGGCAATAACGGTTGACACAGGAAGGATGGCACGCGTAAAATAAAATCATCTTCGGAAACGGAGCAAAAAAGGAGGCTTGTAATGGGAACGGTAATCACAGCGGCTGTCCTGACCCTGATTGTGGGACTGGCCGTAAGAAAAATGGTACGGGATAAAAAGAGCGGAAAGTCTCTCCAGTGCGGCTGTGACTGTGCAAAGTGCGGGGGCTGCGGGCATAAATAGTAACAAAATGGTCTTTTTTAATGGATTAGGAACAGAAGACAGGTTTGCAAAACGGAGGATGGAAAATGAACCAGTGGAATCAGTATGACAGAGAAAAGGAGCGCTTTGTGGCTCCCACTCATGACGAATTACAGTACTGTGGAAGAATCGACGACGAGGATGCGGACGCGCCGGTGTTTACCATGCCGGGAAGCTTTGTGCGGATGGCCTTTACAGGTTCCTCTTATGTGAAGGCGGTGGTAGTTAATAAGCGGTATTATCACAGGTCTTTTCTGGGGACTCTTCTCGACGATACCCAGAGCAGGATTGAAATAGAAAAGGACGGGGAGCCGGTGGTGCTTACCCTTGCGGAAGATATTGACAAGGGCGCGGAGCACATGGTGACTCTTTTCAAGAGGATGGACAACTGCCATGAGTACGCTTTTCTGGGATTCCTTCTGGAATATGGCGCAAGGCTTGTAAAGGCCCGGCCTCTGCCCAGAAAGAAGCTGGAGTTTTACGGGGATTCCGTGACCGCCGGGGAGGTGGCGGAAGCGACGGCTTTCTGCGGAAAGGAAGACCCGGAGAATGAAGGAGAGTTTTCCAACGCCTATTTTTCCTATGCCTGGGCGACGGCGCGCCTGCTCCACGCAAGGGTTCATCTGGTGGCCCAGGGCGGGATTGCGCTTGGCGACGGCACGGGCTATCTGATGGACGGAAAGGTTGGAATGGAGAGCTGCTACAGAAAGGTGCGGTTTTACCAGGAGGAAGGGGAGCGTAAGGACTGGGATTTCAACCGTTATACGCCCCATGTGGTGGTAGTGGCAATCGGGCAAAATGATGCATATCCGGTGGATATCATGCAGGATGAGCAGGGGGAGAAGGCCAGGGAATGGAGAAGAAAGTATAAGGAATGGATACTGTCTTTAAGGGAAATATATCCGAAAGCATGGATTGTGCTGTCCACTACCATATTGAACCACAATGCGGGGTGGGACAGAAGTATCGGAAAGGTATGCGCGGAATTGAACGATTCCAGAATCGTGCATTTCTTATATAATATGAACGGAAGGGGAACGCCGGGACACATCAGAGTGCAGGAAGCAATGAATATGGCGCTGGAACTTTCGGGATTTATAGGCGGCCTTGGAAACGGAGTGTGGGAATAGAAAAACGGCGGTAATATCGTCTTTGACACGGCGGGGAAAGATATGACATTTTGCTTTGTGCAAAAATTTCATATCTTTCTTTTTTTTGTTGCTTTTTCTGTACAAATGTGCTATTCTCTAAAAAGACAGGAAAATAATCCGGTTTTAAAATAAGGCGGGTTATTGTTCCTAAAAAACAGGAGGTATAAAAAGTTATGAAATCACGCACTAAAAGACTGGTTGCACTATTTGCAACCCTGGCTATGACAGCATCACTGCTGGCGGGCTGTGGCGGCGGCTCCGAACCAACAACAAGTGATACTCCGGCCACAACGGACGATGCGGCGGCAGATGATACTGCTACCGACGACGCAGCGGCAACAGACGACGCTGCTGCTACCGATGATGCTGCTGCGGACGATACCGCGTCTGCAGGCGATACCAACAGCACACCGAGAAACGAGACATTGTATTTTGCCGGACAGCAGTGGGGAACCATCAACGACTGGAATCCGATTTCCACGAACTCCAACAATGCAATGTGTATTCAGCAGAAGGATTCTTCCCGTACGCTGATTTATGAAACCTTATTCATGTTCAACATGTTGGACGGACAGCTTTATCCTCTGCTTGCGGCATCTTCATAATGAACTTCAAAATATGTAGTCTT
>CAMSTM010000041.1 GCA_947063675.1 uncultured Lachnospiraceae bacterium | reverse complement strand
CTCGAACCCTGGACACCCTGATTAAGAGTCAGGTGCTCTACCAACTGAGCTAAAGACGCAAACAACTTTCTCTTTTGTCTCATTTACAGCACATAGGGTATTATAGTATAATGTTTTTTGGTTTGCAAGTATTTTTTTAAAATTTTTTCATAAAATATTAATTTTTTCTCAGGAGATACCATAAAATGATATTTGATACCCATGCGCATTATGACGACAAGGCTTTTGACAGCGACAGAAACGAGCTTTTTCATAATATGAAGAAGGAAGGAGTAGCGTTTGTTGTAAACGTAGGCTCCGACCTTGAGGCCAACCGGAAAACGCTGGTTCTGGCAGAGGAATTTCCCTTTATTTATGCGGCGCTTGGCGTGCACCCGTCGGAGACAGGAGAGCTTACGGAAGCTGACATACAGTGGCTTAAAAAGGAAGCGGAGAACCCGAAGGTGGTGGCGATTGGGGAAATCGGTCTGGATTATTACTGGCCGGAGCCGGATAAAACTATTCAGAAGAAATGGTTTGAGAGACAGCTTGCCCTTGCGGAAGAAACAGGTCTTCCGATTATCGTACATTCCCGGGATGCCGCAAAGGACACGCTTGAGATGTTAAAGGCATGGCAGATGCAGAAAACGGGAGGCGTAATTCACTGCTTTTCCTACACAAAGGAAATTGCAAGGGAATATTTAAATATGGACTACTATTTTGGCATTGGTGGCGTGCTTACCTTTAAAAATGCAAAAAAGCTTGCGGAAGCCGTGGAATACATTCCCATGAACCGGATTTTACTGGAGACGGACTGCCCCTATCTGGCGCCGGAGCCTTATCGCGGAAAGAGGAACCAGTCTTCCTACATCAACTATGTAGCACAGAAGCTGGCTGAAATTAAAAATATAAGTAAGGAAGAAGTATTGGCACAGACCATGCGGAATGCAAAGGAATTTTACAGGATTTCAGAGGCACAGACCATATCCGGTTAGTTTTCATGACAGAAGTAAGCGCGGATTGGTAAGGGCTTTGGTGAGGAGAATAAGATGGCATATCTTGGAACGCCTGCGGCGACGGCCGGGGTTATTAAAAAGCACGATTTCAGATTCCAGAAAAAGTACGGGCAGAATTTTCTGATAGACGCGAACATTTTACAAAAAATTGTTGATGCCGCACAAATTACAAAGGAAGATTACATTGTGGAAATCGGCCCGGGCATCGGTACTATGACCCAGTATCTGGCGGAAAGTGCCGGGGGAGTCGCGGCAGTGGAGATTGACAAAAACCTGATTCCGATTTTAAGAGAAACGCTTTCGGAGTATGACAACGTTTCCATAATTAATGAAGATATTTTAAAAATGGATATAAAAAAACTGGCGGAAGAAAAAAACAGCGGACGGCCCGTCAAGGTGGTGGCGAATCTGCCGTACTACATTACCACGCCTATTATTATGGGGCTTTTTGAAAGCCATGCGCCGGTTTCCGATATCACAATTATGGTGCAGGAGGAAGTTGCGGAGCGGATGCAGACAGGACCCGGCACCAAGGACTACGGGGCTTTAAGTCTTGCCGTGCAGTATTATGCAAAGCCGGAAACGGTACTGAAGGTGTCGGCTTCCTGTTTTATGCCAAGGCCGAACGTGGGGAGCGCGGTGATACGGCTCACCCGGTTTGAGGAGCCGCCGGTAAAGGCGGACGACGAAGAAAAGCTTTTCGCCGTTATCCGTGCGGCCTTTAACCAGCGGCGGAAAACCCTTGCAAATGCCCTTGCCAACGCGCCGGCGATTAAGTGTGCCGGGGGAGTCGCGGTGAAGGTGACAAGGCAGCAGGTTTGCGATGCGCTTGAGAGGATGGGGCTTGCGCAGACCATAAGAGGGGAAGCCCTTTCGCTTGCGCAGTTTGCCGAGTTTTGTAATCTGCTTTAACCTTTTGACATAAGAAAAAGCATATGGTAAACTAAAAAATAAAAATCGGGTGATTATGCCCTGTGGAAGAAAGCATACATGAGGTGAGTACCCTTGGATAAATACGAATACAAAGTACGCGCAGACGAAATAAAGACTCTGATTTCGGAAGGAAGATATGCGGATGCTGTAAAAATTGCGGACAGCGTTGACTGGCGCAGAGTAAAGAGCGTCATGATGCTGTGTACAATCAGCGATTTATATAAGATTAACAGAAGATATGAGGACAGCCGGGATATCCTTCTGCTTGCATACGAGCGGCATGCGGGCGGGAGACTGATAGTCTATTCTTTATGCGAGCTTTCCATTAAGCTGGGAGAGTTTGTGCAGGCTCTTGAGTATTACAAGGAGTTTGTTCAGCTTGCGCCCAAGGACAGCGGGCGGTACGTGCTGCAGTATAAGATATACGAGGCTCAGGAAGTGAGTCTTGAGGAGCGCATAGAAGTCCTTGAAGAACTGAAAAAGCGGGATTACCGTGAAAAGTGGGCGTATGAGCTTGCGTATTTGTATCACAGAGTCGGTCTTGCCTCCAAATGTGTGGAGGAATGCGACGAGATGTTCCTCTGGTTCGGCGAGGGGAGATATGTGCTGAGGGCGATGGAGCTTAAGATGCTTCATGAGCCTTTAAGCGAAGACCAGCAGTTGAAGTATGAGCAGATGAAGGAGACAGGGGGCTTTATCACCTCCGATTACGCCGTTGACCAGCAGGAAATCAAGAAAGCGGCGGAAAATGAAACGGAGGATGAGGACGACGACGAGTTCAGCCTCCAGGAGAATATTCTCACCGACAATACACAGGAAATACCGTCAAAGGACGAGATGGATATTCAGGTTAAAACCGTGGATGTCAGCCAGTACAATACCATTAACCTTCAAAAGGAACTGGCGGAAAGCATGAAAGAAATTCTGGAACTGCCGGGGGAGGAGAAGAACGAAGCTGCGGCGGAAACAGAGAACGAAGATAGCGCGCCGAAGACGGAAGAATACATACCTCTGGAGGACTATTCGGAGGCTCTTCTCAAAACACAGATTTATGAGCCGGTGACCGGAGCGGACCTTCAGGTAAATTCTGATGAGAAGGCGGTTCGTTTTGAAGAAGTAAAGCCGTCCATAATAAAGGAAGAACCCCGGACGGAAATGAGGGAGCTCAAAAATACCGGCTCTGCGGTTTCCGGGGAAAAGAGTTCCGAAGAAGTATTTTTCGGAAATACGGAGGAAGTAAATATTCAGGACGTGGTTACGGAGCTGGAAGCCCAGAACAGCAGCCGCAGCCTGTTTGCCCCTCTGGATGAACAACAGGAGGAAAGCCGCAGGCAGGCGGCCGACGAGAAAATACCGGCCGCAAGCGCAAATTCTGCTATCAGCAATACCGGCGTGATTAAGGCGTTTCACAAGCCCTCCGGTTATGACAATATTCTGACTCAGGAGTATGACGGGCAGATTTCTCTGGTGGTTCCCGAGCAGGATAAGGTGGAAAAGCAGATTACCGGCCAGCTCAGCATTGAGGATATCATGACCGAGTGGGAAAAGATGAAGGAGGAGAGCGAGCGCAGGCGGATGGAGGATATCCGCAGGCGTGTTCACCAGCAGACGGAAACGCTTTTTGCCGATTTTGACGAGTCCACCAAAACAGGGCTTTTGGAGGAGCTGGAGAAAGCCATGGTTTCAGCGGCGATGAAGGAAGAGAAGCTGAAAGCGGCGAAGGAGAGGCCCAGGGTAGTAAAGGTAGCCGATATCGATAAGGCGCAGAAGGAGAAGCTGGCGGCGGAGCAGGCGGAAGCACAGAAAGCCGAGGCAGCAAGGGAGAGCGGGGAGAATACCGGCGAGGCCGCTTTGGCGGAAAAGGAGCCACAGACCGGGGAGGAAGCAAAGAAGCTATCGAAAGCGGACGCTGCCAAAAAGGAACAGGACAGAAAGCTGTTAGAGGAATATCTGAAAAGAGCGGAAGCATTTATTAAGGAAAATCCCATAGATTTGTCAGAAGAAGAATCAGCAGAGAGTAATTCGGATTCCGAAGAAGCAGGGGAGCTTTCGGAGGGAGAAGCTCAGGAAGCGCCGGAGGCTGAGGGCGTCTCTGAATCAGAAGAGAAGGCATCCAAAAAAGCAAAGTCGCCGGAGGGGAAAAAGCAAAAAGCAGATAAACAGAAAAACAAAGAAGAGCAAAAGCCGGCGGACGACGGGGAGGACGGCGGGAGCAGGCCCGATGTCCGGGAAATGACGGGAAGCGAGAGAGAACAATTTGCACCATTTATTCATCATAAACGTACCAGAAGACAAATTGTGGAGGCAATTGACAATATCAGCATGGCTTCTTATACGGGAAACGTGGTTATCACGGGAGAAGAAGACACGGGGACGATTGCGCTTGCAAAGCTTCTGGTAAAGGAAATCCAGCTTTCAGACAGCAATTTCTCAGGGAAGGTGGCCAAGATTTCCGGGAGCACCATGAACAAGAAGGACGTGGCAGCTACCTTATCGAAGCTTTCCGGGGGAGCGCTGATTATTGAAGGCGCGGCATCTATGAAAAAGCCCACAGTGGAGCAGCTTTTAGGGGCGCTGAATCAGGAAAGTCAGGGAATTATCGTTTTACTCGAAGGGACGAAGCCTAAAATCAATGACTTCCTGGAGGAATATTCGGAACTTAAGCCGGTATTTAATCTGCGGGTGGATGTGGAGGCTCTTGACGACCAGACGCTGGTTAAATATGCCAAGAAGTACGCCCTGGAGCAGGAGTATACCATTGACGAGCTGGGAGTTCTTGCGCTGCATACCAGAATCGCGGACATGCAGACCAGCGACCATGAGGTGACTCTGGGAGAAATCGAGGAGCTGGTGGACGAGGCGATTTATTATGCGGACAGAAAGACGCCTCAGCATTTTGTCGATGTGCTGCTGGGCAAGCGTTATGATGAAGAGGACATGATTGTTCTTCGGGAAAAAGATTTTATGCACTATTAGTATGGGGGTTATGTAAGAATGGGAGAAACAGTTAAAAAAACAGAAGAAGACGTTTTTATTTCGGAGGCAGACCAGTATTTATTTGCCCAGGGTACGCACTATGATATTTATAAAAAGCTTGGCGCCCATCCCACGGTTCAGGAAGGCAAGGAAGGTATGTTCTTTGGCGTCTGGGCTCCGAATGCGGAAAGCGTTCATGTAATCGGGTCTTTTAACGGCTGGAACGAAACAGCCAATCCTATGAAAAAAATAGGGCCCGGCGGAATTCACACAGCGTTTGTTCCGGGCGTAGGCGAAGGCGAGTTATATAAATATTTAATAACCACGCCCTATGGGGAAAAGCTGTACAAGGCTGACCCTTTTGCAAACAGTGCCGAGCTCCGTCCCGGGACGGCTTCTAAGACGGCTGATATTTCCGGTTTCAAGTGGACGGACGGCGTGTGGATGAAAGAGCGTTCCGGCAAGGATTATAATAAGGAGCCTCTTGCAATTTATGAGTGCCATATTGGCTCCTGGATGCGTCATCCGAGGACCGAGGAAAAGGGCTTTTACAATTACCGTGAATTTGCCGACAGAATTGTGGAATATCTGAAGGAAATGAAATATACCCATATTGAGCTTATGGGAATTGCCGAGTATCCTTACGACGGTTCCTGGGGATATCAGGTGACAGGATATTATGCGCCTACCTCCCGTTACGGCGAGCCGAAGGATTTCATGTATCTGATTAATAAACTGCACAAGAATAAAATCGGCGTGATACTGGACTGGGTGCCGGCTCATTTTGCCACTGACGCCCACGGACTTGGACGGTTTGACGGACAGTGCATTTTTGAGCATCCCGACCCGAGAAAGGGCGAGCATCCCGACTGGGGAACGAAGATTTTCAATTATGAAAAGACGGAAGTTAAGAATTTCCTGATAGCCAATGTCCTGTACTGGATTAAGGAATTTCATGTTGACGGAATCCGGGTGGACGCGGTGGCTTCCATGCTTTATCTTGACTACGGAAAGCAGGACGGACAGTGGGTGGCCAACAAGTACGGCGGAAATGAAAATCTGGAGGCGATTGAGTTCTTCAAGCATTTAAATTCCGTGGTGAGAGGCACTTATCCGGGCTTTCTGACAATCGCGGAGGAATCAACGGCATGGCCTAAGATAACGGGGAAGGTGGAGGACGACGGCCTTGGCTTTTCCTTTAAGTGGAACATGGGATGGATGCACGATTTCTGCGAGTACATGAAACTGGACCCCTATTTCAGAAAGAACAACCATTATGCCCTTACGTTCGCCATGTCCTATAATGAAAGCGAAAATTATATCCTGCCTCTTTCTCACGATGAAGTGGTACATTTGAAATGTTCCATGGTAAACAAGATGCCGGGATATCAGATAGACAAGTACGCAAACCTGCGCTGCGGTTATACATATATGTTCGGCCATGCCGGGAAAAAACTTCTCTTCATGGGCCAGGATTTCGGTCAGGAAAGAGAATGGAGCGAAGAGCGGGAACTGGACTGGTTCTTGCTGGGAGAGGACTTAAACAAAGGGCTTCACGAATATATGAAAGAGCTTTTGTCAATTTACAGGAAATACCCCTGCATGTATGAGTTTGACAATTGCTGGGACGGGTTCGAGTGGCTCAACTGCGATGATAAGGACAGAAGCACCTACAGCTTTTTCAGAAAATCTTCAACCGGGAAAAACAATCTTTTGTTCATCATCAATATGACCCCTATCGCCTGGGAGAATTACAAGCTGGGCGTTCCTAAAAAGAAAAAATACAAATTGCTGCTTAACAGCGCGGAAGAACGGTTCGGCGGGGCCGGCGGAGTGATACCGAAGGAGATTACGGCGGTGAAAGAGGAGTGCGATTACAGGAATTACAGCATTACCCTGGACCTCCCTCCCTATGCGGCGGCGGTATTTGTTTTTTAACAGGATATTAAGAAAAAGAAAATATGTGCCGAAATAAAGGGTGAACGAATAAGGCGTTCGCCCTTTTTCACGGGAATGCAAAAGGCTTGCTTTCGCGTGCGGTAAAGAGGCATATGGATATTTAGTGAATATTTGAGGTTAAGCAGAATGAATATTACGTTTGAGGGCGCGGAAGTAAAGACTTCCGGGGTATATACGGATAACGGCGGCAAAGCGGCGGTTTACGGGGCCCGCAGTGCGGAAAAGCCGCAGGGCAGCGGATTTTCGTTGGATATTTCGGGCAGCGTGATGGATAACAGCGCCTATGCGGAGCACGGGAAAAGCATTGACGAGGTGATTGCCGCGGCGGAGCAGGAGGATGTCAAGGCCAAACGGGATTACATGGCAATTATGTCGAACTCTGTGTCGGACGAAGATTTTGCCAGACTCCAGAAGGAAGGCTTTCATCCCGGTAGCACCGATATTGAAACGGTGGTTACGATTATTGACAAAATAAAAGTGGCTCTTGCCAAAGGCGGGACGGAAGTTGCCGGATATACGGATACCGTCAGCGACGACGTTCTGCGGGAAATTGCGGGAAGCGAGGCGTTTGCGCAGGAGCTGAAAAGGCAGTTTGAGGAAAAGAACGTTCCTTTGACAGAGGAAAATATCGCTGCGGTAAGGGAAGCCTGGGATATTTTAACGAGAGTGGATACCCTTTCCGAGGGCAGCGTGAAATATATGGTTGAAAATCATTTGGAGCCCACGCCGGAGAATCTCTATACGGCGAGGTATTCGGCGGTTCATGACGGAAACCGTCAGGGAAAGGGCTACTATGCGGCGGGCGGCGTGGCAGGCTATTATGCGAAAAAGCCTGACGAGATTGATTTTGAAAAGCTTCGTCCCCAGATGGAAAAGGTGATTGAGGAAGCCGGATATCAGGCAAATGAAGAAAATTTTGAAAAGGCAAAGTGGCTGGTGGAAAAGGGGATTCCTTTAAATGAGGAGACCTTTTCACTGCTCGGCAGTATCGGGGAGCACAAATTCCCGGTAACGGTGGAGGATTTTATGACGGCGGCGGCCTGTGCGTTAGCGGATGGGACGGAGCCGGCAAAAGCGGATTTGGGGAAGAAAGAAACCGACCTGCAAAAAGCCGCTGAAATCATGGAAAAGACAGCGTCCATTGAAGATAAAGCCGCGGATATCGTGATGGCAAGGGATTTGCCCCTTACCCTGAGAGATCTGCTGGCGGCTCAGGACGGCATAACCGGCCGCCCGGGACGGGGCGTGGAAGGCGCTCTGCCGGAAAATATCCATGGGAGGAGGCTTCTTGAGGAAGTCCGGCTGACCATGACGGTGGAAGTGAATTTAAAGCTCCTTCGGAGCGGTTTTCAGATAGAAACAGCATCTCTGGAAAAGCTTGTGGACAAATTAAAAGCGGCGGAAATGCGAGTGTTCAAGGAACTGACAGGCCAGGTGGACGGCTCTGCGGCCAGGGAAAAGGCATCCCTCTTTGAGGAAACTCTTGGCACTCTGCGCGGAATCCGGTTTGCACCCGCAGCGATAATGACAAGCGTGTCAGTATCCTATACCTTAACGGAGGTACATACTTACGGAGCCGCCAGGGCCAGGGAGTATGAGAAGGCCGGACAAAGCTACGAAACCATGATGACGGAACCCCGGAAGGATATGGGGGATTCCATTCAAAAGGCGTTTCGGAATGTGGATGATATTCTGGAGAGCATGAATCTGGAAACCTCGGAAATGAACAGGAGGGCGGTTCGGATTCTCGGCTACAACAGTCTGGAAATCACCCGGGAAAATGTCGGCCAGGTCAGGGAAAAGGATGAGCTGTTAGGCAGAATCCTCAGGGAAATGAAACCGGGCCGGGTTTTAAATATGATACGGGATGGGATAAATCCCCTTTCCATGTCCCTGGAGGAGCTGGGCAATTACTTTAATCAGCAAAAAGGCGGGGACGACTCGAAGGAGATGGAGTCCTACAGCAGATTTTTATATAAACTGGAAAAGCAAAAAGGAATTTCACAGGAAGAAAAAAGCGCGTATATTGGTATCTATCGTCTGGTGCGCCAGATAGAAAAGGCCGACGACGCGGCGGTTGGCGCATTGTGGCAGGCGGGAGCGGAGTTTACGCTTGAAAATCTTCTGAAAGCCCACAGAAGTATGAAACGCGGAAAAATGGACTATACCGTGGACGATGATTTCGGAGGCGTGAACGCTAAAAAGACAGGCCGGGAAAGTATTACCAGCCAGATTGAAAGGGGATTTGCGGCGGGCGCCGGGCCGGAGCGCGGCGAACTGGAAGAACTCCTTGAGGATGCGGGAGACGAGGGCGCCGGGAAAGAATTTGACCGTATGGCGTACAATGAGGTGCGTACGGCTATGAAATCCGAGGAAGAAGTACTCCGGTATCTGACGGATTACAATCAGCCGGTCACAGCCGAAAATCTGCTGGCGGCAGAGAGGCTTTTGAGGAGTCCGAAGGAAATCTGGCGGGAGTTTGAAAAGCTGACAGAGCCGGAGGAGGAAAATGCTTCCGGTGCCGGAGAGCTTTTGGAGGAAGCGGGCGAAAAGATTCTGGATGCCCTGGGCGGCGGTCCGGAGGGGAACGCAGGCGGCCGGGAAATTACGCAGAAAGCTTACGAAAGCTTTCAGGAGACCATTCAGAATATCTTAAAGAATATGGCTTATTCCGAATCGGCCAGGGCTCTTGACGTAAAAGCCATGAGTATGCTCTATAAGCAGGTTACGTTTATGGGCGGCATGGCAAAGGAAGAAAATTATGAGATACCCGCAAGGATTGGCGACGGCCTTACGTCTATCAATCTGAAAATCATACATAGCGGACAAGAGGAAAGCAGGGTTGCCATCAGCTTCGAGGCGGAAACGTTCGGAAAAGTGGCGGCGAACTTTGAACTGACGGAATCGGGACTTTCCGGGCTTTGCATCTGCAGTAAGGAAGCCGGGACGGGATTCCTGAAGGATAATCAGGAATTTTTGCTGGGACAGCTTAAAAAGGACGGGATTACAGCCGGCGATATTTATTTCACCACCGGAGAGAAGCTGAATTTAACAGAATTTTCGCTCAAAGCCTCTGCAGAGCGGCGGACAGGCGACGATTCGGGTCTGCTCTATAAGGCGGCAAAGGCATTTATAGGATTTGTACAGGAAACGGGAATAGAGAAAGGAAGAAGCGTATGAAAATCAATTATAATGCATCGGCAGTAATTGCCAACAACTATTTGAACAAATCGGACAACAAGCTAAGGGATTCGCTGGCAAGGCTGTCCTCCGGGCTTAAGGTGGTAAATCCTAAGGATAATCCCTCAGGTCTTGCCATGGCAAGGCGGATGAATTCCCAGATAGAGAATCTCGACCAGGCAACGCAGAATGCGGGAGACGGCGTTTCGGTAATTGAAATTGCGGACGGAGCATTGTCGGAAATCCACGAAATGCTCCAGAGAATCAATGAGCTTGCCGTAAAGGCCAGCACCGGTACGATTACGGACGACGACAGACTGACCATCGACAATGAGGTTCAGCAGCTGAAAGAGGAAATCACCAGAATCGCTAACGAGACTGAGTTTAACGGACAGTCGCTGCTTGACGGGACGTTTGATTTGAAGGGGTATACGACGAGTACGCAACCTACCGACATCAATGTCAAGACGACGTATTACAGCGATGATGTGATAACCGGAACATATGAACTGGGTTTGACTGTTTCATTTGATGAGGATGGCAGAATAGAGGATATAGTGGAATTTGATGCAACTCCTCCTGTTGCAGGTCTGCTCAGTGCAAACGATATTGAAGTTCCGGAAGATGTACGCGTAAAGACTTGGGACGGAAATGTAGTCACCATTGGAAATGACGCTGGATTTGAGCTCAAGGTTCGTGTAACAAATTTGGATGGTAATAATCCGAGGGCAGGTGTGGCGATAAAGGCCACCATAGATTTAGTGGGCTTCGGAGCAATGGATATGGAGATTGGCGCCAACGAAGGGCAGGAGCTTCCCATCAGGATTCCCAATATTTCTCTGGAGAACATGGAACTGTCCGCCGCCAATTTGAGGACGCAGGAGGAATCGTCGGATACCTTGAGCAGGATGGAGGGCGCGATTAAGTATGTATCAGGCGTGCGCAGCCGTCTCGGTGCTTACCAGAACCGTCTGGAGCATACCATTGCAAGTCTGGATGTCACCAGTGAAAATATGACTGCGGCATATTCCCGGATTATGGATACGGATATGGCGGAGGAAATGACGAATTATACCACCTTGCAGGTGCTGACGCAGGCAAGTACTTCCGTGCTGGCGCAGGCAAACGAGAGACCGTCTCAGGTTCTGCAGTTATTGCAGTAGAATCTTTTTATCCGTCGGCACAGGACTTTCGGGCGGATATTAATTATCAGCGCGGTCTGTAAAAATGAATTTCCGGATTTACTCCGGTGAAAGGTTAACAGGGAATGACGAAGGAATTAAAACAGCAATACACACTTAAGATTACCCAGGCGAACAAGACGCAGTTGGTGGTCATTCTTTACGAAATGTTATTGATTTATCTTGAGGAGGCAGTAAGCGCCCATGAAAAGAAGGACAGAGCCGGATTCAGGGAGGGAATAAGAAAGGCAAGGGGATGCCTGAAGGAATTAATGACATCCCTTCACTTTGAGTATGAACCGGCGTTGAATCTCTGGCAGCTTTACCTCTATGCAAATAAGGAGCTCGCAATGGCCGATGTGCGGAACAGCACGCAGGAGCTTTCCCACGTAAAAATGATTATGATAAAGCTCCACGATGCCTATGAGCAAATCAGCGGACAGGATACTTCCGGTCCGGTGATGGCAAACACGCAGACGGTGTATGCAGGTCTTACCTACGGGCGGAACAGTCTTACGGAAAATCTAGACGGTCAGGGTGGTGACCGGGGTTTCCGCGTTTAATGCGGCGGAATGTGTATTTTCTTCAGGCAGCGGTAAAATAGCCGCTGCCTGTTCCATTAAGAACTTGTAGCGTTTTAACACAGAATTCATTTCATAGATATAGCAGTCAATTAAATCCGGTTCCGTGACATTGTCAAAACCGGCATATGCAATTTCCAGCGCCTTTTTTGTCTTTTCCAGGTCTGAAAGAAGCGCATTTCGCGCGATTTCCTTTTCTGAAAGCGTCCGGTTTACCCGTGAACTCTGACTAAAATACATTTTCATATTAATAACCATGCCTTTCTTTGCGACACCATTTCCCTGTTACATATTATTCCGAAAATATCCAATAATTACCTTTTGCTTAGAGTATAATCATAAATTTCTTTATTTATTCCGGTATAAGCCTGAAAACAGGGACATATATTGAAGAAAGGAAGGGGGACGAATTATGGATACACAGACAGGTATTTGGTTTATCGTAGGTATATTGGCGGTTGTGCTGGTAATCGGGGCAATGAAAAATAAAGCGGAGCTTGTAATAAACTTTGCATTGCGGGGCGTATTGGGGATGATGTCAATTTATTTTTTAAATCTCTTCCTTGCAGAGCTGATGCCCGGCATGCGTCTGGGCTATAATCCGATTACCTTTTTGACATCGGGAATCCTTGGATTTCCGGGGGTTGCAATGCTTTATGGGATAAATTTTTATATGCTTTTGTAGAAAATGTACAAATGACAAGATTGGTAAAATTGTCAATAGACAACGCCGCTTATTTTCTCTATAATTCATTTTACAATCAAAACATTCTTTTACATCAGTTTTGACAAGGCAGTCCTTTGGACAGGCCAAAGTTCTATCTGACATTCATATGAAGAGCTTCTCTTCGTAAACCAATGTTTTAGCAATGGACATACAGGCGGAATCAATTTTTATGATTTGGAAAGGGGGTTATATTGGACAAAAGAATCCTTGCGATTTTTGACAGCGAGGAGAACTATGCATATCGGCTTATGGAGTTTATCAGTGAAAAGGTGAATCTTCCCTTTGAAATTTATGTTTTTACCGAGGAAGATAAATTTTACTCCTGTGCCCGGACTAAGGATATCGAATGTCTTCTCATCTCAGAAAGCGTCTATAAACAGGAAGTGGAGGCCTTAAAAATTCCACATATTATTATTCTCAGTGAAAACGGAGAAAATCTGAGCAAGGCTCTGCATCACATCAATAAGTATCAGTCCTGCGAAAACATAGTCCATGAGGTAATGGAATATTATACTGACCAGGCAGGAGACGTGCCGGCGGCGCTGCGGACAAGGGGACGCAGAATGCGGATTATAGGAATTTACACGCCTGTAGGCCGGTGTCTTCAAACCACATTTTCCCTGACCCTTGGACAGATGCTTGCCAGGCGTTACAAAACTCTTTATTTAAATTTTGAAATCTATTCGGGCTTTGGAAAGATACTGAGCAGAAGCTTTAACAGCGATATCTCGGATCTTATGTATTATTTTTCCTGTGCCCGGGAAAAGCTGGCCTACCGCATGGAGAGCATGGTGGAGACGGTGAACGGACTGGATTTTATTCCGCCGGCGGAGATTTATCAGAATCTTGCGGGAATCCGGGGAAGCCAGTGGATTGATTTGTTTCAGGAAATCGAAAAGACCAGCGAATATGAATACCTGATACTGGATTTGACGGACGGCATTATGGATTTATGGGAGGTGCTTAAGGAGTGCGACAATATTTATACCATTTACCGCGAAGACGGAATTGCAATGGCTAAAATTGAGCAGTATGAAAGGGCACTTGAGCATATGGACTTCGGGGATATCACGGCCAGGTCAACCCGCTTTAAGCTTCCGGTATTCCGACAGCTTCCGATACATTTCGAAGAGCTGACCTATGGGGAGCTGGCCGGATATATCAGGGAAAAGATATTCCCGGAGCTTTTTAAGGAGGAAACAGGTGGATAAAAAGGAGAACCTTAAGCTGCAGGAATCGATTATGGAGAGAATTGACCTTTCCTGTCAGATGAGCGAGGAGGAGGTCAGGGAGCGAATTGATGAACAGATAAAGAAGGAGAGCAAAAAACGCTGCCTTGAGGTGACAGCCAGAGAGCGGCTTCGGAAGGAAATATTTCATTCTATCAGACAGCTTGGAATTTTGCAGGAGCTTATTGAAAATCCCGAAATCACGGAGATAATGGTCAACGGCACAGAGGGAATTTTCATAGAGAGGAACGGAAAGCTGCATAAGCTGGATATCAGCTTTGATTCGCCGGAAAAGCTCCGGCATGTCATCTGGCAGATAACGGCGGATTGTAATCGGGTTGTGAATGAGGCGTCGCCTATTGTGGATGCAAGGCTTTCGGACGGCGCAAGGGTGAATGTGGTGCTGGACCCGGTTGCCGTTAACGGCCCGATTCTGACTATCAGACGTTTTCCCAGGGAACCGTTTACCATGGAACGGCTGCTGGAGCTGAGTGCCCTGACAGAAGAATGCAAAGCTACATTGGAGAGAACTGTCCGTGACGGGCAGAATATTCTGGTAAGCGGAGGAACCGGCTCCGGTAAAACAACATTTTTAAATGTCCTGTCCGGTTTTATACCCGAAACTGAGAGGGTAATCACCATAGAAGACAGCGCGGAACTGCAGATAAGAAATATTTCCAATCTGGTGAGGCTGGAAACGAGGAACGCCAACGTGGAGGGCTGCCTTGAAATTACCATTCGCGATTTGATTAAGGCGTCTTTGCGGATGCGGCCAGACAGAATAATCGTCGGAGAGGTGCGGGGAAAAGAAGCGGTTGACATGCTGCAGAGTGTGAATGTAGGACACAGCGCAATGACAACGGTACATGCAAACAGTGTCCGGGATGTGGTGAGCCGTCTGGAAACAATGGTGCTTATGGGAATGGAAATGCCGGTTTCCGCTATCCGCCGGCAAATTGCTTCCGGGTTTCAGCTTCTGATACATCTGGGAAGACTGCGGGACGGCAGCAGGCGGGTGCTTGAAATTGCGCGGCCCGACGGGTTTTCGGAAGGAGAGGTGGAAATGAAAACTATTTTCAAATTTGAACAGAGTGGGGTTTCCGATACGGGGAAGATATTGGGAGTGCTGCGGAAAACAGAAGATACAAAGGAATACGGACAGAAGAATTATGGCGCAAGGGGGCGTGTCTGCTTATGAAGAAGCCCGGTAAAAAGAGGTGTAAAGAGGTCTTTCTTTTACCTGTCAGCCGGGCGGAAAGAAGGCTGCCTGCCATAAAGAGCGTTCTGGTTATGGTGTTGCTGAACTACTTTTTTTATCGCTCTCTTTGGGCGTTTATCCCGCTTCTGGCGGTGGGGGGTCTGTATTATCAAATGGAGGAAACGGCGTTATACCGCAGAAAGAAGGAGGCTGCGCGGGAGCAGTTCAAGGAATTGCTTTTGCTTGTATCTACCGGTCAGAGAGCGGGCTTTTCGGCGGAAAATGCGTTTCTTTCAGGCTATGAGGATATGAAGGAATTATATGGGAAGGACAGCAGCGTGTGCCGGATGCTGCAAATTTTGAAATCCGGCAGGGAAAATAATACCGCTTTTTCAGAGCTTTGGAGACAAATTGGAGACCGGCTGGATATTGCAGAGATAAAAGAATTTGCTCAAGTATATGAAATTTCCCAGGAAAGCAGCGGAAATATGGCGGCAATTATGGAAAAGACAGCGGATATTATTATCTGCAAAATAGAGGCGGAAAAGGAGATAGGCGTTTTATTGAGCGAAAGACGTCTGGAACAGAAAATCATGAATTTTATGCCCTTTTTAATCATGCTGTACATAACGATTACATCTCCCGGCTATTTCAGCGGCCTGTACCGTTCTTTCGGCGGAGTTTTGCTGATGAGCGCTGCTCTGGCGGTTTACGTCCTGGCTTATATGCTGTCGGTTCGGATGATATCCGCAGAAAAACTGCTTTCCTAAAATATGATGCGGGAAGATGCAGGATGGCGTTGCTTTGAAAAGAAACAAGGAGCGAAAAAATATGCAGAGGAGATGTCCGCTGGCTTTCATAGCCCGAAAATTTTACAGGCAGACAAGGCCGGTGTTATTCAAAAACAAAAATCAAAAGGTAATAGGAGCTCTCAGGCAGTTAAACCCGCGGGAAAACGGAGAAAAGCTGTATGAGGAATATCAGGTGCGGAAATTAACGTGGGTATTTACCGTTCTGATGGCAGGGATAGTGTCTGCCGTTTTGCTTCAACTGTGCAGCCGGAAGGAGCAAAAGCTGGCGGAAGGGGGGCAGCTGTTCAGAAATGAATGGGGTGCGGGGGATTATCAGGTAACTTTGTGGGCCAGGGCGGGGGAGTGGAGTAAAGAGATTCCCTTTCTGGTAAAAGAAAGGAAGTTTTCAAACGAGGAAAAAAGCCGGATGCTTGAGGCGCTGCGGAGAAAGCTGCCTGATATTATCAAAAAGGATAATCAGGACCTGCAGCATGTAACAGGCGATTTAAATCTTGTTTCCGCTGTGGAAGGCTATCCGTTCAGGCTGGTCTGGCGGAGTGAAAACAGCGAAAGGGTGCGCAGGGGCGGGGAGGTGAACCGGATGGGTATGATACCGGAGGGCGAGCGGATGGTTCTTACAGTCGAAGCCTCCTGCGAAAATGAAAGTACCTGTTTTGAATATGAAATATATTTGCTGCCGGAAACATTAAACGAGGAGGAAAGCTTTTTCAGAAATCTGGATGAAGCCCTGTCCGGCGTTGATGAAAAAGGTGCAAGCCAAAAACAACTGCTTCTTCCTTCCGCCTTTGGCGGAAAAGACATTATATGGGGGGAGAAGGAAACAGGGGCCGGAATATTGCCGTTTATGCTTTCCCTGGCAGTAAGCCTCCTTATCGGCAGAGGAATGGAAAATGACCTGGCAAGGAGTTGCAAAAAAAGAGACAGGCAGCTGGAGAGGGATTATCCCGGTTTTGTCAGCAAACTGCGCCTGTATTTGTCGGCAGGGCTCACAGTAAAGAACGCGTTTATCAGGATTGCATCGGATTATATGAGCAAGAATGAAGACGGGAGGCTCCATTACCTTTGCGAGGAGATGAAAATTTCCTGCTATCAGCTGGAAAACGGGGTAACGGAAGAGCGAGTTTATCAGGAGTTTGGCAGACGCTGTAAAAGAATGCAGTACCGCCGACTGGGATTTTTACTGTCGGTGCATTTAAAACAGGGAAACAGTCGGCTTCTGGCGATTCTCTCCCAGGAAGCTGACAGCGCTCAGGAGGATGAGCGGAACCTGGCAAGAAAGGCAGGAGAGGAGGCCGGGACGAAACTGTTGCTTCCCATGATGCTGATGCTGCTGGTGATTATGTTTTTAATACTGGCGCCGGCTTACATGGATTTTGGAAGCATTTAAGGAAGCTGCATGATAATGTATAAGGAGTAAAGCTATAGTGCTTTGAAATGGAGGAAAAATGGGTAAAAGGATACTTTATATATTGAGAAAAGATAACAGAGGAATGGGAACAGTGGAAATGATACTTATTATTGTGGTTTTAATCGGGCTGGTACTGATTTTCAAAACACAGATTCAGGAGCTTGCAGGTACGATTTTTGAAAAAATTTCTGTTGACAGCTCTGCAATATTAGCCTGATGAAAGGATATTTGACAATATTTTTCTCGTTGTCGCTGTCCATAATGACGGGCTTTGTCCTGGTGCTTACAGGCGGCGCTATTAGAAATGCGGAAAAGGTCAGGTTTGAATGTGCGGCCGATACCGGAATGAATGCGGTTCTTTCAGAGTTTCATACCGGGCTGCTTAAGAGATATGACCTGATTTATGTGGATGCTTCTTATCTGGGAAAAGCTCCGTCAATTGCAAATGTGGAAGACCGTCTGAAATATTATATGGAGGAGAACATTTTGCAGGCGTTAAGCGGGAGCCGCTCTCCCTGGGGGAGGCTGTCACTTGAAAATACCGCTGTTTTGTCAGTTGAAACGGCAGCGGCAAATAAGGGGGCGTCAATGAGAAATCAGGCTGTTCTGTACATAGAAGACACGGGTATTTCGGGGAAGGAAAGAGAAGTGCCGGAACTGATGGAAGAAGTCAGAGCTTTGGAAAACGCTTCTCCCATGGAGGACTGGACAGGCGTTATGGGGCTGATTGCGGGGATAGAGCTTCCGCAAATTCAAAACGATAAAGGAATATGGGAAGAGGTGCCGTTATCCAATCCGGCGGATTGGGTCTATGCCCTTGCAGGAAGCGATATCCTTTATCTGTCACAAATAGAATCCCGTGATTTAAGTCCGGCAAAAATATTTCTCCAGGAGTACATTTCCCACAGACATATTCAAAATGACGGTAGCGAAGAACGCCGGTACAGGGAGGACGAGGAACTGTTTTTATCCTATCTTTTTGATAAAATGGGGCGCTTTGGCAGTACAAAAGAGGAATCCCTTCTCTCCTGCCAGCTGGAATATATTGCTGTGGGAGATGCATCGGATATGGATAACATGAGAGCAGTTGCAGAAAGGCTGTTTAGATGGAGATTTGCCGATAACGCTTCTAAGGCAATGGCGGACGGAGGATTGAGGGGGGAGGCGTCCCGGGTGGCCGGACAATTGCTGGCAGTAACGCTTAAGGAGGAGTTCAGGGCGCCCGTGACAGAAAGTATCCTGTATGCCTGCGCTTTTCTGGAAAGTATCTGCGACGTGAGGGCGCTTTTTTCCGGGGGAGCGGTTCCGCTCAGGAAGTCCGGCCACTCAATGGCGGTAGGGCATGTGCTGGAAGGAGGTTTCTATGCGGCGGGAGGCGGCTCTGGTCTGTCGTATGGGCAGTATCTGGCAGCAATGATTTTGCTGCTGGATAAAGAGGAAGTAAATCTGCGGGCAATGGACATTATGGAAATGGATATCCGGTTGGCTGATGGTAATAAGAGCTTTTCCATGGACTGGTGCATCGAAAGGTTTGAGGCAAAGATAACCGGTGCGGGTGGCATGGGAAATCAATATTCATTGAACCGCAAATATGGATATTTCTGATGACGAAAGGAAGGAGAAGTGCTCTCTTAGAGCGGTAATCGTATATGAATAAACTAAAAATCCCTTCTCTCAAAAGGCGTAAGAGAGCACTTTTTCTTCCTTTCAGAAAATCAAAGGGAAGCATGGCGCTGGAGGGAAGCCTGGTTCTTCCTATATTTTTATTTTTTATGATGACAGTGTTTTTGGGGCTTGAAGCGGTGCGGTTTCAGTCCAATGTACTGGAAGCGCTGCACCAGGCGGGAAATGCCGCGGCGTTTGAGGGAGATTCAGAAGGATATATCGGAGGAGGAAGCCCGGGGGCAAAAGCCCGGGTTCAGGAATACCTGGATTCTCAGCTCTACCCCTACCTGTGCGTATCGGGCGGCAGGGAAGGGGTGACATTACAGGAGTTTTCACAGGGAAGCGGACAGATAGAGCTGTTGGCGGAGTACGGTTTCAAACCTTTTATATCATGGCTTCCAATCGGGGAAATCAAAGTGAACGACAGGTTTTTTACTCATTCATGGATTGGATATACCGGTGGGGAAGGGCAAAGCAACGGGGCAAAAGAGGTTTATGTGTATATTACAAAAACAGGAAGCAGGTATCACTTATCATATCACTGTACATATTTAAATCCTCGTCCGACAGCGGTAAGCTATGAGGAAGCAGGCTTGTTAAGGAATGCCTCAGGAGGAAAGTATTATCCCTGCCAGCGATGCAGACCTGTAAAGGGGGGCATTGTTTACTTTACACAAGAGGGGAGAGCTTATCATGGGAAGTCAGACTGTCCGGCACTGAAAAGAACAGTGTATATGATTCCGCTTAGCGAGGCTGTCGGCTATGGGGCGTGTAACAAATGCGGCGGGTAGCACAGAACGGGAAATATAACCGCCTGTTTTTACAAAAAAATTAAATGTGGAGAACAAGGTGAAAAAATGGCAGAACATCTGGCCGGACTTTTGCTGCTTACAGTAACGGCGGCGGAAGATATCAGGGAAAAGAAAATATCCGTCTGTACCGTGACGGTGTTTGCGATTGCAGCGGTAATATACCACATGGCTTCGGGCGAATTTTACTGGCAGAAGGTCATTGCTGATATGCTGCCCGGTAGTATGCTGGTACTTATTTCTTTGCTGACGGGAGAAAGTATTGGCTATGGGGACGGAGTGCTGGTTATGACTCTGGGCTTGTGGCTGGGAGGTATCTTTACATTGACAGTGACTGTCACAGGGATTATGATTTCGGGAATTTACGGAGTGATTTGTCTTTTGAGGAGGAAGTATGACCCGATTCCGTTTGTTCCCTTTTTACTTATAGGGATGGAGGTAGCGTTACTTTATGCATAAAAAGTGGAAGGGCTATTTTACGGTGGAAGCAAGCTTTATTCTACCGCTGGTATTGTTCCTGTATCTGTTGATTATTCTGGCAGCTCTCTTTCTATACTGCCGCTGTATGATTTCGCAGGATAATTTTCTGCTGGGGATGCGGGGGGAACGGTTTTCGGAAGGAAAGACCGGATACGGAGAGGTTATATATGGGACAGCTGAAGCGGATCACTGGCGGGCTGAAGAATATGTAGAAGAAAGAATGCTTGGACGTAGAAAATATTACCCTTATTTCGGGACTACAGAAGGAACGTTTGAAGAAGTGGGAGAAAAGGTTGTGGTGCGAGCGGTGCAAAGAGGTTCGGCAAAAAGTATACAAAAAGAACTATATAAGGTAAATCCGATTGAGATTGTCAGAGAAAGGAGAAAGGGCTGATATGCTTGATGTCAAATATTATAAGGATTACAGACATAATTACCTTATCTTAAAGGATAACGGGTGTCTTGCGGAAAATGTTTATCAGAGAAAAATGGTAACAAAAAACAAAATCATGGGGCTTTTGGAGAGCCAGGAGCGGCATATTAACGGGGAAATGCTGCTATATTATGAAATCACCTCCAGACAGAGCCTTGCCAGTATTTACGACGGAAAAAGTATTGGCATGGAACAGCTGTGCAAGTTTTTTTTACAGTTGAAAAAGGTAAATGAACATCTGCAGAAGTATTTGCTGGATAGCAGCTGTCTTATTTTGCAGCCGGAATATATTTTCCAGAATATTGAAAGCGGGGAATTCTACTTTTTGTATTATCCGGATTCAGAAGAGGGAAAGTTTTCCGAACTGCTGGATTTTCTTATGTCCAGGGTAAACAACGAGGATATGGAAGCTGTTGAGATGGTATATAAAATTGCGGATTTGACTGGAAAGGAACAGTTTGTACTGGACGAGATTTTAAGATGGTTTCAGGACGATATTATTGATGTCAGGGAAGAAGGAAAAGCAAAGACACAATATCAGGAAACGGCAGGCGGAGATTTTAATCCTCTAAAAGAAAACCGTCTTTTTGAGGAAAAGGCAGAGGATAACCTGGCGGAAGATTTGCCGGAAGAAAAGGAGGGAACAGATAAAAATAAATCAATAATAACGCTTTGCGCCATCTGGGGAACGTGGATTCTGGGAAGCGCTGTTTTGGCTTATCTTAAAAATAATTACGAATTTTCCGGCCGGGAGGTCATTTATCTTCTGGCAGGTTGGATTGCCGTCACTGTTCTGGCATTGGTTTTCTCTGTAATGACATGGCACCGTGAACAGATAAAAAGCAGGGAGGGAGAAAAGAGCCGGACAGAGCCGGCCGAAGCATATCGCTATGTGGATGTTTCGGAGTATGAGGCGCCGCAGCCCCCGGAGGATTCGGGAAATACGGTATTTATTCCATGGACAGAGAACTGTGAGAACAAGCTTTACAGCATGGACAGGAAAAATAAATGCCATATAGACCTTGGAAAACTTCCCCTTACGGTGGGTAAGCTTGCCGGAGCGGTGGATATGGTCATTAAGGAACAGAGCATCAGCCGTATGCATGCTAAATTTTCACGAAACGGAAACAATATCTATGTGACAGACCTCAATTCAACGAACGGAACCTTTAAAAACGGGATGCGTATTGTGCCGAATACGTCGGAAATGATTGAGCCCGGCGATGAAATTCGTCTTGGAAAGTTAAAATTTATTTACAGATAGTTGAAAGGGCTTTATACTTATTGTAATAATTTTATGAATGGAAGGTAGAGGCAGAATGAAGATTAATATTTATTATGGCGGCAGAGGGCTGATGGACGACCCGACGCTTTATGTCATCAACAGAATGCAGGCTGTTTTGGAAGAGCTGCATGTCACAGTTGAGCGTTTTAATCTCTACGAACTGAAAAGCCAGATTATTACATTGCCTCAAACGATAAAATCCGCGGATGGAATTATACTTGCGTCAACGGTGGAGTGGTATGGGATAGGGGGTTATATGCACCAGTTTCTTGATGCCTGCTGGCTTTATGGCGATAAAGAAAAGATTGCCAGAACTTATATGTGCCCGATTGTCATGTCTACAGCGTTTGGAGAAAGAGACGGGAAACTTACGCTTTCTGCCGCATGGGAAATTCTGGGCGGACTGCCCTGCAGCGGCGTCTGCGGTTATATAGCAGACCCTTCTGTCTTTGAGGAAAATGAAGAGTACGGTAAAATAATAGAAAAAAAGGCGGAAAATATGTACCGCACCATCAGCCAGAAGATGGTAAGTCTGCCCGCAAGCAATCAGGCCGTAAAGCAGAAGGTTTTTATTACCAAAAACATTGATTTGACGCCGCAGGAATCCGAACAGCTGTCAAGATATGTTGCTGATGACAGCTACGTGAAAAGGCAGAAGCAGGACATACAGGAACTAACCAGTATGTTCCGGGATTTAATGGGCAGCAGCGAAAAGGACGGCGGCGAGGAAGAATATATCAATGATTTCAAAGAGCATTTTACACCGCAGCCCGGACTTAAAGCGGTTTATAAGATTTTGGTGGAGGGGAAAAGAAAGCCCCTTATCATTGAGATTGACGGGCCGGAGCACAATATTTATTATGGAAATGCCGACTATCCTGATGTAGAAATACAAATGACCAGGGAAACTATGGAGGATATTATCTTTGCAAGAATGACCTTCCAGAGGGCGTTCATGGGGGGCGCAATGAAAATGAAGGGGGACTTTAGGATTCTTCGTTCATTAGACCAGATATTTGTTTTTATGGGAAAATAAGATTGAAAATTCAGGCTCAGAATCGTTAAATACCAGCAGGAAAGAAAAGAGGGAAAGTGAAAATGAAACAGGATAATTGTATATTTTGTAAAATTATAGCAGGGGAGATACCGTCGCAGGCGATATATGAGGATGAAAAGTTCAGAGTGATTCTAGATGTGGCGCCGGCCGCTAAGGGTCATGCGCTGATACTTCCAAAAGACCACTATGCAAATCTTTATGAGCTTCCTGATGATTTGGCAGCAGACACCATTCGGCTGGCAAAAAAGATGATGAAAGTTATGACGGATAAGCTTGGCTGTGACGGATTTAATATTTTACAGAATAACGGTGAAACCGCCGGACAGTCCGTTTTTCATTTTCATATGCATCTGATTCCCAGATATGAGGATGACGGAGATATACTGAAATATAACCCCGGCAACCCGGACGGAAAAGAGTTGGAGCAGATTAAAAAAATCATTACGGAATAAATGACAGGCGGGATTTCTTTTAATGAGAATAATTAATACAGAAGAAATAACAAGAAATATAAAGGAAATGTGCATTGAGGCAAATCACTATCTTTCCGCCGATATGAATGAAGCTTTGAAGGAGGCTGCATCAGAGGAAAGGTCGCCGCTTGGACGGCAGATTCTGGGTCAGCTTGAGGATAATCTTAAGATTGCAGCGCAGGATATGATACCAATCTGCCAGGATACAGGCATGGCGGTTATTTTTATGGAAATAGGACAGGATGTCCATGTGGAAGGCGGAATCCTTACAGACGCGGTAAACGAAGGGGTAAGAGAAGGATATCAGGAAGGGTATCTGCGCAAGTCCGTGGTTGGGGACCCGATTATCAGAGAAAATACAAGGGATAATACGCCGGCGGTTATTCACTATAATGTGGTTCCGGGAGATAAGATTAAGATTACAGTAGCGCCAAAGGGATTTGGGAGTGAAAATATGAGCCGGATTTTTATGCTGAAGCCGGCGGATGGAATAGAGGGCGTCAAGGATGCGGTTATTTTAGCGGTTAAGGATGCGGGTCCCAATGCGTGTCCGCCCATGGTAGTGGGCGTCGGAATCGGAGGAACATTTGAAAAATGCGCGTTGATGGCGAAGGCGGCATTGACAAGGCCAGTGAATGAACGCTCTGAGATTCCATATGTGCGTGAACTGGAAAAGGAACTGCTTGACAGGATTAATCAATCGGGAATAGGTCCCGGAGGTCTTGGCGGAAAGACAACCGCTTTGGCTGTGAATATTAATACTTATCCTACGCACATAGCAGGCCTTCCGGTTGCGGTTAATATCTGCTGTCATGTTAACAGACACTGTATAAGAGAACTTTAATATCCAAACAGATGGGAGAAAACGGTGATGGACAGGCATATAACGGTGCCCTACGATGAAAAGACAGCCAGAGAGCTGAAGAGCGGAGATATGGTGTATCTGACAGGTACTATCTATACGGCAAGAGACGCGGCGCACAAAAGAATGTACGAAGCAATAGAAAGAGGAGAGAAGCTTCCTTTTGATGTCAAAAATAATGTGATATATTATATGGGACCGTCGCCGGCCAGAGAAGGGCGCCCCATTGGCTCCGCCGGGCCGACTACAGCCAGCCGGATGGACAGATATGCGCCGGCGCTTTTGGACCTTGGATTAAACGGAATGATAGGAAAAGGAAAGAGAAGGGACGAAGTCAGACAGGCGATTATCCGTAACAATGCGGTATACTTTGCTGCAATAGGAGGAGCAGGAGCGCTTCTTTCAAAGTCAATTCTTGATTCTGAAACAATAGCGTATGATGATTTGGGGACGGAAGCGATTCGTAAACTGGAAGTAAAGGAGTTTCCTGCAATTGTTGTGATTGACTGTGAGGGAAATGACCTTTATGAAACTGCAATTGAGGAGTACCGGGAAGATTAGGAGCTGCGAATATGAGAATTGCGTTGATGGTGGCCAGACTTTTTTGGAAAGTTCCTTACTATTTTCTGAAAATCTGGTGGTGCGGAATAAGTAATAAAATTACATATGAAAACTCCTTTTGGGCAATTCAGAAAATAACAAAAAAGGCGAACCGCGCGGGGAGAGTGACGATTGAAACCCATGGAACGGAGAACATACCGAAGGAAGACGGATTCATTTTTTTCCCCAACCATCAGGGAATGTTTGACGTGCTTGTATTTTTAGATTCCTGCCCAAGGCCGTTTTCTTTTGTAGCCAAAAAGGAAGTCAGAAATATCATTCTTTTAAAACAGGTTATAAAGGCGTTAGGAGCCTATGCCATGGACAGAGATGATATCAGACAGTCCATGAAGGTTATCAATGCGATGACAGAGGATGTAAAAAACGGGAAGAATTTTCTTATCTTTCCGGAAGGCACGCGGAGCCGTGCGGGGAACCAACTGGTGGAATTTAAAGGAGGAAGCTTTAAAAGCGCTACCAGAGCAAGATGCCCTATTGTCCCCTGCGCATTGATTAATTCTTTCAAGCCCTTCGATGAAAATTCAATTCAACCGGTTACAGTAAAGTTGATTTATATGCCGCCAATGTATTATGAAGAATATCAGAATATGAAGACGAGCGAAATTGCAAATGAGGTTAAAAGTAGGATAGAAGCCACAATTAAGGAATATGTGTAATACTCAGGCATGCAGGATTGTTATAAATATTGTTGTTACAAATATCGGGGTGCAAATATTTGGAAAATACCTGATAAAAAGGATTGACAAACAAAATTTGCTTAGGTATAATAATTTTTGCGTTGAAAGCGCATAATAAAATATTGGTAGCGGTGTAATTCAGAGCATGGAGAAATACTCAAGAGGCTGAAGAGGCGCCCCTGCTA
>CAMSTM010000040.1 GCA_947063675.1 uncultured Lachnospiraceae bacterium | reverse complement strand
TAATGGATTGTGAAACAGATGGAAATAGGGTATAATGTGAAAGTGGAGAACATTGATTCGGTTTTTGGTTTCATGCGTTCTGACGGCACATGAAATCACGGTATTATTGCGTGAAGCAAGTACATTTTATTGATAGGTTTTTCTTGATGTAAAGTTAAGTCTGTCTATAAGAAACCGTATCCGAGTGCGGATTTTTATCAAACAGGGAGGAGGCCGAAAAACTCTCCTCCGACAACTATCAGGAAAAAATGGCGTGGAGTATTTATATGGGGATTATGGAATATTTAAATACAGATAAGTAAAAACAGAAACAGGCAGGCGGCTGACCAACTGATGGTCAGCCGCCTGTCTGCGGATTAGTCTTCGTCGTCCGGTCTGGAAAATTCCGAAAAGGAAATGTCAATATCGTTTTTCTTCATAAACAGCAGGCCGAATGACCCCGGGCCGCAGTTGCTGGCAATGGAGGAGGAGGCTTTCTGCAGGTAAACCCTCTCAAAAGGGCAGTACTGCCGTACCATTGTCTGTATGTACCGAAGCTTTTCCGAATCCATGCCGGCATAGGTGATAAAGAGAATGCGGCGGTCTATATTTTTCGGATTCGCCAGTATTCTTCGGATATAGTGTTTCGCTATATGCGTAAAATCTCCCATTTCCAGGCCGCCCACAACCATTTTGCTGTTACGGAGCATAATAACCGGGTGCAGCAAAAGGGCGTCGCAGAGAATCTGTACTCTTTTGGATATTCTTCCGGCCTGGCACATCATATGAGTGCTGTCGATGACGAAAGCCGAGGAAATATAATGCCGGAGCTTTTTCACGGTTTTTATAATTTCCGCTTTTGCAATGTGCCTTTCGGCCATGGAAGCGGCATACAGCACCGTCAGGCCCATGCTGCTGGAAAGGTGGCCGGAATCCAGAACCGTAACGTTCTCAAAGGATTTTGCCGCCTCAAGGGCATTGTAATATCCCTGGCTGGCATGTTTTGCCATTGTGATGTGTATGATATTCTGGGCTTCGGTAAGCCTTTCGGCAAAAAATTTCTCGTAATCATCCACTTCGGGGGGCTGGGAGAAACCGGTGTTTCCGCCGGCCATATGGAACAGCAGTTCGTCCGCTTTCAGTTCCAGCTCATCCAGGAAACGTCCCTGTTCCGTACAGACATAGTAAGGACAGACGGCTATTCCAAACTCGTTTTTCAGGGAATCAGGAAGGTCGCATACGCTGTCCGTTGTAATCATAAGGGAAATTCTCTGGGACTGCTCAAAAATCAGGATATCTTTATCCAACTCTGAAGGGTTGGCCTCCATGTTCAGTTTTACCAGCTCTTTCGGCAGAATACTAAGGACCGCCGCTTCAAGCAGGGCGCCGCTGACCGGCTTTGCAAGATAGCCGCTGAACCCCTCTTTCCGGTAAAGGAGCTGGTTGTTGCTGCCGGCGTTGGCGGTCAGGGCAATTACGGGCACATCCTGACAAAGTCCGCCGGGCTGTGAACGCAACGCGTGAAGGCATTCTATTCCGTCCATTTCCGGCATCAGGTGGTCCATTAAAATGGCGTCATAGTGGAGCTTCTGCGTCAGTTTCAGGCACTCGGCGCCGTTTAGCGCCGTATCTATCTGGACTTTTGTTTCCGAAAGCAGCTTGCGCACCACAATCAGGTTCATTTCATTATCGTCCACCACGAGGATGTGCGCTTCGGGCGCCTCAAAGCTCTGCTGGTAATGTTCCCCTTCGTGAGTCCTCATGCGGGATTCCAGTGTAAAGGTTCCAAGCTCTTTGCCGTCCACAATATCCTGTTCCAGCATAACCAGGAAGGTTGACCCTTTGGTATAGACGCTGTTGACGCTGATTTCGCCGCCCATCAGTTCAACTAACTGCTGAACGATGCTGAGCCCCAGTCCGGTGCCTTCGATATGGCGGTTTTTTTCTTCGTCCACTCTTTTAAAAGCGTTAAAAATGTAGGGGATATTTTCTTTTTTTACACCCAGTCCGGTATCTTCTATGGAGTACCAGACGCGGACCCTGTTTAATCCCAGACGCTCGCACCGCACGGAAAGGGTGATAGAGCCCTTGCTTGTATATTTCACGGCGTTGTTGAGCAGGTTAATCAGTATCTGCTTGATGCGCACCTCGTCGCCGCAGAGCATGCTTGGAATGGAGGAATCCACGTGCAGCCGGAATTCCAGGCCCTTTTCCCTGGCTTTAATCCATATCATATTGACAATTTCCGAAAAAAGAGGCCCTGTCTCATAGGAGACATTTACAATCTCCATTTTCCCGGATTTTATTTTGGACAAATCAAGAATATCGTTGATAAGGGTAAGCAGCATTTTACTGGCGCCCTGGATATTCCTTGCGTTCTCGGCGACATCGTCAGGAATATCGCCGCGTAAAATAATTTCGTTTAATCCGATAATCGTGTTGATGGGAGTTCGGATTTCGTGGCTCATACTGGAGAAGAAATTATTTTCAGCCTTATTTAATTCCTCGATTTCTTTTTTCTGCTGTTTGGCAAGCTCGTTTTCCTCCTCATATATCCTTTTCAGGAATAAAAGAAGCGTACTGGTAAGCAGACCCACACAGATAACGGAGACAGCGGAATCGAAAAAGGAATGGCTCTGGGTATTCCGGGCAATATAATTCGGAAACTGGTAGGCAATGAAGTAGCAGAGCAGGGTTTCCGCCATGCAAAGCAGGAAAAATACAGATTTCCGCCGTCCCTCCAGAGTGATGCTGATGTAAATGAAAACCAGTACGAACCATTCGGGCATTCCGCTGTAAAAGCCGCCCGCCGTAAAAAAGCTTATCGGGAAAAGCAAAAGGAGCAGCACGGAGATGGCCGTAGCTCCCGTATCGATGCAATCCTGTTGGATACTTTTTTTAACAATGACGGTTATAGAAAAAAGACTCGCCGCCAGTATCAGCACATTGATAAGACTTCTTCCCATGGGAAGTATGATTGCCAGCGCAATCATGCAGACGCCTGTAACGATGCGGAACATACGTTCTTTCAGGCTGACTCTGTGGTCTAAAATGAGTTCAATCCATTTTTTAAACACCCGGTTTTCCTCCTGTTTTTATTATAACGCGGCAATGCTCTGGCAGACTTCAGCGTATTTGCTAAGCAGCGCGGCGTGATTCTGGCGGATAAATTCAACATCCTCTGCTTTTCCGGCCAGTTCCAACTGTTTTGCCTGTTCCGAAAGCGCTTCCGCGCCGATGGTGAGGGAAGTGCTTTTCAGGGCGTGAACCTTAATGGCATAGTCTTTCCAGTTGGCGGCCTCGTACAGGGAAACGATTTCGTCTCTTTTTTCGGGGCCCTGGGAGCAGAATAGCTGCAGCATTTCCGTATAAAAATCCGCCTCCCCGACGCAGTATTCCAGTCCGAGCTGTACGTTTATGCCGACCCGGGTAAGAGGGTCAAAAGGCGAGGCCGGGGCGGCTTCATGTGTCACAGCGTCTTCGTCCGCCATAGCGGTTTCGCCTGCCATAACAGTTTCGTCCGTCATAGCGGTTTCACCTGCCGGGGCGGTTTCATCTGCCGCGGAATCCGGTGCCGAAAGTATTTCGTCTGCCGCGGCGGCCTCATATGCGGCAGCGGTTTCCGACGCCATAACAGCTTTATTTGTCGTAACAGCTTCACCAGTCACAACAGTTTCATTTGCCGTAATGTTTTTTTCGGAAGAAAGCTTCACGGCGTTGGGTGTCGCACTATACTGGATACAGTGTTTGGGAAGCACCCGGCGGAGCACCCGTTCAAGAACGGCGCGCTCTATGGGCTTGGGAATAAATTCCGTAAAGCCTTCATGGCGGAACATTTCCCTGGCTCCGCTGATAGTATTTGCGGTCAGGGCAATCACCGGCAAATCCTGATAAATACCGTTATTGATTTCCCGGATTCTCTTCAGGGTTTCCACGCCGTCAAATCCCGGCATCATGTGGTCGAGGAAGATGATGTCGTAGGATATGGCGGAACATTTTTCAATGGCTTCCTTTCCGCTTAAGCAGGTGTCCACCTGTATCCCGTAGCTGCCTAAAACGCCCTTTGCAACCACAAGGTTCATCTCTTCGTCGTCTACGGCCAGAACCCGGACACCTACGCAGGAGAAAGGCTTGCGCCCGGCAGCCTGGGCTTCTTCGAATCCGTTTTCGGCCGCGTGGCCGTTAAGGAGGTTTACGACGGAAAGGGCAAAGAAAGGCTTGCGGATTATAAGCAGCCTGCTGTCTTTGCTTTGCACATAATTTTTTTCGGCAAACAGAACTACCCGGATGGATTCGGCAAGCTCCTCATAATAAGCAGGATTTTCTTCATACTCGGACTGGGCGATAAACACATGGGTCAATGTGTGGCTGCTTTGCAGCTTAAGCAGTCCGTCAAAATTGTGCGCCTGATATCCCTCAATGCCAAGTCCTTTCACCATATGCACAATCATGTCGTCATAATACCTTCTCACGTCGTCGTTGCTGTATTTTTCCGGACGGAAAAAGCAGCCGACGCAGAGCTGTTCCACGTTGGGAATGGCCATGGCCGGTTCGTAACTTTCCACTCCCTGGGGAATAGAGATATGGGTGTGGAGTCCCTGCTGGACGTCGCTTTCAAAATGAATGAAACCGCCCATAGCGTAAAGCAGGCCCCGGGCAATGGGAAGCCCTAGCCCCAGTCCGCCGGCCAGACGGCTGCTCCCGGAATCCGCCTGATAAAAATCATCGCACATCTGCAGAAGCTGGGAATCCGTCATACCGATTCCGGTGTCTCTGATATTGATATCCAGATTGATGCCGTAATTTTCCGGGCGAAAGCCGATGCACACGTTAATGCCGCCTTCCTCCGTAAACTTAATGGAATTTTCCAGAAGGATTTTGAGAACGTGGGAAATTTTTTCCGCGTCCCCGATAAGAACGGCCGGTATTTTCGGGTCAATATCGAAAACCATCTCAAGCTGGTGGCGGCTGTTCTGAACGGAGGTCATTGTGATGATGTCGTTTAGCACCGACGTAATCATATAGGGTTCCTTTGCCGGAATGAGCGTTCCTTCCACGATTTCCGTATAGTCGAGCATGTTGTTTATCTGATTGGAAAGCCGCTTGCCGGCCAGTTGTATGGACAGCATATCCTCCCTGACTTCGGGGGAAATATCTTTTTCCAGTATAACCTCGCTGATGCCGAGAACCATGTTAATCGGAGTCCGCAGTTCATGGGATACGTTGGACAAAAATTCGGCGTTCTGCTGTCCGGAGGTCTCCAGTTGGGCGAGAGCGTGTTCGTGTCTTTTCCGGGACTGTCGGCGTCTGTTGATGCGATACATTGCAATCGCCATAGAGCCAAGCACAACCATGGCGCCCAGGCCAAGACGCACCATATTTTTGACACCCATATAAGGATTAATGGAATGTAAAATAAAGAAATGATACAACAGTTCCAGTGTGTATAAAGCGGTCGTCATATAAAGGAGACGCTTTTTATCAAACATGGAAAAAATGAGAAGTATCATACAGGCTACGGCGGGTATGTCATAAAGGACAAATCTATGTACGCTGAAGAAAAAGAACCCGACCATCAAAAGGCCAGCGCATAAGTTTTCATAAAAGGTTTCCGAGCCGAATCTTCCGATGTGGAGAATCCACACGAGAGAATTGCCGATGATAATAATGGGAACCATCCATGGTTCCCATGACATAGCTATTGTAACAAGAATCAGCATAGTGCCGAATAAGGTGACAATGCTGGCCAGAAGAAGATGTAAGCTTGTTAATCCTTTTGTTTTCATTTTTCACCGAGCCCCAATGCAATTCTGCGCAGAAGTTCCTGAGGGAGGAAAGGTTTTTTCAGGTAATTAATTGCTCCCAGCCTGATTGCGCTGAGCACGTCTTCCTCATGTCCGGACGCCGTCAGGAAAATAACAGGAATATCCACAGAATAATTCTTCATACGCTTATACGTTTCAAGGCCGTCCATTTCCGGCATGGCTATATCAAGAAGAATCAAATCAAAATCCTGATGGATAACCTTGGCAATCGCCTCTTCTCCCGATTCCGCAAGAACCACATCGTACTGCTTCTCCAGAATCATCTGTGTCCTCCTCAAATTCAGAGCATCATCATCCACTACTAAAATACGTTTCTGCATAACGGGTGCCTCCTTGTAATTATTCCACGATTCTAAAATTCCCACACTGAACATTTTAAAATAGGAACGCAATAAAATCAAGTTTATTGATGCTATGAAATATTTGAATATTTCGGTATTAGATGGTAGAATATATTGCGCAAACAGACATAAAAACCAGAACCGGCGACGGGATTTGGGAGTGGGAGAAAATGCGGAAAGAAAAAAGTAAAAGAAAAAAATCCGGTTTCAGTCGGCTGATTTTATTTTTGCTGGTACTTCTGGCGGTGCTTTTGGGCGGCTGGTATTATCTGGCCGGCCGGCTATACGGGGAAATCAATTACCAGGAGGCGGCCGGTTTTAAGGACAAGCCGTGGAAAGGCGGGGGAGCGGTCAATATCCTTTTAATAGGAAATGATTCGAGGGGAAACGATGAGAACGGCAGGTCTGACGCCATGATTCTTTTGTCCGTCAACGAAAAGGCCAAAACCGTTTATATGACCTCCATTCTGCGGGACATTTATGTGGAAATACCGGGACACGACGGGAACCGGCTGAACGCGGCTTATTCTTTTGGAGGGCCGGAGCTTTTGATGGAAACCATCGGGCAAAACTTTGACATTGAAGTCAACCGGTATGTGATGGTGAACTTCGAGGCGTTCGCCAGTCTGGTGGACGCCGTGGGCGGCGTAGATTTGGAAGTGACCGGGCAGGAGATTGAGTATATCAACGCCTATCTGGTGGAATACAATATGCTGACCGAAAGGCCGGAGGGAACGGATTATATGGACACCGCCGCAGGCGGCCTCGTGCACTTAAACGGCCCTCAGGCTCTTGCGTACAGCAGGAACAGGTATATGGGAACGGACTTTGGAAGGACACAGCGGCAAAGAAAGGTTTTGTCCGGAGTCGTAAAAAATCTGCCTTCGGCGCTTTTATCCGGTCCCGGAGAGGTACTGGAAGGGATTTTGCCGAATCTGACGACGAATCTGACGAAAAGGGAATGCATAGAGCTCAGCTTTCTGGCGGGAAAGTTTTTAAGCTATGAATGGGAGCAGGGAAGCGTTCCTTTGGAGGGGAGCTATCAGAACGCCACCATCCGGGAAATGGAGGTTTTGCAGATAGACTTTGACAAAAATAAGGAATATCTGCACGAACGGGCTTATTAAAGGTAGTCAAAAGACGGAAAGTATGATAAAATTAAATCTCTGTGCAGACAAAATATCGGAGACATTCATAAAAAATGGATACGCAGATTGTAAAAGTTGAGGAAGATAACATAGACCAGACGGTTCTTGTAAGAGCCGGGGGAATAATAAAAAGCGGCGGTCTGGTGGCATTTCCCACCGAAACGGTGTACGGGCTTGGAGGGGACGCATTAAACGGAAGTTCCTCCCGGAAAATCTATGCGGCAAAAGGAAGACCCTCCGACAATCCGCTGATTGTCCACATTGCCAAAATGGAGGATTTGCCGAAAATTGCAAGAGACATTCCGAAACAGGCCCTTGCCCTTGCCGGGAAGTACTGGCCGGGCCCCCTTACCATGATATTTAACAAGACGGAATGCGTGCCCTCTGAAACGACGGGCGGGCTTTCCACCGTGGCGGTACGGATGCCGTCCAATAAAATTGCCCGGGCGCTCATAGAAGCCTCGGGAGGCTACATTGCCGCGCCCAGCGCGAACCGTTCGGGGCGGCCCAGCCCCACGCTGGCAAAATATGTGGCGGAGGATTTGGACGGAAGAGTGGATATGATTATCGACGGAGGGGCGGCGGAAATCGGCCTGGAATCCACCATTGTGGATTTCACGGAGGAAAATCCCGTGATTTTACGGCCGGGGTATATTACGGAAGAAATGATAAGGCAGGCGATGGGCTGTCCGGCCGGGCGAAAACCGGTTTCTGTCCCGGAAAACGGCGGGGAAGAAATGAGGGCGCCCAGGGCGCCCGGCATGAAGTACCGGCATTACGCGCCGAGAGGAAGCCTTACCATTGTGGAAGGAAAGGAAATGCGTCTTGTGTCCGCCTTTATCTGCAAAGAGCTGCAGAGGGCAAAGGCGGCAGGAAAAAAGACGGGCGTGATTGCCACCGACGAGACGGCGGCGGTTTACCCGGCGGACAGCGTCAAAAGCGTCGGAAGGCGGGCGGACGAGGCGGAAATCGCAAAATCCCTGTTTCGGATATTAAGGGAATTTGACGATGAGGAAATCCAGGTGATTTACGCGGAAAGTTTTGACGTTCAGGGCGTAGGACAGGCGATTATGAACCGGCTTTTAAAGGCGGCGGGAAATCATGTGCTCCATGTTTAAAGGACTGACGGCAGACAAACCGGGTGGAATGAAAAGCAGCTTACAGTGCATAGAATGAAAATGCAGTGCGGAAACGAGGTAAAAATGATAGCTTTGGGAAGTGACCACGGCGGATATGAATTGAAAATGCATGTGATAGAGCATTTAAAGGAAAGAGGGATTGCCTATAAGGATTACGGGTGCTTCGGCACGGATTCCTGCGACTATCCCGATTTCGGGAAGGCGGCGGCAAGAGCGGTCGCGGAGGGCGAGTGCGACAGAGGAATTGTGGTGTGCACCACCGGCATAGGGATATCCATTGCCGCAAATAAAGTGAAAGGCGTGCGCTGCGCGTTCTGTACGGATTCCTATCTTGCGAAGATGACAAGGCTGCACAACGACGCGAATATGTTAGCCCTCGGGGGCGGCCATACGGGAAAGAATCTGGCCGTTGAAATCGTGGATACGTTTCTTGACACGGAGTTTTCAAATGAAGAAAAGCATGTGCGCAGAATCGGCAAGGTGGAAATATAAAACAATCAGGCGTTACAAACAATGTACAGAAAGGCAGGATAAAGGCGGATGAGAGCGGCGGAAAAGATAAAAATTGCCCTGGGGTTTGCGGCAGTTCTTTTGTTATGCGCCAGGCCCATGAACGCATATGCCGATAACGATAAGATAGCGGCGCTGGAAGACCAGATAAACAAGAAGAAGGAAGAGCAGGAGCAGACCAGAAACGAAATCGACGAGCGCAAAGACGAGCTGGAGGAGCTTGGCGAGACGACGGAAGGTCTTAAGGGACAGCTTAACAGCTTAAACGCAAGCCTCACAGAGGTCAGCAATAATCTGGCCATGCTGGAGAGCGAGATTGAGATTAAAAATCTGGAAATAGACAAGGCGCTGGAAGAACTAAACGAAGCCCAGCAGACAGAGTCCCGGCAGTACGAAGCCATGAAAAAGCGCGTGAAGTTTATGTATGAGAAGCGGGATTTTATGATATTCGAAATGCTTTTCGGCGCCGAAAGCCTGGCGGATTTCCTGAATCATGCGGAGTATATTGAAAAGCTTTCGGCCTATGACAGGAAAAAACTGGATGAGTTTGAGGCCGCAAGGCAGGAGGTAGAGCTTGCGAAAGCGAAGCTGGAGGAGGAGAGAGCGTCTCTGGAGGAGCTGCGGGTATCCGTGGAGGAAGAGCAGGAACGTTATTCCGGGCTGGTAAACCAGACCTCCGGTAAAATCAGCACCTATCAGCAGGAAATGTCCCAGACAGAGGCGGAAATGCTGGAGTACGAAAAGAAGCTGCAGGAGCAGAAGAACGATATCGCGAAACTGCAGGAAGAACTGGCCGAGGAAAGGCGGCTTTCCCAGCTTGCGGCGCAGTCCGCATGGCGGGATATCTCGGAGATTACCTTTGCGGAGGGAGACAGATATCTGCTTGCCAACCTGATTTACTGCGAAGCCGGCAACCAGCCCTATGAGGGGCAGGTCGCGGTAGGGGCCGTGGTAATGAACCGGGTGATGAGTTCGGTATTCCCCGATACGGTTGTGGGGGTGATTTATCAGAACAGGCAGTTCTCGCCGGTTGCCAGCGGGCGTCTTGCCCTTGCCCTTTCGGAAAATCACGCAACCAACGCCTGCTACCAGGCCGCCGACGCGGCCATGTCGGGAACCACCACCGTGGGGAACTGCCTCTTTTTCAGAACCCCCATCGAGGGCCTTACGGGAACCCAGATAGGAGGCCATATTTTCTATTAAATACCGGAAAGGAAAGCCTGCAGTTTGCCGAAGCCGCCGGAGTAAATAATCTGCAGAAGGCGGTCTAAATGCAGGAGACTGAGCTTTAGGGTGTCAAGGGAGATGGAACGTTCTTCCAGAGCCGTTACCAGCTCATCTAAGTCAACCACTTTTACAAAACCGTCGGGATAAATAATGACGTCGGCCAGAAGGTCGGTTACAATCAGGGAATTATCGGACGGATGGTAGTCGAAGTCAACAATATCACAGTACCAGTATAAAAGAGACCCGTCCATGCGGCAGAATTTACTCACTTTAAAGCCCTCTTTCAGGAAATAGCATGAGCCGCCGTGGTGCAGGTCTTTTTTGGGATGAAGCGCGTGCCAGGAGGTGACGATGCGCTCCTCGTCGCATGAAAGGATAACGTCATCCTTAAGGAGAATACATTCGTCGGGGATAATGCGTCTGCGGTATAAAGTGGGAGTGGTCATAAAAATCCTCCGTTTGCCGTTTGTGTATGGGTTTCTTTATACAAATTTTACTATTAAACGGAAAAAAAGTCAACGAATCCGTGAATTGTGCACATAAAGAAAACTTATAAATTTTGTGTATATTTTTCTGAACATTTTTTTTATATTCTGGACAGAAAAGAAGAAAATGCTTATAATGAAAAAGGGTATGCATACGGCATGGAATCGGATTTCGAAAAGGAGAAGCATGTGAAATATAACCGGAGCGTTTATCAGGCGCTTACAATGATAGGGCAATTTGGAATTAACATGTTGGTTCCTGTCCTTTTTTGTTCCTTTCTGGGAATGTTTCTGGACAAAAAGCTGGGAACGGATTTTATAGTGATTCTGCTTTTTTTTGTGGGAGCGGTGTCCGGGGGCTATAATGTGTACCGGTTTTCCAGGCGGGTATTTGCAAGGGAGAGCGAGCAGTCCGCTTATCTTCATAAGGGCAGGAAAGCAAAGGAGACAAATGAAAAGTAAGATAACCGGAATCAACAGAACCCTGTTTGAACTGGAAACGGGGATTTTGATATTTGGAATTATATGTCAGCCTTTTATGCTTCTGCCAAAGGACAAAGCAGGCTGCAGCGCCGGACTCTGGCTGGGAATCCTGCTTGCGGCGGCGAGCGCTTTTCATATGTGGCGGTCCCTTGACAGGGCCCTTGATTTGGAAGAAAATCAGGCGGTCAAAACCATGGGTTTTAATAATGTGTTAAGATATTGTTTTATTGTGACGGCATTCGCACTGATTGCCATAAGCGGAATCGGGAATCCGCTTTCCGCGTTTCTGGGGATAATGAGCCTTAAGGCTTCGGCCTATATGCATTTTATTACCCGAAAAATCAGCGCAAAAATATATGGGGAGGAGATTCTTCCCCCGCTGGCAGAAGAACCTGCAAATGGGCAGGATAGATAAGGAGGTGAGGATATGGGAGAAGGAATTTTGTTATCCGAATCTAACAGCGTGGATTTTATGATTCACGGCGTCTTTTCCTATGAGTTGTTCGGGCAGACGGTTTGGATAACAACAACACATGTGTGCGTTCTGATTGTCTTTCTGGTTATTATTGGCTTTTGCATTGCGGCAAACAGAGCCGTCAAACATGCCACGGAGGTACCCGGCGCGTTCCAGAACGTGGTGGAGCTGATTGTGGAAATGCTTGACGGGATGATAAGCGGCGTTATGGGAGGCCAGGCTGCCAGGTTCCGTAATTATATCGGAACGATATTTATATTTATTCTGTTCAGCAACATCTGCGGTCTTTTAGGGCTCCGCCCGCCGACAGCGGATTACGGCGTGACTTTCGCACTGGGTATTATTACGTTTACGCTGATTCACTTCAATAAATTTAAATATCAGAAGGTATCGGGCGTACTTAAGGGTCTGTGCGAACCGTGGCCAATCTGGGCGCCAATCAACATCATAAGCGATTTGGCGGTTCCGGTTTCATTGTCGCTTCGTCTGTTTGCCAATATCTTGTCGGGAACAGCGATTATGGCCCTGATTTACGCACTGCTCAGCAAGGTGGCGATTATCTGGCCGGCTGCGCTTCATGTGTATTTTGACCTGTTTTCAGGCGCGATTCAGACCTATGTATTCTGTATGCTGACGATGACTTACATCACAGACGCATGCAGCACGGGTGATTGATAACAATTTAATAATTTAAAATATCAAGGAGGAAACAAAAATGGATTTCAATGGTAATTTTATTTTAGGTTGCTCAGCAATTGGTGCAGGTCTTGCAGTTATTGCAGGTATCGGACCCGGTGTAGGCCAGGGTATTGCGGCAGGACACGCGGCAGCGGCAGTGGGAAGAAATCCCGGTGCAAAATCTGATATTACTTCCACCATGTTGCTTGGACAGGCGGTAGCGGAGACAACCGGTCTTTACGGTTTGCTTGTGGCAATTCTTCTTCTGTTCGTAAGACCTCTTATGGGAGCTGCTCAATAAAACGGGAGGCAGCGCTATATTTCGAGGAAAGGAGGTTTACGAATGGAACCCAGAATATTTGACCTTGACCTGCAACTGCTCGCGGACGCAACTTTAATGATTATTGCGGTCTTTGTGCTGTTTTTGGCGGCGTCCTACTTTTTGTTCAATCCCGTGAGGGAAATGCTGGCGAAGAGACAGGCGAAAATCAAAAACGAACTTGACAGTGCGGCTAAGGATAAAGAGGACGCTTCCGGTCTTAAAAAGCAGTATGAGGAAAAACTGAAAAATATTGACAAAGAAGCGGAAGAGATTTTAAGCGATGCCAGAAAGCGCGCTCTGGAAAACGAAAGCAAGATTGTGGCGCAGGCAAAGGAAGAAGCGGCCAGAATCATCGACAGAGCAAAGGTGGAAGCGGAGCTGGAGAAGCAGAAAGCCGCGGACGATGTAAAGCGCGAAATGGTAGTGCTTGCATCCATAATGGCCGGTAAGGTGGTAAAGGCATCTATTGATACGACCGTACAGGAAAGCCTGATAAATGAAACGTTAAAGGAAATAGGTGAGAGCACATGGCAAAGCTAGTTGGAGCGACGTATGGAGAAGCTTTATTTGAGCTGGCCGTGGACGAGGGGAAGGAAAACGAGCTTTTGGACGAAGTCTGCGCTCTGAAAGAACTGCTTTCCGAAAATCCTGATTTCGGAAGTCTGATGAACCACCCCAAGGTTTTGAAGGAAGAAAAGCTGAAGGTTTTAGAGAATGTCTTTGACGGACGGCTCTCTAAGGAGCTGCTTGGCTTCCTCCATTTGATTGTAAGCAAAGACAGATACGGGGAAATTGATTCCATACTGGATTTCTTTATCAGCGAAGTAAAGCGGGTTAAGGGAATCGGAATTGCTTATGTGACCACGGCAATGGATTTGAATGAAGCGAAGAAGACGGAAATAGAACAGAAGCTGCTCTCCACCACGTCTTTTACGAAGATGGAAATGCATTATCAGGTGGATGAAGACCTGATTGGCGGCATGGTCATCCGGATTGGTGACCGGGTAGTGGACAGCAGTATCAAAAACAGGCTGTCGGGGCTCTCGCGGGAGCTGCTGAAAGTGCAGCTGCAGTAGATGAAGGCCGGCATATCCTGCCAGCTTTCGCAGTAACTAAAAAGAAAGGTGCGTAAGAACCATGAATTTAAGACCGGAAGAAATCAGTTCTGTTATTAAAGAGCAGATTAAACGATATGCTTCAGAACTTGAAGTTTCAGACGTCGGTACCGTAATTCAGGTTGCCGACGGTATAGCCCGTGTACATGGTCTGGAAAACGCAATGCAGGGAGAACTTCTGGAGTTCCCCGGGGAAGTATACGGAATGGTACTGAACCTGGAAGAGGATAACGTAGGCGCGGTACTCCTCGGAAGCCAGAAAAATATCAACGAGGGCGATACGGTAAAAACTACCGGACGCGTGGTTGAGGTTCCTGTAGGCGATGCCATGTTGGGGCGTGTAGTAAACGCTTTGGGCCAGCCCATTGACGGCAAGGGTCCCATACAGACAGATAAGTATCGTAAGATTGAAAGGGTGGCTTCTGGCGTTATCACCAGAAAATCAGTTGACACTCCCTTACAGACAGGTATTAAGGCTATCGACTCCATGATACCTATCGGAAGGGGACAGCGTGAGCTGATTATCGGCGACAGACAGACCGGAAAAACAGCGATTGCTGTGGATACCATCATTAACCAGAAAGGACAGGGCGTTAACTGTATTTATGTTGCCATCGGACAGAAAGCGTCCACGGTGGCGTCCATTGTTACCACATTGGAAGAATACGGCGCAATGGCCTACACTACTGTAGTGGCTGCGACGGCCAGCGAGTTGGCTCCCCTGCAGTATATTGCCCCTTATGCAGGATGTGCAATCGGGGAAGAATGGATGGAAAACGGCGGCGACGTGCTTGTTATTTATGACGACTTAAGTAAACATGCAACGGCATACCGTACGCTTTCCCTGCTGCTCAAACGTCCCCCCGGCCGTGAGGCTTATCCCGGCGACGTATTCTATCTGCACTCAAGACTTCTTGAGCGTGCGGCGAGAATGAGCGACGAGTACGGCGGAGGTTCCCTCACCGCGCTTCCTATTATTGAAACACAGGCTGGCGACGTGTCTGCCTACATTCCTACCAACGTAATTTCCATTACGGACGGTCAGATTTACCTGGAGACTGAAATGTTCAATTCCGGTTTCCGTCCTGCCGTAAACGCAGGTTTGTCCGTATCCCGTGTAGGCGGGGCCGCGCAGATTAAGGCTATGAAAAAGATTTCCGCTCCCATTCGTACAGAGCTTGCACAGTACAGAGAGCTTGCCGCTTTCTCACAGTTCGGTTCGGAGCTGGATGCGGATACCAAGGAAAAGCTGGCTCAGGGTGAAAGAATCAAGGAAGTGTTGAAGCAGCCTCAGTATAAGCCCATGCCGGTACAGTATCAGGTTATCATTATTTATGTGGCAACCAACAAGTATCTCCTTGACGTGCCCACAGAGGATATCACAAGGTTTGAAGCGGAGTTCTTCGAATTCCTGGATACCAAATATCCTGAGGTTCCCGGCTCGATTGCAAAAACCAAAGTTCTTTCCGAGGAGATGGAAAACACTCTGAAGAAAGCTATAGATGAGTTCAAAGCAGCGTTTTTGAAATAAGATAAGGCGATGCTGTGAAAAGTAAATTTTCACAGGTGATTTTAAGAGAAAGGCATGGTTATTGATATGGCTTCAATGCGAGACATAAAAAGGCGTAGGGGCAGTATTCAGAGTACCCAGCAGATTACCAAGGCCATGAAGCTTGTTTCCACTGTTAAGCTGCAGAGAGCAAAGAGCAACGCGGAAAAGTCCAAGAATTATTTTCACTGCATGTATGAGACGGTTAATTCCATCTTAAAAAAGACGGAGAATCTGGAGCATAAGTATCTCAAATCCGGAGAAACCGGTAAAAAAGCCGTGATTGTAATCACATCCAACAGAGGACTGGCGGGAGGCTATAACTCTAACGTGGTTAAGCTGATTACCAGAGGAGAACTGGCGGATGAGGACCTGGCGATTTATGCAATAGGTAGAAAGGGCTGCGAGGCATTGCAGAGACGCTATGAAATCAGGGCTGATTACTCGAATGTGATTGACGAGCCGGCCTATGTGGATGCAATGGCAATCTGCAAAGAGGTTCTTGAAGGCTTTTCAAGAGGAGAAATCAGCGAGATTTATCTGGCTTACACTGCCTTTAAAAACACGGTTTCCCATATACCGACCCTGTTAAAGCTCCTTCCCGTTGAAGTAAACGGGGGAGAAGCTCCAAATGGCGGGGAGGGCGCAGAGGATACGGGCGCAGGAAAAGCGCTTATGAATTTTGAGCCCGAGGACGAGGAGGCCTTAAATCTGCTCATACCCAAGTATATAACAAGTTTGATTTACGGAGGTATGATTGAGGCGGTAGCAAGTGAAAACGGGGCCAGAATGCAGGCCATGGATTCGGCTACCAGCAATGCGGAGGAAATGATAGATAACCTGACGCTGTTATACAACAGGGCTCGTCAGGGTTCCATTACGCAGGAATTGACAGAAATTATTGCCGGCGCGAACGCAATTTCGTAGGAAGCGCCGCAGGAATGGAGGAAAAATGGCAGATATAAATACGGGCAGGGAAACCTGCTCGGGAAAAATTACACAGATTATCAGTGCCGTTCTGGACATTAAGTTCACTGGCGGCAGACTGCCGGAAATCAACGAAGCCATCAAGATTCCTTTAAAAGACGGGGGAGAGCTTGTGGTTGAGGTAGCGCAGCATCTGGGTGATGATACGGTCAGATGTATTGCCATGGGTTCTACCGACGGTCTGGTAAGAGGAATGGAAGCAATAGCGACAGGCGCGCCAATCAGCGTTCCTGTCGGCGAAAATACACTGGGCCGTATGTTCAACGTTCTGGGAAATCCCATTGACAACAAGCCTGCTCCGGAAGGCGTAACCTTTGAGCCGATTCACAGACCGGCCCCTGAGTTTGTGGACCAGTCCACACAGCAGGAGCTTTTGGAGACGGGAATCAAGGTAGTAGACCTTCTCTGCCCCTATCAGAAGGGTGGTAAGATTGGTCTGTTCGGCGGCGCCGGCGTAGGTAAAACGGTGCTTATTCAGGAGTTAATCAGAAATATCGCCACAGAGCACGGCGGTTATTCCGTGTTCACAGGCGTTGGAGAGAGAACCAGAGAAGGAAACGACCTTTATTATGAAATGAAGGAATCCGGGGTTATCGACAAGACCACCATGGTGTTCGGTCAGATGAACGAGCCCCCCGGAGCAAGAATGAGAGTGGGTCTTTCAGGACTTACCATGGCGGAATATTTCCGTGACAAGGGCGGCAAGGACGTGCTGCTTTTCATCGATAATATTTTCCGTTTCACACAGGCAGGAAGCGAGGTTTCCGCTCTGCTGGGACGTATGCCTTCCGCGGTAGGTTATCAGCCCACACTGCAGACGGAGATGGGCGCTCTGCAGGAGCGTATTACTTCCACAAAGAACGGTTCCATCACTTCCGTACAGGCCGTATACGTACCTGCGGACGACCTGACGGACCCGGCGCCGGCAACAACCTTCGCCCATCTGGACGCGACAACCGTTTTGTCCCGTTCCATCGTGGAGCTTGGTATTTATCCTGCGGTTGACCCCTTAGAGTCCACCTCCAGAATCCTTGACCCCAGAATCCTGGGCGAGGAGCATTATCAGGTAGCCAGAGGCGTGCAGGAAATTCTTCAGAAGTACAAGGAATTACAGGATATCATTGCAATTCTCGGTATGGACGAATTGTCAGAGAGCGATAAGCTGGTAGTTTCCCGTGCGAGAAAGGTACAGAGATTCTTATCACAGCCTTTCTTCGTTGCAGGACAGTTTACCGGACTTCCCGGTAAGTATGTGCCCATTAATGAAACCGTTCGCGGGTTTAAGGAAATTCTGGAAGGTAAGCATGACGATATACCTGAAAGCTACTTCTTAAATGCCGGAGGTATTGATGACGTGCTTGCCCGCATGAAATAGTCACGGGAGGAAGCAGATGGCAGATAATAATTTATTTACACTCAGAATCATTACTCCCGACCGTGTATTTTATGAGGGAGAGGTTTCCATGGTGGAATTTAACACTACCGAAGGGGAAATCGGCGTTTATAAAAAGCATGTTCCCACCACGGTGATTGTAAGTCCCGGTATTCTTACGATTACCGAGGACGGAGGGACGAAAGAGGCGGCGCTTCATGCCGGCTTTGCCGAAATCCTTCAGGATGAGGTAGTGATTCTGGCGGAGATTGTGGAGTGGCCGAGCGAAATTGATTTGGAGCGTGCCAGGGCAGCGAAAGAGCGTGCCGAGGAACGTCTGCGCAGCAAGACGCCGGAAACGGATATTCTGCGGGCGGAGACGGCTCTGCAGAGAGCTCTTGCCAGAATCCATACCATACATTGATAAGAAACAAATGATAAGAGAGGGGCAGGTAAACGCTGCCTCTCTTTAACGTTTATAAGAAGAAATGCATATGATAGCTGTAAAGAGAAAAGGAAGTGGCCATATGCAGGAACGAAAAATTTTACCCTTTTATATGACATATCCCCTGCCAATGTATTATCAGGAGGAAGACGACGTTGTCAGGGATTTGGAATATTTACAGCAAATGTACCCGGCGGAGGCGAAGCGTTATCAGAAAGTAATTACCGGTATTTTAGATACGCTGGATTATTCCGGCAGCATGATTTATGATGAATATCCCGATAAGTGGCAGCTCTATAAACTGTCCATGGACATAACGGACAGGATTAAGAGAGAGGATATAAAGAATAATCCGGACGCAGTGTTCCCGGAGGAAAAGTGGAAATGGCTGGGGGATTTGGTGCAGATACTGGTTTGTTATGAGATTTACAGGAGGAGACATAACAGCAGGAGAGGGGTGCTGAGGTTTTAGGGTGACTTGGCAAGGGGACGCCCGGGGAGGGTCATATGCCTTCGTCGGCACGCTTTCGCTCTATAAAAACGCAGCGGTACCAGGCTCGTGAGCTGCGCAGCAGCTCATGACCTCGCCAGGTGCCGGCGTTTTTATAAGGCCTCCTTCAGGTATATGACTCTCCCCGAGCTGGTCTTTGACCAGCCGTAGGCTAGTATTGATTTTGCGGGGGGTTTGGTTGGGCGATGGGTACGTTGAGGGGCTCCTTAGGTTAGCGCAGCCTTTGCCAAGGTGGTGTTAGGTGATGAGCATAGCGATTGAGGACGCCTGAGGATAACGGACATGAGGCCAGCCATAGACAGCCCGGACGAGGGGGACTTCCTTAAGGAGCCCTTATAAAAACGCCAGCACCTGGCGAGGTATTTTCGAGCCTGGTACTGCTGCGTTTTTATAGAGCGAGAGACGAAGGAAGTCCCCCACATCCGGGCGTCCTCTCCCCCCACTCCTCTCCCCCGCCCCCCAATTTCCAAAACTTTTGGTTGTGGTTTCCCCCCGAAATAAGTAAAATATAGTCATATGACAAAATACACAAAGCAGTTCTGTTGCACAAATTGTGGACAGGCGCTGATTCGGAAAAAACAGATGCCTGCAGCCGGGCGTCTGATGGAAGATAGATGGGAGTAGTATGAAGAGAACGGTTATCAAGGGAGTCATAGTAAGCTGTGTTTTTCTTATGGCTCTGTTTATTGCAAATAAATTCATGAATCAGGGAACGGCGGATATGACCGTGGAGATGGGAGAGGCGACTTATCCTGTTATTTCCGTGAATTATAACGGGTTTTTGATTAATGAAATGCACGGGTATGCGAAGGCAATGAAGGTGAGCCAGATGCGGGAGAGCATTACGCCGCTTTTGGAGGGGAGAAGAATCCGTCTGGAAATTGATACCTACGGGCAGATGGTTTCCGGCATTGCCTTTGAGGTGAGAAGCCCGGACGGGGAGAGACTTGTTGAAAATACGCAGGTGGAGGATTTCGAGCAGTCGGGGGACAGGATTTCGGTGTCTTTCGGACTGAAGGACCTGATTGAGCAGAATCAGGAATATCTGCTGGTGGTTTTGCTGACGCTGGGGAATGGAAGCGAGGTCAGGTACTACACAAGAGTTGTAAGCACGGAGGAGTATTTTGCCGGAGAGAAGATTAAATTTGTAAATAATTTTTCGGAAAAAACCTTTGATAAGGAGGCGGCCAGGGAGCTGACCATTTATATGGAAACCAATGCGGACGGAGATAACACTTCTTATGGACATGTGGATATCCACAGCAGCTTTCGTCAGGTGACATGGGGAGATTTGGACGTGACGAGAGAAACGCCGGTCAGCATTACAATCAAGGAGCTGGCAAGCCAGACGGGAAGCTTCTGGGCGGAGTACTATGTATCCTATATGGAGGGAATGAAAAAAAATTATTGCAAGGTCAGGGAGTTTTATCGAATCAGATACACGGAGGAGAGGATTTACCTTCTGGACTATGAGCGTACCATGAATCAGATTTTCCGGCAGGAGAGCGATGCTTATGCAAATAATAAGATTATGCTGGGCATTGCCGGGGAGGAGGTACCCCTCAGGGAGAGCGACGGTGGGAATATTCTGGCCTTTGTGGTGGAAAACCGCCTTTATACTTATAATGTGACCGACAACAAGATGGTGCTGCTTTTCGGTTTTTATAATGAAGAAAACAAAGACAAAAGGACGCTATACGGCGCTCATGAGATAAAAATTATGAACGTTGACGAAGGGGGGAACGTGACCTTCCTTGTATACGGTTATATGAACAGAGGACGCCATGAAGGGGAAGTGGGCGCTTCGCTGTACTATTATGACAGTAGTGTCAATACAGTGGAGGAGCTGGTGTATCTTCCCTGCGAGGAGTCTCAATATCTTCTTATGCAGGAGATAGAGCAGCTGGCATATCTTAACAGGGACAGTATGCTTTATTTGAAGTGGGAGGATAAGATTTACGGAATCAATGTGATGAAACGGAGCTGCACCGCTGTGGTGGAGAACCTTGCGGAAGGAAGCTACAAGGTATCCGACAGCAACAAAATGGCGGTCTGGCAGAAGGACGGGAATTCAGGCCATGGAAAAGAGCTGGTGCTTATGAACCTGACCACCGGACAGCAAAAGAGTATCCGGGCCGGGGCAGGCGAGGTTATCAGACCCGTGGGCTTCATGGGAGAGGATTTGATTTACGGGATTGCAAGGGAAAGCGATATTGTGAGGGATTATGCGGGGAATATTATTGTCCCCATGTATTGCGTCAGGATTGAAAATGAGACTGAGGAAGTTCTCATGAACTATCAGCAGGAAAATGTTTATGTGACGGAAGGGATTGTAAACGGGAATCAGATTAACCTTTCCAGAGTGGAAAAAAATGAGGACGGTTCCTATACGGAAATCAAAGACGACCAGATTATGAACTCGAAATCCGAATCGGAAAGCCGTAATAACATCGAAACCGCCCTTACGGAAAGCTATGAAAAGCTGACACAGATAGCGCTTCGCGGGGCGATTGATAAAAATAGCATGAAACACCTTACCCCAAGGGAGGTATTGTTTGAAGGGGGACGCAGCATTGCCTTGGGGTCGGAGGAAGAAAGGGACAAGAGATATTATGTTTACGGCAAATCCGGTCTGGAGAGTATTCACACAAATGAGAGAAGCGCGGTAATACAGGCGGAGTCCATATCAGGCGTGGTTCTCGGGGAGGACGGCTGCTACGTTTGGATGAGAGGAAACCGCAGCATACGAAACCAGATTATGGCGATAAAGGGCGACGGAATTACGGAAGAAAAGGATTCGCTGGCGGTTTGTCTGGATACAATGATGGAATTTGAAGGCATTGTAAGAAATGCAGAGTATATGCTGAAAAGAGGCGAGTCGGTTCTGAGCATTCTGGAGGAAAATATGCCGGACGTGGAGGTGCTTGACCTGACGGGATGTTCTCTGGATTCCATACTCTATTATGTGAATCAGGACATCCCTGTCCTTGCAATGATGCAGGACGGCTCGGCTGTTCTGGTTATCGGATTTAACGAACTGAATACTGTTGTGATGAATCCCGGGGCGGAGGACGGGAATTATGTTTATAAGGTGGGAATGAATGATTCCAGAGAATGGTTTGAACAGAATGGAAACCGCTTTATCACCTATGTAAGAAACAGAAATTAACCTCCGCAACCAATAGTTGCCCTTTCTCAAACCAGAATTGGTGGTGCAACCGGGAGGAAAATAATATGATTTGCTCATAAAAAACGCTTATGAAGCACCATGGTGTGAGGAAAGGAAAAATTATGAATATTGAAATTGCAAACAGGCTGGTTCAATTGCGGAAAAGCAATAATTTATCTCAGGAAGCGCTTGCGGAGAGGCTGGGAATCAGCAGGCAGGCGGTAAGCAAGTGGGAGAGGGCGGAGGCTTCGCCGGATACCGACAACTTAATTTTACTGGCACGTCTTTATAAGGTATCCCTTGACGAGCTTTTAAGAACCGAGGATGATATACCCATGCCGGAGGCGGAAGATGTCCCCGGAGAGAATGCGCAGACGGAAAGGGCGGAAATGATTGCCGAAGAAAGGACTGCGCCGCAGGGAGGAGGAAGCGCTGCCGGAGAAAATTTTTCGGCGTGGGAAGAAGAGAATATAGCCGGAACGAGAACATCGTACCGGGAGGCCGGAAGCGATTTTCACGAGGATGACGGAGAAAGGCGCGATAAAGGTTTTAGTTATACCATACCTGTAGCTTCAATTATTACGGTTATCTACTATATTATAGGTATCGTATACGGCGCCTGGCATCCGGGCTGGCTTTTATTTTTGCTGATTCCCATATGGTGGTCGCTGGTGAGTGCAATCAGGAGCGGAAACGCCCTCCACTTTTCCTATCCGGTGCTGGCCACGCTGATTTATCTTTGCGCCGGCATCTTCTGGAGTGCATGGCATCCCGGATGGGTTATTTTTCTTACGATTCCGATTTATTATCCGATGGTTTCCTGGATACGTTCTTTAAAAAGCAGAAGAGATGATGATTTCTATTATAATGGAAAGGACGGGGGAAACGAATGAAGGATAACAGGACTGCCATTATGATTGCGGCGATTGCCGTGTTTATTGCCATTGGATTTATCAGCGTGATGAGCGTGAAGACCGGAGGCCGGGAGGGCTATTTCGGCGCACCCTTTACCTTTTCCTTTGGAGGGAGGGCCAGACTTCGGAACACCATAGAAATCCCTCTGTCAAAAGCAGATAAGCTGGAACTGGAATATGGCAGTAAAAATATAAAGGTTTATCCGGCGAAAGGCGATACCGTTACCGTAAAGGAGTATTTATACAGCAACAGTCCGAAGGCCCGGGCGGAGGTTTCTTATGGGGATGACGGAAAGGCGCTGGTGAGAGGAGTGCAGAGCCGCAGCTTCGTTATTTTCGGTTTTTTTGTGGGAGAGGGAGAACGAATCGAGGTCTACATCCCGGAAAAAAGCCTCAGCCAGCTTTCCCTTGAAACCGGAAGCGGAAATATCACCTCAGAGGCAGAATGTGTCCGGGAGGACGGCATTTTTGAAGCGAAAGCCGGAAGCGGAAACGTCCGTGTAAGCAATGTCACGGCAGATGCAATTGCTCTTAAGGCGGGGAGCGGTAATGTCCGCGCAGAGGATATTAAGGGAAAAGTGACACTTGAGGCAAACAGCGGGAATATCGACGGGAAGGAAATTACAGGAGAGGTGGAAGCTGATTCGGGAAGCGGAAATATCAAAATCGCGAAGCTGTCGGGATGCATAACAGCCGGAGCGGGAAGCGGAAATGTGACGATAGAAGCGGAGACCGTGTCGGGAAACGTGGCGCTTAGTGCCGGAAGCGGAAATGTAAAGCTGGAGCTGCCCAGAGAAACAGATTTTCATTTCAGAGGGGAGACAGGAAGCGGAAATATGAACACAGATTTCGACGAAATACTTTCTTATGATAAGAAAGGGGATATTGCGGAGGGCGATGTAGGGCAAAACCCGGATATCAAAATAGAAGCGCAGACCGGAAGCGGAAACATAAATATTGTATACAGATAAAGGAATGGCGGCAAAGCCGGACACAGGAGTCAGGCTTTGCCGCCTTTGACTTCCGCAAAAGGTCAGTACTGCCCGGGAAACAGGCTTCCACGGTATTTTTCAAGTACGATTAAAAGCAGCATCCCCAGGACACCGCAGGAAATAACTTCGCCAATCCCCACCGTGATAAAGGACAGCCAGAGAGGCCGTATCCCGTAGGCGTACAAAAGCACAAAGGGTACAATAAGCGTATTTGCCAGAATCGGGGGAACAGGGGCAAGCCATTTATATTTGCGCAGCCTGCGGGTTAAAAGGGCGCCGATTAAGGTGGCAATACTGCCGAAAATAATATCGGGGATTGCGCAGCCTGTCAGAATATTCGACAAAAAGCAGCCGACAAAGAGGCCCGGTATGGCAGCGGGGGTAAAATAAGGAAGAATCGTGAGAGCTTCCGAGAAACGGATTTGGATTGCCGAGCTGGCAAGTCCCATCGCATTGGCGATGTAGGTGAGTACGACATAGAGCGCCGCAATCATTGCTGCCTGTACCAACAGCATGGTGTGGTTTGATTTTTGATTTTTCATTTTTCTTTTCTCCTGTAGTATTTTTTTAACGAGTGGAAGGTTTCGAACACTCGGCTGACAAACATTTCAGCCTTGCTGAACTGTTATAGCTTTTTCAGTATAGCACGGAAAGAGGAATTGTCAAGAGCGCGGCGGCATGGTAAATTATAAGAAAGGAACGCGAGAAAGGAACGAAAATATGTATCAGGACAATAAAATCTGGATTGGAAAATCAGGCGGGGAAAAGGTTTTTATTTATCCCCGGATGGCAAACCGGCACGGAATGATTGCGGGAGCAACGGGAACAGGAAAGACGGTGACGCTTAAGGTACTGGCGGAATCCTTCAGCGACTGCGGAGTCCCTGTCTTTCTGGCTGATGTCAAGGGCGATTTGTCAGGGGTGTGCAGAGCGGGTGAGGAAAGCGAAAGCCTTAAAAGCAGAATAGACGCCATGGGGCTTATGGAAGAGGGTTACGGGTTTCATGCTTATCCGGCCGGCTTTTGGGATATTTACGGGGAGAAGGGACTTCCCCTTCGGGCGACGGTTTCCGAGATGGGGCCGCTTTTGCTGGGGAGAATTCTGGAGCTGAATGAAACGCAGTCGGATATTCTGACGGTGATTTTCAAGATAGCGGACGACGAGCAGCTATTGCTTCTGGACACAAAGGATTTGCGTTCCATGATACAGTATGTAAGCGAGAATGCGTCCGAGTACAGTGCCCGGTACGGAAATCTTGCGAAGCAGAGCCTGGGGGCAATTATGAGAGCCGTTGTGGCATTGGAAGCGGAGGGCGGAGAGGAATTTTTCGGGGAACCGGCTTTAAATCTCGGGGACTGGCTGTGCAGGGACTGTAACGGAAAAGGCGTGATTCAGGTGCTGGACTGCCAGAAGCTGGTGCAGAACCCTACAATGTATTCGACCTTTCTGCTGTGGATGATGTCGGAGCTTTTTGAAAGCCTGCCGGAGGTCGGCGATATGGAAAAGCCTAAAATGGTGTTTTTCTTTGACGAGGCTCATTTGCTTTTTGATTCTGCGTCAAAATCGCTTCTTGGCAAGATAGAGCAGGTGGTGAAGCTGATTCGTTCAAAGGGAGTGGGAATCTACTTTATTACCCAGAGCCCGAAGGATATTCCTGACGGCGTGCTGGGGCAATTGGGAAATAAAATACAACATGCCCTTCACGCCTATACGCCCTCAGAACAGAAGGCGGTCCGGGCGGCGGCGCAGTCTTTCAGAGAAAATCCTGATTTTGATACCTGCGAGGCTTTGACTTCCCTTGGAATCGGCGAGGCGCTGGTTTCTGTTCTGGACGAGAGCGGGATTCCGACGATTGTAAAAAGATGCCGGATACTGCCGCCACAGAGCCGGATGGGAACCATCACGGAAGATGAGCGGAAAGGGGAGATTACAGGCAGCCTGCTTTACAACCGCTATTTTGAGATGATTGACAGAGAATCCGCTTATGAAATTCTGGAAAGAAAGGTTCTGACGGAGAAGGAAAACAGGGAGCGGGAGGAGCGAGAGGCGGAAGAAGAAAGACAGAGACAGAAAGCGGAGGAAGCTGCCCAAAAGCAAAGACAG
>CAMSTM010000039.1 GCA_947063675.1 uncultured Lachnospiraceae bacterium | reverse complement strand
GTAACGGGCAGGGCACATGTAAACCCCATCCGAAGCAAGACCAAACAGAAAGCGTCAGAGCCGGCCCGGCGAGCTTTCAGGTAGGCCGCTTGAGGCTGCCGGTAACGGCAGTCCTAGATAGATGATTATTCAACGACATAACCCGGCTTATCGTCCTGCTTGATAAAGAGCCCGGCAGGAACGGGACTTTTGGTTCCGCTCCTGCGTGGGCTTAAATTATAACCCTTTAATGCGGAGGTAAAATGAACCGGAAAACGATGCTTTGCCATATGGCGTGCCGTCTGGCGGCGGGAATTATTACAATAACTATAGTTATCTTCACGTCTGCCGGTAATAGTTATGGGAAAGAAAATAAGAACCTCCCGACGCTCATTCAGGCCACCACCCTGGAAGAGGATTACAAGGCCCTTGCAAAGCTGGAGCTTGCGGTTACGCCCCTGCTTTTGGAGGAGGATTTGGAGCGGGCCTTTGAAAATGTTCTGTGCAGCTGTGTGCGGATTCAGACGAAAGAGCATTACGGCAGCGGGAGCATCTATAAAATGAGGGAGAATGAAATCATTATTGTAACGAACAGGCACGTGCTGGAGGACTTTGACGACGACAGCTGCGTGACTTTTTTTAACGGCGCGGTGGGATTCGGAGAACTTCTGGGCACGTCAGATGAAGCGGATGTGGGATTTATCAGCATATCCACGGCCTCCTTTCCCTGGGAGGAGCTTCTTACCTACCGCAATGTAAGGCCGCCGGATACGGAGAGGGAAGGCGGCGCGCAGAAGGGTCTGCAGCAGGGAAACAGGGCGGATGAAAGTATCCGGTTTTTCTGCCCTGACATGGCAAACTATTTTGAAACGCCCGTTATGAAATGCGGCGAACTGTTCCCGCAGGCGGTTTATCTGGAGGATTTCGGAATGGAAATGCTCTACGGCACGGGAAGCGCAGCGCCGGGGATGTCCGGCAGCGGGGTGTTTGACGGCCGTGGAAATTATCTGGGAATGCTGACAGGGGCGACGGGAGCGGGAGAAATCGCGGCGGTGCCTTTGGAGGTGGTCAGGCGGGAATATGAAGAAATAAACTGACCTGCAAAACAGGAGAAAATGCAGGGCGTGCTTGTGCAGGAAAGCTTCCCGGATGCTTCCCCGGACATAAAAGAGTACAAAAAACCAGCTCACATAAAATATGAGCCGGTTAAGCATGTCTATATATTATAGTAAAAACATTTATGGTTAATGCGATTTATGGCTAATGCCATATATGGCTATGCCATTTTGTTGACAGCCTGAGCTAAACGAGCAACTTTTCTGGAAGCCGTGTTTTTATGATAAACACCTTTTTGGGCGGCTTTGTCAATAGTAGACGTAGCAGCAACCAGAGCCTTGGCAGCAGCATCTTTATCCTTGGCTTCGATGGCGGCAGTAACTTTCTTGACAGCCGTCTTAACGCCGGATTTAATTGCTTTGTTTCTGGCAGCTTTGGTTCTGTTTACCAGAATTCTCTTCTTTGCAGATTTAATGTTAGCCACGATGTACACCTCCTATTAAAATCAACGGTTGTTTGAGATGTTTCATTAATGCCGGAGACACGAACGTCTTAATGTAAACACACAGCTAATATTGTAGCCATAAAAAGGATATCTGTCAATACATAATTAAAGAATATTTGGAAATTACTGTGAATAGCAAGAAACTATACGGAGGGAGATTATGAGCAGTTTTAAAGTAAGGACAGATTTGGCTCTCGAGGTACGGGAAAATATGGAGGAAAACGCCAGAGAATGCCGGGGCGTTTCTGTTGAGGAGGAGTACAGGGAAGAAAGCGAACTGAAAATTACAAAGGTAGTGATTGAAACCATGAACGGAGCGAAGGCCATGGGAAAGCCTGTGGGAACCTATGTCACCTTAGAGGCGCCGGCCATGATTCTGCCCGACGAGGATTACCACGAGGAGATATCCGGGGAGCTGGCAAGGCAGCTTAAGCAGATTATACCGGGGCTTGAGGGAGAGCTTTCGGTGATGGTGGTAGGCCTTGGAAACCGTGACGTGACGGCGGACGCTCTTGGGCCTAATGTGGTCGATAATCTGACAATCACAAGGCATATGATGAAGGAATACGGAAAAGCGGCCTTTGACAAAAAAAAGGTCCACATGGTCAGCGGCCTTGTTCCCGGCGTTATGGCAAAGACCGGAATGGAATCTCAGGAGATAATAAAGGGCGTGGTGGAAAAGACAAAGCCTGATGTTGTAATCGTTGTGGACGCCCTGGCGGCCCGCTCCACAAGGCGGCTTAACAGAACCATCCAGCTTACCAACACCGGCATTCATCCCGGTTCCGGCGTGGGAAACCACAGAAACGCCATCACCGAGGAGGCCCTTGGCGTTCCGGTAATTGCAATCGGCGTTCCCACGGTGGTGGACGCCGCCACGATTGTGGGGGATGCCTTTGATAAAATGATGCGTCAGGCGGGGGAGGAGCCTCTTGACATACAGGACGAATTGATGGCCGGGCTGGGAGAGCTTTATAACATGTATGTGACGGGTAAGGATGTGGATTATGAGATTAAGCAAATCAGCCATATTATCTGCGATGCGTTAAACAGCGCCCTTGAAGCAGGCGCATAAGCAGGAGACCTAAATATCCGCGGTCAGGCATATACTTTCATAGCGGGGTGCTTGCTGTGAAAGGAAATCAGTGGAAAAACAATTTAAAAAAGAAAGTGATGGCGGGACTTATTGCGGCCTGCGGTGTGTGCTGCATCATAAGCCTTGTGCGGGGGGGAAAAGGCGGCGATGGGCAGAAGCCGGGGCTTGTGCAGTATGCAGCCGGGTTTTTGAACGACTGCATGGCGAGAGCGTATTTTCAGATTCCGGCCTTTCTGGAAGACAAGGAGAACGGCGTCCGGGAAGGGAAAGCCGTGGAAAGAATTCTTACCAGGCAGTTTCCTCTATATAGCTACCTTGCCGCCGGCGCGGAGCCGGAGCGGGAAAAAGAGGATGCCGCAACGGCGGAGCTTGTGCGCAGGCAGGAGGGCTCTGACGAGGACGTGAAGAATATTGACGAGGAGCATCTTGACTACGGCGACGATGCGCTTCATATAGAAAATGACATTTTAAAGGAAATGGAAAGAGAAAACAATACAGGAAGCAGTACGGAAAGAGGGGAAGCGCAGGGAGAAGCAGGAGAGGAAACGGCGGCGGAGGAAGAACAGCCTGTGGAAGAAGCCGGTGTATTTGAGGCGGCGGCCTATCCGGCCTACACCTATGACTGGTCGGAAAAATGGGATTACGAGGCGCTGGTGTCCAATTTTTACGCGGTAGATAATTCCACCCGGCTTCGGGAGGAATATATGGATTTAAACAAGCTTCTCTATCAGGACCTGACTGTCAACGAGGAAGCGGATGGGCCGCAGATACTGATTTACCACACCCACGCCAGCGAAAGTTTTATTGACTCTGTTCCCGGAGACGCCTCCACCACGATTTCAGGGGCGGGAGAGAGGCTGGCGAATCTTTTGCGGGATGAGTACGGCTTTCAGGTGATGCACCATACGGGAGTTTATGACATAGAGCGGGACGACGCCTACAATGCCTCTCTCCCGGAGCTTGAAAAAATTCTGGCGGAAAATCCTACCATAGAGGTGGTCATCGACCTTCACCGGGACGCGGTGGCCGGGGACAGGAAGCTGGTAATGGACTTACAGGGGCGTCCCACGGCAAGGTTCATGTTCTTTAACGGATTGAGCTACGGGCGCAAAAACGGGGAAATCACTTATCTGGAAAACCCTTACATACAGGAAAATCTTGCGTTTTCCTTTCAGGTTCAGGTGGCGGCCAACGAGTATTACCCCGGAATCGCACGGAAAATTTACCTGAAAGCCTACCGTTACAATATGCATTTAAAGCCGAAGTGTATGCTGATAGAGCTGGGCGCCCAGAATAATACGGTGGAGGAGATTATGAACGCCTGCGAGCCTCTGGCGCACATCCTTGCCATTGTGCTAAAATAAATTATGTGCTAAAATACGAAAACAATATCTAATATCTAATCGCCATCCGTCAGGAAGCGCGTTGAACTGGAACAGGAGAAAATTATGACAGACAATAACCAAAGCAAAATCAGGAATTTCTGCATCGTGGCACATATCGACCATGGGAAGTCTACGCTGGCAGACAGAATCATAGAAAAAACAGGGCTTTTAACCAGCCGGGAAATGCAGGACCAGGTTCTTGACAACATGGAGCTGGAGAGGGAGCGGGGCATTACCATCAAGGCGCAGACAGTCCGCACCATTTACAGGGCAAAGAATGGGGAAGAGTATATTTTTAACCTGATTGACACGCCGGGACATGTGGATTTTAACTATGAGGTCAGCCGCAGTCTGGCCGCCTGCGACGGAGCGATTCTGGTGGTGGACGCCGCGCAGGGAATCGAGGCTCAGACCCTTGCCAACGTTTATCTGGCGCTGGACCATAATCTTGAGGTGTTTCCGGTGATAAACAAGATAGATTTGCCCAGCGCGGAGCCGGAGCGTGTCAAAAATGAAATAGAGGATGTTATCGGCATAGAGGCTCAGGACGCTCCGCTGATTTCCGCAAAGAACGGCATCGGAATCGAGGAGGTGCTCGAAGCTGTCGTGGAAAAGATTCCGGCGCCGAAAGGAAGCCCGGACAACCCGTTAAAGGCGCTTATTTTTGATTCCGTTTACGATTCCTATAAAGGGGTAATCGTGTTCTGCCGTATCATGGAAGGCAGAGTTTCAAAGGGGACAAGCATAAAAATGATGGCGACGAAGGCGGCCACGGAGGTGGTGGAGGTGGGATATTTCGGCGCGGGGCAGTTTATTCCCTGCGAGGAGCTTTCCACCGGTATGGTCGGCTATATCACGGCTTCCATCAAAAATGTGAAGGATACGGCGGTGGGCGATACCATTACCGACGCCAAAAATCCCTGCGCGGAGCCTCTTCCCGGCTATAAAAAGGTAAATTCCATGGTTTACTGCGGCGTTTATCCGGCGGACGGCGCAAAGTATCCCGACCTTCGGGACGCGCTGGAAAAGCTGCAGCTAAACGACGCTTCTCTGCGCTATGAGCCGGAAACCTCCATTGCCCTTGGCTTTGGATTCCGCTGCGGTTTCCTGGGGCTTTTGCACCTTGAAATCATTCAGGAGCGTTTGGAGAGAGAGTACAATCTGGATTTGGTGACAACCGCGCCGGGCGTTATTTATAAGGTACATAAGACGGACGGCGAGGTGATTGAGCTGACCAATCCTTCCAATCTGCCCGACCCCTCCGTGATTGAATACATGGAGGAGCCTGTGGTTTCAGCGGAAATCATGGTGACCACGGAGTTTATCGGCCCCATTATGGAGCTTTGCCAGGAGCGTCGGGGAAGATATCTGGGCATGGAATATATGGAGGCTGCGAGAGCGCTCCTGAAATATGACCTGCCGCTCAATGAAATTATCTACGACTTTTTTGATGCGTTAAAGTCCCGTTCGAGAGGCTACGCTTCCTTTGACTATGAGCTGAAGGGCTACGAGCTTTCGGAGCTTGTGAAGCTGGATATTCTGATAAACAGGGAGGAAGTAGACGCCTTATCCTTCATCGTCCACAAGGACAGCGCTTACGAGCGGGGCAGGAAGATGTGCGAGAAATTGAAGGACGAAATTCCCAGGCATTTGTTTGAAATTCCCATTCAGGCGGCAATCGGCGGCAAGATTATCGCAAGGGAAACCGTAAAGGCCATGCGCAAGGACGTTCTTGCCAAGTGCTACGGCGGCGATATCACCCGAAAGAAAAAGCTTCTTGAAAAACAAAAAGAAGGAAAGAAAAGAATGCGCCAGATTGGAAACGTGGAGATTCCCCAGAAAGCGTTTATGTCTGTGCTGAAGCTGGACAACCAGTAGGGCGGGACAATGAGAGAAGGTACGCGGAAAAAAGACGTTAAAAGGGCATCCTTTGGTATACCTGGGGGGACTTTGGCCGGCCGGCGGCTTGGCCTGTATATCCACATTCCCTTTTGCGTGCAAAAATGCCTGTACTGCGATTTCCTTTCCGCCCCGGCTGGGGAAGGGGAGAGGGAACGTTATGTGGAGGCTTTGTGCAGGGAAATTGTCAGGGAAGGGAAAAAGTATGCGGATTATACGGTAAGGACGATATATATCGGGGGTGGAACGCCTTCCCTTCTTTCAGGAGAACTCATTTTACGTATACTGACGCTTGTTTACCAGTGTTTTCGGGTAGAAAAGGATTGCGAGATTTCCATGGAGGCCAATCCGGGGACGGTTACAGCCGATAAGCTTAAGGACTGGCGCAGAGCCGGCGTCAACAGGATAAGCCTTGGCGCCCAGTCGTTGCAGGATGAGGAATTAAAGGCTCTTGGCCGGATTCATGACAGTCAGACCTTCTTTGATACCTATAAAATGGTTGTTGAATCAGGATTTAATAATATAAATGTTGACTTAATGTCCGGTATTCCGGGGCAGAGCCTTGACAGCTACAGGGATACACTGGAGAAGGTAGTGAGCTTGAATAAAAGGCCGGCGCATATTTCCGCCTACGGACTGATTATAGAGGAGGGAACGCCTTTTTTTGAAAATACGCCGCATCTTCCCGACGAGGACTGTGAAAGGGAAATGTATGCCCTGACAGGGGAGTTTCTGGCAAAATTCGGGTACTGCAGGTATGAGATATCCAATTATGCCTTTCCGGGATATGAGTGCAGACATAATATCGGGTACTGGCGGAGGGAAAATTACCTTGGGCTTGGAGCAGGAGCGGCTTCCCTTATTGAAAATGTCAGGTTCTGCAATTTGCGGGATATGGGTGGCTATGAGCAAATGCAGGAATTGCCGCGTGAAAGCGGACAGGGGCAGGAGAAGGTATTGCCCGAAAGAAGCGGGATGTTTTACGAAGAACGGCAGGTGTTATCTAAGGCGGAGCAGATGGAGGAATTCATGTTTCTGGGGCTCCGCATGACAAAGGGAGTAAGCCGGGAGAAATTTTCAGAGGCTTTCGGGACGGCCATGGACGAGGTTTACCCGGGAATTGTGGAGAATTTCTGCAAAAAGGGACTGCTCAGAGAGCAGAAGGACGATAAGACCGGCCAGACATGGATAAGCCTGACGGACTATGGCATGGACATAAGTAATTATGTGATGGCGGACTTCCTCCTTACGGTTTAAATATTTTTGGGAAAGGCACAGAGGGGCTTTCGGGGTCATAGAATAATAAAAATGACTTTGGGGGCGCCCTTTGAAAACTTTCCAGCAACCATTATCAACGGCGGAGGAAGCCCATTACATACAGGTACTGCAGCAGGGAAATAATGAGGAGGCGGCGAAAGCCAGAGAGATATTAATAGAGAGAAATTTGCGCCTGGTGGCTCATATTGCAAAAAAATATCAGAATGTGGATGAGGATATGGAGGATTTGATATCTATCGGAACCATCGGGCTCATCAAGGCAATATCCTCTTTTGACGCCGGAAAAGGGAAGCTCAGTACCTACGCTTCCCGCTGTATCGACAATGAGCTTTTAATGCTGCTCCGCTCCAAGAAGAAAAGCTCCAGGGAGGTTTCCCTGTTTGAACCTATCGGGACGGATAAGGAGGGGAATGAAATCAATCTTCTGGACATCATAGAGCATGAGCAGGAAGATGTGACGGAACAGATGGAGCTGTGCGATAATATAAAAAAGATGGCTGGCCTTCTCGATAAGGTACTGACAGACAGGGAACGCGAAATTATTTTTCTGCGATATGGACTGGCAACGGGAAAGGAAGTGACCCAGCGTGAGATAGGAGAGCTGCTTCATATTTCAAGGAGCTATGTGTCAAGGATTGAGAAGAAGGCATTGCTTAAGTTACAGGCAGAATTTAAGGAGAAGGAATAATTTAATAAAAATTTTATTGATTTTTCAAGAAACTTCCGCTACAGTAGACATATCTTAATAGCTGCATCTTACAGATTATTCTGTCCGGGATGTGTCTTTTAACATATGTCTGCTGTTCTTTTGCTACAAAAGCTGACTCGTGAAGAGAGAAAGCGTTTGTTTCGTAGCCCTTTAGGGGGCGTGTCAGAGTTTCCCGATATTATGGCTGTAAACGGATATTATGGCGGTACATTTAAACCTGTCAGGAATCTGAGTGTATGTGTCTGCCGCAGTATTGTCGGAGAAGGTGAAGGAGGTTTTTGTTTGTTCAGTACAGTTTTGTCAGGAACCATTTATGGCATGGAAAGCCATCTGGTTCAGGTGGAGGTGGATTTGTCTTCCGGTCTGCCCTGTTTCGTCATGGTCGGCAGTCTTAGCGGGGAGGTGAGAGAGTCCGGCGAGAGGGTCAGGATTGCCCTGAAAAACAGCGGCATTACGCTGCCTCCTGTGCATGTTTCCGTGAATTTGTCTCCGGCGGACCTGAAAAAAGAGGGGACAGGCTTTGACCTGCCCATTGCCCTGGGCGTACTTGCCGCTCAGGGAAGGATTCCGGCCGGGGGTACGGACGATACGCTGATTATGGGGGAGCTGGGGCTTGCAGGGGAAATAAAAAAGGTGCGGGGCGTTCTGCCTCTGGCGATAAAGGCCGTGGATGCCGGGATAAAGAAGTGTATTGTGCCGAAGGAAAACGTCAGGGAGGCCGCGGCTGCTGCGGGAATGAAGGCTGTCGGGGTGAGCGGGCTTAATGAGGTGATTTCCTATCTGAAGCTTCCAAAAGAAAAGCAGGCGGAAATGCTGCCGCCGATGGAATCCTGTTTTGATAAAAATTCTCCCGGAAGGAAGGATGAAAGGGGAGCGGAAAGAGGGCCGGACTTTGCGGAAATAGCCGGGCAGGAGAGCGTGAAAAACGCGGCGCTCATTGCGGCGGCGGGCTTCCACCATATGTTGATTATGGGGCCGCCCGGGTCCGGGAAAACCATGATTGCAAGGCGGCTGCCTACCATATTGCCGCCCCTTTCCCCAAAGGAAAGCCTTGAAGTTACTTCCATATACAGTATTTCCGGGCGGCTTGGGAAAGACGCAGGGCTCATCACGGAGCGTCCCTTTTTAAGCCCGCATCACACAATTTCGCCTCAGGCGCTTTGCGGCGGGGGAAAGGTGCCGAGACCGGGACTTTTGAGCCTTGGCCATCGCGGCGTTCTTTTTCTGGACGAGCTGCCGGAGTTTAAACGGCAGACGCTGGATTTGCTCAGGCAGCCTATGGAGGATAAGGAAATCCGCATCGCCAGAAGCAGCGGCTTTTTTACCTATCCGGCGGACGTTATGGTGGTGGGAGCCATGAATCCCTGTCCCTGCGGCTATTACCCTGACAGAAACAAATGCCGGTGCACTCCTTTTGAGATACGCAGGTATTTAAGCAATATATCGGGGCCTGTGCTTGACAGGATAGATATCTGTGTGGAAGCCTCCCGGGTGGAGCTGGCCCAGCTTAAAAAGAAAAAAGACGGGGAGAGCAGCGCAGGCATGCGCCGCAGGGTGATGGCTGCCCGCAGGCGTCAGGAGGAGAGATATGCGGGTACTCATATCCGTTTCAACGCCGATTTGGAAGCCGGTGATTTGGAAAAATACTGCGCGCTGGACGCTGACGGAGCGGCTCTGATGGAAAAGATGTTCCGCGTCATGGACTTAAGCGCCAGAGCCTATCACAGAATCCTGAAAGTGGCGAGAACCATTGCGGATTTAAGCGGAAGCCCTTCTGTGTCAGAGGAGCACATATCACAGGCGGCCTGCTACCGCACCGGCGATTTGGCGAGGAAGGGGGAGTATGGAGAAAGATAAGATATTTCAGTTCTGGCTCCATAATCTGCCGGGAGTGGGAGACAGAACCATCGAGAAGCTTCTCGGGCGTTTTGGAAGCCCGAAGGAGGTCTACAGCGCCGGGCAGACGGCTTTAGAGGAGGTTTTGGGAAATGCCCGCGCCCTTTCGGTTCTGGAGTTTCGAAAGACCTTTCAGCTTCGGCGCGCTTATGAGGAAATGCTTGATAAAAAAATTATTTTCTGCACAAAAGAGGATGAAAACTATCCTCAAAGGCTCAGGGAAATTCCCCATCCGCCTTACGGGCTTTACTGCCTTGGGAATCTGCCCGAAAATCAGCGCCCGGCTGCGGCAATTATCGGGGCAAGGGAGTGTTCGGAGTACGGAAGAGCCATGGCGGAAGCCTTTGCGGGAAGGCTTGGCGGGGCCGGGGTCAGTATTATCAGCGGTATGGCCAGGGGAATCGACGGTATCGGGCAGCAGGCGGTTCTTGCAAAAGGCGGTAAGACCTATGCGGTTTTAGGATGCGGGGCGGACGTCTGCTATCCTCTCTCCAACAGGCGGCTTTACGAAGAAATTGCAGAAAAGGGCGGAGGGATTTTGTCTGTATTTCCGCCGGGGACAGCGCCCTCTAAGCAGCGTTTTCCCGAGAGGAACCGTATTGTGGCCGGGCTGTCCGATTTGGTTCTGGTGGTGGAGGCAAGGCAGAAAAGCGGCACGTGGATTACGGTGGACATGGCTCTTGAGCAGGGTAAAAACGTCTACGCAGTTCCCGGACGGCTTACGGACAGGTTAAATGACGGGTGTAATTTATTAATCAGGCAGGGAGCGGGAATTGCGCTTTCGCCGGACGACATTCTGGCGGAGCTTGCGGTTATCAGGAACCGGAACAGCGGGCGGAAAGCAGAAACAAAGGAAAAGACGGAAACAGAAGAAAAAGCAGGGACGGAGGAAACAGCCTGTCCCCTCGACGTAATGCCGGTCAGGGCAAAATCAGCGGAAAAAGCAGCCGCGAAAACCGGAACAGATATGACAGATAAAGAAGCGGCAAAGACAGAGGGCATACTGCGCTTTCTGGATTACCACCCGAAATCAGTAGACGAGATACTGGAAGGTATGCAGAGGGCAGGGATAAAAACCGGTCTGCCGCAGCTTTTAAATGAACTGATTAATCTCTGTATGGAGGGCAGGGCAAAGCAGGTTACAGGAAACTATTTTATAAGAAAAGAATAATGTAGAGGAGAAAGGAAATGAATACATTTTATTATGAAGTAATCAGTATCGACGGCGACTATGCAAATTTAAAGAGGACAGATATTGAAAGTGACGATTTAAAGCTGGTGGCAAGAGCGCTGCTTCCGCCTGAGACGGCGGAAGGAATGAAGCTGAAATACGAGTGGATGCAGTATGAAATTATCGGATGAAAGCACAGGCAGGCGGCGTGCTTCCATATATTAATAGATTTTTTACTTGCCACCATGATAAAAGTAGTGTATAGTTTTAGCCGATTAACGTTTTCTAAATTGAAATGATAAGGGGATAAATTTCTATGGCAAAGTATCTGGTGATAGTGGAATCACCGGCTAAGGTGAAAACAATCAAAAAATTTCTGGGCGCTGATTATGAGGTGATGGCCAGCAACGGACACGTGCGCGACCTCCCTAAGAGTCAGCTCGGCATTGATGTGGAGCATGACTATGAGCCCAAATATATCACGATACGCGGAAAGGGCGATATTTTAGCCAGCCTGAGAAAGGAAGTTAAGAAGGCAAAAAAAATCTATCTGGCCACCGACCCTGACCGGGAGGGGGAAGCCATTTCCTGGCATCTGTTAAAGGCGCTGAAACTGGAAGATAAGAAGGTTTACCGGATTACATTTAATGAGATAACAAAAAACGCCGTGAAGGAATCCTTAAAGAACGCAAGGGAAATCGATATGAACCTTGTGGACGCCCAGCAGGCAAGGCGGGTTCTGGACCGCATGGTGGGATACCGGATTTCCCCTCTTTTGTGGGCAAAGGTGAAAAGAGGGCTTTCCGCCGGAAGGGTGCAGTCAGTGGCGCTTCGGATTATCTGCGACAGAGAGGAAGAGATAAACAGCTTCATCCCGGAAGAGTACTGGACCCTTGACGCGTTCTTTCGGATTCCCGGCGAAAAAAAACTCTTTGTGGCAAAATATTTCGGTTTCAAGGACAAAAAAACAGCGATTTCATCGAGGGAACAGCTTGATAAGATTGTAGAGGAAATAAAGGAAGAGGACTTTCGGGTAAGCGAGGTCAGAAAGGGTGAGAGAAGCAAAAAGCCTCCGTTGCCATTTACCACCTCTACTTTGCAGCAGGAAGCCAGCAAGACCTTAAATTTTTCCACCCAGAAAACCATGCGGTTAGCTCAGCAGCTCTATGAGGGAATAGAAATTAAGGGCAACGGAACCGTAGGTCTTATCACCTATCTTCGAACGGATTCCACCAGGGTTTCTGAGGAAGCCCGGAAGATGGCGGAGGAATACATCAGGAAAAATTACGGGGAAGCCTATGTGGGGAAAGAGCCGGACGCGTCTAAGGGAGGTAAGAAGATTCAGGATGCCCATGAGGCTATACGTCCGACAGATTTAAACCGTACGCCCGCTTCCATGAAGGATTCTTTGTCCAGAGACCAGCTCCGGCTTTATCAGCTTATCTGGAAGCGTTTTGCAGCGGGAGGGATGCAGCCGGCAAAATATGAAACCACCTCCATCAAAATTGACGCTGGCAGGCACCGGTTTACCGTGGCGGCCTCCCGGATGCTTTTTGACGGCTTTACAAGCGTATACAGCCAGGAGGAGGATAAGGCGGAAAGTAATGTGCTGGCGAAGGCGGTAACGGAAGAAACGGTTCTTGCGCTGGACGGCCTTGAGGAAAAGCAGCATTTTACCCAGCCGTCGCCCCACTATACGGAGGCGTCTTTAGTCCATTCTCTCGAAGAGCTTGGCATCGGACGTCCAAGTACCTATGCGCCCACCATAACGACACTTCTTGCCCGGCGCTATATTGTAAAGGAAAACAAAAACCTTTATGTGACGGAAATCGGCGAGGTGGTAAACCATATGATGCAGGAGGCTTTTCCAAGCGTTGTGGATGTGAATTTTACCGCCAATATGGAGGCGCTTTTAGATAGTGTGGCGGAGGGGAGCGTGGCCTGGAAAACCATCGTGTCCAATTTTTACCCTGATTTGGATGAAGCCGTAAAAACGGCGGAGAAGGAACTGGAGCAGGTGGAGACGAAAGACGAGGTTTCTGACGAGGTCTGCGATTTGTGCGGAAGACAGATGGTGATTAAATACGGGCCCCATGGCCGGTTCCTTGCCTGTCCCGGATTCCCGGAATGCCGCAACACCAAACCTTTTTATGAAAAAACAGGGGTTCCCTGTCCGAAATGCGGCAAGGATATCGTGCTTAAAATGACCAGAAAGGGAAGGAAATATTACGGCTGTATCGACAATCCTGAATGCGATTTTATGATATGGCAGAAGCCGTCGGCGGAAAAATGCGCAAAATGCGGTTCTATGATGGTGTTTAAGGGGAATAAACTGGTTTGTATCGGAGAAAATTGCGATTATGTTTCCGAAATGTCAGAAAAATCTGAAAAGTCGGAAAATTAGTAGTAATATTTGGTATTATATAAAATTTTAAGAACAGTCGTTGAAATTGAAAAAATCCTGTGATACAATAGGTGCGAAAGGTTTGGGAGGTATCACATGAGTAGCGTACAGTTATTAGATAAAACCAGAAAGATTGGTAAGCTCCTTCACAATAATGATTCCAGCAAGGTTGTCTTTAATGATATCTGTTCCGTATTATGTGAGATATTATCCTCCAACGTTCTGGTAATCAGCAGAAAGGGCAAAGTGCTTGGAGTGGGGGATTCGCCGGAGGTGGATTCCATCACGGAACTGATTGTGGAGCAGGTGGGCGGCTTTATCGATTCCATGTTAAATGAAAGGCTCCTGGCGGTTCTTTCCACCAAGGAAAACGTCAATCTGGAAACTCTCGGGTTTGAGGACAGAGATGTGAGGAAGTTCCGGGCTACCATAGCGCCGATTGAGATTGCCGGCGAGCGGCTGGGCACGTTGTTTATTTATAAATGCGTGGATCAGTACGACATTGATGACATTATCCTGTGCGAATACGGGACAACGGTAGTGGGGCTTGAAATGCTCCGGGCAGTTAATGAGGAAAGCGCGGAGGAAAACCGCAAGCTGGCGGTAATCCGTTCGGCAATCAGCACACTTTCCTATTCGGAGATGGAAGCGGTGGTTTACATTTTCGAGGAGCTTAACGGGATGGAAGGAATTCTGGTTGCCAGCAAGATTGCGGACAGGGTGGGGATTACCCGTTCCGTCATCGTGAATGCGCTTCGTAAATTCGAGAGCGCGGGCGTTATTGAATCCAGGTCTTCAGGGATGAAGGGAACCTACATTAAGGTTCTGAACGACATGGTGTTTGATGAGGTGGAGAAACTGAAAAAGAATATATAAATAAGCCGAATGTCTGGACGTAACGGATTATGGATAGATAAAAAGGATTGATGAGGTGAAACTGGCATGAATCCTTTTTGTTTGTATGAAAGTGACATTGTTTGTAATTAAAAACGTTAAAAATCTATTATGATACTTGAATTTTTATTTAAATATTTTTATAATGGATAACGGTGAAGCAGATAGAAATAAAAATAATTTTTTGATTGAAATAGAAATATAATCTGAAAGGGGAGAATAACATGTTTGACAGCGGTGTATTTGATTATGTGGATGTGCTGGGCAAGGCGGCGGACGCGTCATGGACAAGAAATGAAATCATATCCAATAATATGTCAAATGTCAATACGCCGGGATATAAAAGGCAGGATATAGATTTTGAATCAAGGCTTCGTCAGGCGCTTGGCAGTATGAGATATGAGTCGGTTGACACCAAAGTTGCCCGTGCGGCTTCGAGTAATCTTAAGGGAAGGGTATATACGGATTCCGCCAATTTTTCATATCGCCTTGACGGCAATAATGTGGATATTGATACAGAAGGGGTAAAACTCGCTGCTAATCAGATTAAATATAACGGTTTGTTTGACAGTATCAATCAGGAATTTGCAAACCTTAAGCTTGTAATGAGGTCTTAAGGCGCGAAAAGGTATTTACGGAACAGGAGGGAATAATGAGTATTTTCGATTCTTTTAATATTAACGCGTCCGGCATGACAGCCGAGCGTTACCGTATGGACATTATTGCGGAAAATGTGGCGAACGCGCAGACTACACGGACGGAGGACGGAACCCCCTACAGGCGTAAGGTAGTTACTTTTGAGGAGCGCACGGAGGGGGCACAGTCGTTTCGCAGCTTTCTGGGTTCTGCAACCGACAAATTTAAGGGCCAGGGCGTCCGGGTAGGCAAGCTGAAAGAGGATAACTGGACGCAGATGAATATGGTTTATGACCCGTCTCATCCTGACGCCGATGAAAACGGTTATGTTACCTATCCCAATGTGAATATTGTTACGGAAATGACCAACTTAATCGATGCAAGCCGCTCCTATGAAGCAAACGCTACCGCCTTTAATTCCAGTAAAAGCATAGCGATGAAAGGATTGGAGATGGCGCAGTAACTATTGGGGGAAGGAATGATTTGCGAAGCGGGCGCTAAAGGTATGCCTGTCTGGCATAATTGGAGGAATACATAAATGGATATCTCATCTTTACATAATATCTCTTCCGGCGTTATCAGAGAAGCGGCGGAGAGAAATGCCATGGCCGGGGAGAAGAAGGCCGGGGCCGGATTCGAGGATTTTTTTGGTAAAGCAGTGGAGAGCATAAAGACTACCAATGCCTATCTTTCTGATGCTGAAAATGAAAAAATAAGATGGGCTCTCGGGGAAACGGAAAGTACCCACGAGCTTTCTATAGCAATGCAGAAAGCATCAACCGCTTTGCAGTATACTGTGGCAGTGCGTGATAAATTTCTTGAGGCATACAGGGAAATCATGCAGATGACAGTTTAAGTTTTTTTGGGACGAAGAACGGAAGAAGGGCAGGCTTTGATTTATGGCAGAGCGATTGAAAGAACTTTTAAATAAAGTTCTTGAATGGTGGAATAAATTTTCCACAAGACAAAAAACATTTATCATATCGGCCGGGGCGGGAGTGATTCTTGCCTTTGCGGTTTTGATTACAATACTGACGCGCCCTCAATACGTTGTGCTGCGTAATTGCGAAACAACGAAGGAAACCGCTGATATAGCGGAGATTTTGGAAGGCGAGGATCTTGATTATCAGGTCTCGGACGATACCTATCAGGTTCGGATTAACAAAAAGCAGGAGTCGCAGGCAAACCTTCTGCTTGCAGACCATGATATTCAGGCTTATGCATATTCCATAGATAATGTCACGGACGGGAGCTTCAGCACTACCGAGTCGGATAAGCAGAAGAAATACAAGTATTATATGGAAAGCCGGCTGGCCAATGATTTGATTGGAAAGTTTACCGCCATTGAAAGCGCGGTGGTGACTTTGTACATACCTGAAAATGACGGGACGTTAATCAGGAACGAGCAGGATTCCGGCGCATGGATTGTGCTTACGCTGCAGGATGAATTCTCGGAGGAAAGCGCCGCAAGCCTTGCCAGGGCTGTGGCGGTAAGCCTTGGAAATAAAACCACAGAAGAAATCGTAATTATGGACGATGCGGGAAACACCCTGTTTGCAGGCGGAGAGGAATACGGCGCGGCAGGCAGCGCAAGCTCCCAGATGGGCGTAAGGGCTCAGTGGGAGAGCAAGGTGAAGAATGACATAAGAAAGGTAATGCTTGGAACCAAGCTGTTTGACAGGGTGGAGGTTGCCGTCAATCTGGACATGGACTTTTCTTCAACCTCAACAACGGATCACCAGTATTATGTGGAGGACGGAAACAGCCAGGGTTATCTGGCAAACGAGAGGGTTTTCAGTTCCGAGTCCACGAATGAGGGCGGAGAGGTTCCCGGTACGGATTCCAACGGACAGCAGCCGGAATACGTATATCAGGACAGTACGGAGAGCAATTCCTCTCAGTCTGAGGAGGAGAGAAATTATCTGCCTTCCGAGCGCATTACAAATACGGAGAAATTGCCGGGGGGGATTAATTATACATCTTCGTCCGTTTCTCTTACTGCTACGAATATGAATCTGGTCAGGGAAGAGGACGTGGAAGCCCAGGGACTTTTGGACGGAGTAACATGGGAAGAGTATAAGCTGGCCAACGCGGGGCAGGAGCCTGTGACGGTGCCGGATGAGCTTTATGATGTGGTTGCCAAGGCAACAGGGTTTCCGGCCGAGAATATTGCCATTGTAGCTTATTCTGAAAATGTGTTTTTTGATAAGGAAGGCTTAAGTGTGTCCGCGTCGGATATCGTTCAGATTGTTCTGATTGTGGTGATTTTAGCGCTCCTTGCTTTTGTTGTGCTGCGGAGTATGCGTTCCGAAAAGGAGCCGGAGCAGCCCGAGGAGCTGTCGGTGGAAAGCCTTCTGCAGTCCCAGCCGGAGCCTGAGATTGAGGACATCAGTATGGAGCAGATATCCGAGACCAGACAGATGATAGAAAAGTTTGTAGACGAAAATCCAGAGGCCGTGGCGAACCTTTTACGGAACTGGTTAAATGAAGAATGGGGTTAATGAAGAGAGGGAACGGACATGGCCAGAAGCGTTGATGAAAGTATAAGCGGGGTTCAGAAAGCCGCTATTTTGCTGATAGCTTTGGGACCTGAGAAGTCAGCATCTATTTTTAAGCATTTGAAGGAAGAAGAAATTGAAGAGCTGACGCTGGAAATCGCCAATACCAGAAGCGTCACTCCTCAGGTAAAGGAAGAGATTATTGAAGAGTTTTACCAGGTGTGTCTTGCGCAGCAGTATATTGCGGAAGGCGGTATTTCTTACGCAAAGGAGCTTTTGGAGAAGGCTCTCGGTTCCGAGCGCGCTATGAGCGTTATCGGAAAGCTGACCGCTTCGCTGCAGGTAAAGCCTTTCGAGTTCGTGAGAAAGACAGACGCTACTCAGCTGCTTAACTTTATTCAGGATGAGCATCCGCAGACGATTGCCCTTATATTGTCTTACCTTTCTCCACAGCAGGCAGCCATGATTGTATCGGCTCTGCCGCCGGAGAGACAGGCCGACGTGGCAAGAAGAATTGCCGTGATGGACAGAACCAGCCCGGATGTGGTGAAGGAAGTGGAAAAAGTGCTGGAATCAAAGCTGGCGTCCCTGGTAAATCAGGATTACACCATTATCGGCGGCGTGGACGCAGTGGTGGATATTTTAAATACAGTGGACCGCGGGACAGAGAAACATATCATGGAAACTCTGGAAGTGGAAGAGCCGGAGCTGGCGGACGAAATCAGAAAGAAAATGTTCGTATTCGAGGATATTCTTCTTCTGGACGACCGTGCGATTCAGAGAGTGCTGCGTGACGTTGAGAACAGCGACCTCGGCCTTGCGCTTAAGAGCGCCAACGACCAGGTACAGAGCGCAATCTTTAATAACCTCTCCAAACGTCTTGCCGTTATGATTAAGGAGGACATGGAATTTATGGGTCCTGTGAAGATGAAAGACGTGGAGGAAGCACAGCAGAAGATTGTAAGTATTATCAGAAAGCTGGAAGAGGCTGGCGAGATTGTCATTTCAAGAGGCGGAGGTGACGAAATCGTTGTATAGTAACCTTTATAAAGCGGGCTGGGTCATGGTAAACGGTGACACCCGCATGATAGATTCCAATGAACGGGTGAATTCCCGTATAAAAGAGGCTTTCAGGGAGAGAAATCTCCAGGAAGGCATTTCAGACGAAGAAGGCGACGGATTTACCGCAGGGCTTCACGCTGAGGAAGTCGAGGATCTTCTTGACCCTGACAGCGAAGGTGTTCTTTTTAAGAACATGTCCAGACAGGAACAGGAAGAGATTTACCGTCAGCTCGAAGAGGCAAAGGCGGAGCTTGAGCAGACAAGAAACGAAGCCGAAAGAATGATGGCGGAGGCGGAAAGCCAGATAGAAAGTATGCGGGCAGAGGCTTTTGAGGAAGCCAGGACAAAAGGATATCAGGACGGCTATAACAGCGGAATGGCGCAGGTTCAGACAATGAAGGATGAGTGGAGCGCTAAAAGAACGCAGCTTGAAGCAGAGTATCAGCAGATGGTGGAGGAATTGGAGCCGGCCTTTGTGGAAACCCTGACAGATGTCTACGAGCATATTTTTAATGTAGATTTGGGGATATATGGGGGACTTGTCACCAATCTGGTGATGGACACCATGCTCAGAGCCGGTAATGCTTCCAATTATATTGTACATGTTTCAAAGCAGGATTATCCTCAGGTAATAAAGGAAAAGGAAAGAATTCTTGAGGGAACCGGAACTCTGGCGGAACGCCTGGAAATTATATCGGATATGACGCTTGCACCCTCCGGGTGTATGATTGAGACAGAAAACGGCGTGTACGACTGTTCTCTTGGCACGGAGCTGGAGGAGCTGGGGAGGAGGCTGCGGCTTCTTTCCTACAATAAACAGTAATTAAGGACGAAGGTGGAATACTCATTGACGACACCGGATATCAATTTTTTAAAATACATAAACATAACAGGAGAAAATCTGTTTAAGGTCAGCGGAAGGGTAGTAAACGTAGTGGGGCTTACTATCGAATCTGCAGGCCCTTTTGCAAAGCTTGGGGATATCTGCCGGGTTTATCCGGCAGCATCAGAAAACTCCCATCCGGCTCTGGCCGAGGTGGTGGGCTTTAAAGAGGGAAAAATCCTCCTGATGCCTTATCAGAACGTGGAGGGAATCGGGCCCGGAAGCACCGTGGAGAATACGTGCGCTCCGCTGAAAATCAGGGTGAGCGGCGGACTTTTGGGGTGTACGCTGGACGGACTTGGAAGAATCGACGGACAGGAGCCGGCTGCCGGGGCGGAATATACGGTGGAGGCTATGCCTCCCGACCCTATGAGCAGAAAAATTATAGATGAAGTCCTTCCTCTTGGCGTAAAAGCCGTGGATGGACTTATTACTGTGGGAAAAGGACAGAGAATCGGTATTTTTGCCGGTTCCGGCGTGGGCAAATCTACTCTTATGGGTATGTTTGCAAGAAATACCAGGGCTGATATCAACGTGATCGCCCTGATTGGCGAGCGGGGCAGAGAGGTTCGCGAGTTTATAGAAAGGGATTTGGGTCCCGAGGGCATGAAGCGTTCGGTGGTGGTGGTTGCAACTTCTGACAAACCGGCATTAGAGCGCAAGAAAGCGGCGCAGACGGCTACGGCCATTGCGGAATATTTCAGGGATCAGGGAAAGGACGTCCTTCTTATGATGGATTCCCTGACCCGTTTTTCCATGGCGCAGCGTGAAATCGGCCTTGCCAGCGGGGAACCGCCGGTATCAAGAGGCTATCCTCCCAGCGTGTACTCCGAGATGCCAAAGCTTTTGGAGAGGGCAGGGAGGTCTGATAAGGGCTCCATCACCGGTCTTTACACGGTTCTGGTGGACGGCGACGATTTTAACGAGCCGATTACGGACACGGCGCGAAGCATTCTGGACGGACATATTATGCTGGACAGGAAGCTGGCGCATAAGAATCATTATCCCGCAATAGACGTTCTGCAGAGCATTTCAAGATGTATGAGCCAGATTGCGCAGCGGGGACATAAAAGCTATGCGGGCAGGCTCAAAAATGTGCTTGCTACATACAATGAAGCGGAGGATTTGATTAATATCGGGGCATACAAGGCGGGGAGCAATCCGGGAATTGATTATGCCATTCAGAAGATAGAGGAAGTCAATCGGTTTTTGATGCAGGAAGTAAACGAGAAGTTTTCTTTCGAGGAGTCGGTAGGGCTTTTGGAAGCGATTTTTGCCGACAGAGCGGAGTAACAGATGGCCAGATTTATATACCGGATGCAGAGTATTCTGAACATTAAGGAAAAAATGGAAGAGCAGGCAAGGATGGAATTTGCCGCCGCCAGAATGCGTCTGGACGAAGAAGAACTGAAACTACAGGCTTTAATTGAGAGAAAAGAGAGCTATGAGGAGCAGGGAAGGGAGCTTCGCCGCCATGCGCTCAAGGTGATGGATATCATGGAAAACCGTGAGGCAATCGGCGTGATAGACGAATTCATTCTGGTTCAGAGAGAGCAGATAAGAATTGCGGAAAGAGCCCTTGAGAACGCCCGCGACAAGCTTAAAACCGCTATGCAGGAGAGCAAGACCCAGGAAAGGCTGCGGGAGAAGGCTTTCGAAGAATTTATGCGGGAGGAAAATGCCCGGGAAGCCAGGGAAGTGGATGAGCTTGTCAGTTATACTCATGGCAACGCGAAAAGATAGTCTGATGCCGCCGTCAGCGGCATGGAGAAAGTGGGATATAAAATATGCCAAAGGTTGATGAAGCAGTTTTGGACGATGCGAAGCTGGATGCGCAGAGTCTGAAGGAAGAAAAGAAAAAACTTAAGAAAGAAAAGAAAGAGCAGCGTAAGGCGGCGAAGGCCAAAGCAAGGGAGCTTGCCGACCAGGAGGAGGAGCTTATGGACGGAGAGGGCTCCGGCAATGGTTCCGTTTTTCTGGTAACTTTCATTATCGTCCTTATCTGGATTGCAATTTTGTGTCTGGTGGTCAAGTTGGATTTCGGCGGTTTCGGGAGCAATGTGCTTACGCCGATTCTCAAGGATGTGCCGGTGGTGAATATGATTCTGCCAAAAGGCGATGCCGGTATGGTGACTGAGGACGGCGAAGGAGAGGCCTATTCGGGCTATGACAGCATTCAGGACGCGGTGGATTATATCAAGGAGCTTGAGCTTGAGCTTGAGCGCGCGCAGTCAGCCCAAAGCGCAAGTGCAGAGGAAGTGAACCGGCTTGAGGCCGAGGTGGAGCGCCTTGAGACCTTTGAGGACAGTCAGGTGGAATTCCAGAGAATCAAGACGGAATTTTATGAGGAAGTGGTCTATGCGGATAAGGGACCCGGCATAGAGGAATACAGAAAGTATTACGAGGATATGGACCCGGCAACCGCCGAGTATCTCTATAAACAGGTAGTTACACAGCTGCAGGAAAGCGATGAGATTACTACATTTGCTTCCGCATATTCTTCCATGAAACCCAAGGCGGCCGCCGCTATTTTTGAAGAGATGACAGATAATCTGGATTTGGCCGTAAGGATACTGGGGGCAATGAGCGCAGAGGACAGGGGTAAGATTTTAGCGGTGATGGATACGGAAATTGCCGCCAGAATCACCAAGTTGATGGATCCCGAATCTTAAGAAATCTGCCTCTTAAACCGATATATATGTTGGACCTTGAAAAAGAGTCTTGGGCAGTTTCCAGCCCTGTAGTACGGAAACTGTACGACTTATAAAGACAGGAGGGATGTAAATGACCAGTGCACCTGTAAAGGAGGTAAACTCCCTGATGAAGTTTCTGGGAGGAAACAATCCTGCAAAAACAGGTACTGCCAGCCAGACGGGCAGCTTTGGGGATTTGATGAGTAAAACCCGGAGCAATCTTGCAGGCAGCCAGAAACAGCTTCAGGCAGCCGGCGGCGCAGGAAAAACATCGGCGGCGGATTTACTGAAAAGCCATACCGACAGCACAGCCAGCCAGCCGGTAAAAGAGCCGGTACAAAACAGCTGGCCGGCGAAAGAAACGGGCAGGACAGAGGCTACGGACGCGAACGCGGAAGCAGTAACGGATGCCGGCAAAGAGGTGGTAAAAGAGGTCGCGAAGGAGCTTGGCGTTACGGAGGAACAGGTGGAGCAGGCAATGGAGGAGCTTGGACTCTCCGCTTACTCGCTTTTTGACCCGGCCAATATGACGCAGCTTGTACTTGCCCTTTCCGGCGAGGACGCGGCGGCGCTTCTTACAGACGAAAATCTGCTTGCGAGCCTTCAGAACCTGATTGACATGGCAGCCGGCATCATAGATGGTCTTGCCGGGGAAATGGACCTGAGCCCGGAGGAGATGAGCGCCTTGCTTGAGGAACTGCAGAAACGTCTTGGCGGAGAGCTTGAGACTGAAGTCGCAGAAGAGCAGCCAAGTATTACGGTTGAAGTGCAGGACGGCGACGATACCATAACGCTGGCCGCTGACGAAAACGGCAATACTATTAAAACAGTGGATGTGGTATCACAGAAGCCGGAGGATAACACCGCGGGCAACCAGGCAGGAGAACAGGAGAAAAAGGGTGGCGAGGGAAGTGAGCATGAAAATGCGTTACATGCAGGAAACAGCTTAAATGACGCAATGCTTCAGAACAACGGGCAGGCGGCCGAAGTTTCCTTTGAACAGACGGTACCCCATTTCAGCGAACAGACCCAGGATATCATGAATCAGATTCTGGATTATATGAAACTCCAGTTACGGCCGGGAATGGACCAGCTTGAGATGCAGCTTCATCCGGCAAGCCTTGGAACAGTACATATTCAGATTGTTTCCAGAGGCGGAGAGGTTACCGCACAGTTCCATGTACAGAACGAGGCTGTGAAGGCGGCGCTTGAAAGCCAGATATCCACGCTTCAGGAAAATTTAAGGGAGCAGGGAGTGAAGGTGGAAGCCGTTTCGGTGACAGTGGAAAGCCACGGATTTGAGAGCAATCTCTGGCAGGGACAGGAAAGAGGCGACGACAGCGCTTCCGCAGGAAACGGAAACGGAAGAAAGTCACCCAGAAGAATTAACCTAAACGAGCTGGATGTAAACGGTATGACCGAGGAAGAAGCCAGCGAGGAAGATTTGCTTGCGGCCAAAATGATGGAAGCAAACGGAAACACAGTGGACTATACTGCTTAACGGCGGTGATATTTTGTGGAAAGGAGAATAATATGGCGGTTGGTGCAGTAGTAAAAGACGGTCAGTTAGTGGAAAGCGCATCCGAAAATTCGGTAAAAAAAGCCGCGTCCAAAAGCGGTATGGATAAAGACGCTTTTTTGCAGCTTTTAGTGGCCCAGATGAAATATCAGGATCCCCTGGAACCCACCTCAAATACAGAGTATATCTCGCAGTACGCGACATTTTCACAGGTGGAGCAGATGCAGAATATGGCGGCTACCATGGAACTTTCAAGAGCATCCGCTTTGGTTGGAAAGATGGTTGAGGTTCAGTCCAAGGATGAGAATGGCGACGCAGCGGTTATTCAGGGTGTGGTTGAATATGTAACCTATGAGAATAACAAGGCTTACGTTTCCATAGACGGCAATCTGTATTCAGCGGACGATGTACACGCGGTAATCAGTGATGCGTACCAGATAGCGTTTGAACTTGCGTCAACGTTTATTAAAGCAATAGACGCACTGCCGAGCCTCAGCGACCTTACAACGGAGCATAAGGAAGCGGTGGAAGCGCTGCAGGAGGGCTACAACAAGATGACGGCCTACCAGCAGGGATTCATCAGCGACGAATATGTCAAGCTGCTGCAGAAATATGTACAGCGTATGGCAGAGCTTGTGGCGGTTGAAGAAGAGGGCAACGGCGAGAACGGCGACGGAGACAAAACCGAGGGGACCGAAGGCGATAAGACGGAAGGAACCGAAGGCGGCGACAAAACCGAAGGTACAGGCGATGGCGCCGGTAAGACCGAATAGAAATTGAAGCAGGATGCGTGGTAACTACTCAGGGAGGAGGGAATTATGAAGGTTCAGAAAAACGGATTCCTTTCAATTGAACAACTGCAGGATAAATATTTGACCCCGGCAGGAAAAAGCACGGCGAAAACGCTGACTGCTGAAGGAAAGTCTTTTCAGGAAATTCTGGAAGGCAGCCGGGCCGGCGCAGAGGGAGAAGTAAAGTTTTCCAAACACGCGGCGGGGAGACTTGCAGACCGTAACATTGAACTCACGGGCAATCAGATAGAACGCCTTAAGGAAGGCGCTCAGAAAGCTCAGGAAAAGGGAATCAGAGAATCTTTGGTAATTGTTGACCAGTTGGCATTCATTGTGAATATACCCAACAATACGGTGGTGACCGCAATGAATCATGGCGACACAGCGGAAAATATTTTTACAAACATTGATGGAGCCGTAATTATTTAGCCGGACCTTTGGGAGGCAATGAGTTCCTGACTGACAGAAGGAACATGCGGCATAACTTTAAGGAGGTCATTTTAGCTATGATGAGGAGTTTATTTGCTGGTGTGGCAGGCCTGAAAACACACCAGACAAGAATGGACGTTATCGGTAATAACATTGCCAACGTTAACACAACGGCCTATAAATCACAGTCTATGGTATTCAGTGATTTGATGTATCAGACGACAAGGGCAGCTTCCGGCGCAAACGCAACCACAGGAGTGGGCGGCGTCAACGCGCGGCAGATTGGTCTTGGTTCCAAAACCAGTTCCATTAAAACTGCGATTGCCAACCAGGGAGCGGCGCAGAGTACCAACGACCCGTTTGATATTATGATTAACGGAAGTTCTTTCTTCGTTGTAAACAACGGACAGGAAAATTTCTTTACCAGAGACGGTTCTTTCTACATTGACGGCGCGGGCAATCTGGTTATGACCAGTACCGGTTATAATGTAATGGGCTGGGGCGTAAATAAGGAAACCGGGGAAATTCAGAAGGGAAACGTTCAGCCGCTGAAGATTATGACTACGGAGAATATGACTTCCCCGCCTCAGGTTACCACACAGGCGATTATGGACGGTATTATTGACCGGTTTGACACGGATTTGCAAACGGACGAAGGCCGAATCATAAATCTTGAGATGTTTGATAATCAGGGTTATAAATATACGGCACAGTTCAGTGTTCATGCAATTAATGGTGAAGAAGGCAAGTTCTGTGTGAATCTGGATAAGATTTTAGACGCAGCCGGCGACCCGGCGTATGTAGATGCTAACGGGAATTTGGACCCAGCTAAAGTTAAGTTTGGTACAACAATACCCGTAACACAACCGGACCTGCCGATAGAACTGAAAAATGCAGTATATCTTGATTTCAAAGAGGGAAAAGGAACATTTCAAGGTGTCGGAACAACACAAGGCGGTACGGCCGAAACAACAGACCTGCAAATTATCAGTCCCAATTTTACCGATGATACAGGTAAAAATACAATAACTATCGACTTTTCCGGATGTCTCAACTACAACAAAAACGGCACATCAACCATGGGAGCTCTTGCAGGTGATAAGAAAGGCCTTGGCGCCGGTTTAAAAGTAGGTGAGATGAGCGGCGTTACCGTTCAGAAGGACGGTAAGATTTACGCTACCTATGATAACGGTCAGAGTAAGCTGCTTGGTCAGATTGCGGCGGCTAATTTTGCCAATCCTTCCGGTCTTGCCAAACAGGGCGATAATCTTTATTCCGCGACCATGAACTCCGGCGAGTTTGACGGTGTGGGTGATGATATCACAGCGGACGGCGGCTATATGGAATCCGGCGTACTCGAAATGAGTAACGTTGATTTGTCCGCCGAGTTTACGGAAATGATTACCACACAGAGAGGTTTCCAGGCAAACAGCCGTATTATTA
>CAMSTM010000038.1 GCA_947063675.1 uncultured Lachnospiraceae bacterium | reverse complement strand
CTTATGTTTCAGGAGATGCAGAAAGAGAGCGAAGAACTGCGGATAAAGACTGAAGCGATGCGGTTGGAGAACGAAAAGATGTATCAGGAAAATGAGAAGATGCATCAGGAGAATGAAAAGGTGCGGCTGGAGAACGAAAAAATGTATCAGGAGAACGAAAAGATGCGGCAGGAGAACGAAAAGATACATCAGGAGAACGAAAAGATGTATCAGGAGAACGAGAAGATGCATCAGGAAAATGAAAAGGTGCAACAGGAGAATGAAAAGATACAAAAAGAGCGTGAAAAGATACAGAAAGAAAATCACAAGATACATCAGGAAAATGAAGAATTGAGGCAGGAGATGGAGAATCAATATCATCAATCCTTCATTAATACGGTAGCCATTCTGCGTGGTGTGGGCCTGTCGGACGAGGATATTGTGGGTAAGCTTTGCAGACAATATCAGTTGGAGGAGACGCAGGCAAAGGAATATCTGTAGGCTGGCTTTTGCATGTTCGGGAAAGGAAACATGACAGAAGCGCAAAAGTGTGGTAAACTTACATAGAAAGACAGAAACTGTCTTTTCAAAGAGTCTGTGTCTGCGCCGCATCCGCAGGCTCTCCGGTCTTAGAGTCCGGCGCATGGCCTTAAGGCTAAGAAGATGGGCATGCAAAGCAGCGCAGAAAAGAGGAAAAAATGTGGGCATATGAAAGTGTATTTTATCAGATATATCCTTTGGGATTTTGCGGAGCGCCGTTTGAAAATGACGGCGTACCTGAGAGCAGGATATTAAAAGTGGAGGAATGGATTCCGCACATGCAGAAGCTGAATGTGAATGCGGTTTACTTTTCGCCGGTATTTGAGTCCGATACACACGGATATAATACGAGAGATTACAAGAAAATCGACACCAGACTTGGCACCAACGAGGACTTTAAGCAGGTGGTGAAAAAGCTCCATGACAATGGAATCCGGGTGGTTCTTGACGGTGTGTTCAACCATGTGGGCAGGGGTTTTTATCAGTTTCAGGACGTGGTGAAGAACAGGGAAAATTCTCCTTATCTCCACTGGTTTCACATTAATCTCGGCGGAAATTCCAATTACAACGACGGTCTTTGGTATGAGGGCTGGGAGGGAAACTATGATTTGGTGAAGCTGAACCTTCAAAACGGCGAGGTGGTTGACCATATTCTGGATGCGGTAAAATACTGGGTGGATGAGTTTGACATTGACGGGCTGCGTCTGGATGTGGCTTACTGTCTGGATGAAAATTTTGTGCGCAGGCTGCGGAGCTTTACGGAGGGGCTGAAGCCGGAATTTTATCTGCTTGGGGAGATGCTTCACGGGGATTACAACCGTCTTATGAACGACAGCATGCTTCATTCCGCAACGAATTATGAGTGCTACAAGGGACTTTATTCTAGCTTTAACAGCATGAATATGTTTGAGATTATCCATTCCCTGATGCGGCAGTTCGGGCCGGAAAACTGGACGCTTTATAAGGGGAAGCATCTGCTTTCCTTTGCGGATAACCATGATGTGACCAGAGTGGCGAGTATTTTAAGCAACGAAAAGCATCTACCGCTTATTTATGCGCTCTGCTTTGGTATGCCGGGGATTCCCTGTGTTTATTATGGAAGCGAGTGGGGAGCAAAGGCGAACAAGAGCGAGGGAGACCCGGCGCTTCGGCCAGACTTTGCAGAGCCGGAGTTTAACGAGCTTTCCGAGTGGATAAGCAGGCTGGCAAAGGCAAAGCAGGAATCCAAAGCTTTAAATTACGGAGATTTCCGTTCAGTGGTTCTCACCAACAAACAATGTATTTTTGAAAGAAAGACGGAGGGCGAGAGGGTGTTGGTGGCAATTAATGCTGACAGCGAGCCTTACACGGCGCATTTTGACGCGGGCTGCGGGCTGGCCGAGGATTTAATCAGCGGCAAGACCCATGATTTCGGCGGAGGAAGCGAGTTGCCTCCGTACAGCGCTTACTTCTGGAAAATGGAGCGGTAGATTTACCGGTATGGCTTTGGCGGACGGGAGAGAGTTTTAGCAGGCCGAAGCGTTACAGAGAATTTAGAAGGAAAGAGATAGATACAGACAGGGTGCATATTAGCGGATATGCACCCTGTCTGTATATAAAAAGTTATGAATCACTCACAACAGAAATATAGCATTGAAATGAGGGAAATTATAGCATTCCGGTTGGATTTTTGTTAAAATAATCAGGTAAAAATGCGCAGATGCAGGCGAAGCATGAAAAAATTTTGCGCGGAAATGAGGAAGATATGGCGGAAAGAATGGTGGATGAAAAGAAGCTCCGTTACATGGAATTTATCAGCAGGGAAACCGGCTGGCGGCATCATACCCACGCAGAGGATGCCTGGCAGTTTGAACTTTTGCAGGCCGGAGATATGCGGGCTGTTGAGGAGGGGATTTTAAGGTTTAACGCGGCAAATACCGGCCATTTGTCAGACGATCCGGTGCGGAACCGGAAGTATCTTTTTGTGACGTCTGTTACCCAGGCATGCCGGGCGGCGATAAACGGCGGGATGGATACGGAGAGAGCCTACAATGCCAGCGATTTGTATATTCAGAAAATGGACACTCTGGCGACGGAGGAGGAAATACGAAAGCTTCATGTCGATATGATGACTTTTTACACAAAAGAAATGGCGGAGCTTGACAGGAAGCGCGTCTATTCCAAGCCTGTGGTTATCTGCATGGATTATATTTATAACCATCTCCACGAGCCCATTCGCATACAGTCCCTTGCGGAGCTGGTAAATTTAAACGGCAGCTATTTATCCACACTGTTTAAAAAGGAAGCGGGCTGCTCCATTTCGGATTACATTCTTTTAAGGAAGCTGGAGGCGGCGCGGAACATGCTGAAATATTCCGAGTATTCCTATGCAGAAATCAGCGCAATTCTGGCGTTCAGCTCCCAGAGCCATTTCAGCAGGATTTTTAAGAAGGAAACGGGATATACCCCGAAGGAATATCGGGACAGGTTTTTTCAGAACTGAAATTATACATAAAAACATATTGACAAAACAATATTATATGACGTATAGTATTTATAACAAATAATACTATACGTCATATAATATTATAAAAAGCTATAAATATCCCGGGCGGAGGAGCTTTTCAGGTCAGGGGGAAAGGAGGAAGGCAGTTATGGTGTTTAACACGGGAGCGGCGCTTTTAGATGCGATTGTTCTGGCGGTTGTGTCCAGAGAGCCGGAAGGGGCTTACGGGTATAAAATTACCCAGGACGTCAGGCAGGTGATAGAGCTTTCGGAATCCACATTGTATCCGGTGCTTCGGAGGCTGCAGAAGGACGAGTGCCTTGAGGTTTATGACAGGGAATGCGCGGGCAGGAACAGAAGATACTACAAGGCAACGGAAAAGGGGCGGCTGCAGCTGAATCTGTACGAGGGCGAATGGATTAAATATTCTGCGAAGATTAATCGTATATTTGAGGGAGGAATGAAAAATGAGTAGATGGGAATTTATGAGGCAGCTGGAGAAATTACTCTCCGATATCTCGCCTAACGAGCGGGAGGAAGCCCTTCAATATTATAATGATTATTTTAACGATGCGGGTATGGAAAATGAGCAGGAGGTAATCAAGGCCTTAGGTTCGCCGGAGCAGGTGGCAAAGATAGTGAAAGACGGACTTGGTGATGGCGTCAGTCAGGGGGAATTTACGGAAAACGGCTTTTCCAGCAGCGCAGTACGGCAGAATGAACTGATGAGAAAGGAAGCTGCTTTCGGGAAGGATGCCGGGACGCCTAAGGAGGGTGAAGCTGCCAAAGAGGGAGGCAGTACCTTTGAGCAGAATACAGATACCTTTGGGTATGGATATTCGCAGAGCAGCGATGATGCCCGGAACGGTTATGACTCGTTTAGTCAATCAAATGAAGGAAGCAGACAGCCGGAGAAAGAGAAGAAGGATATGCCGGTGTGGGCGATTGTGCTGATAGTTTTTGCGTGTATACTTGGCTCTCCGGTGATTCTGGGGCTGGCATGCGGGGCGATTGGCCTTATTATCGGAGTGCTCACAGCAGTACTTGCAACAGTTTTCGGAATCGGGCTGGCGGCTGTGATTTGCTTTATTGTGGCGGTTGCCCTTGTGATTGCCGGTTTCGGCGTCCTGATTCCCCATCCTTTTGAGGGTATCGGGCTTTTAGGTGGCGGCTTCATCTGCGGAGCCCTGGGTATTTTGTTTATGCTGCTTACCATGCTTTTGGTTACAAAAGTAATACCGGCAATCTGCCAGGGAATCGCTTCTATATATAACAGTATCTTCAGAAAAAAAGGAGGAGCAAAGGGATGAAAAAATTTATGAAAGTCAGCCTGATGACTGCCGGGATTTTAGGAGCGCTGGGATTTGTGTTTTGTTTAATCGGCGGGATAGTCAGCGGAAGAAATTTTATGATGATGGTAAAAAACGATGCATATGCGGAAAAGAAACTTGCCGTTGTGGAGAGAGTGTTTGAGGGTGTGGAGAAAGGCGTCAGCGCGTCAGGAAGCGGAAAGAAGGCAAGTTATACGGAAGACAGCCGCCACAGCGCGCCAGATAAGCTGACGGTGAATAATTCGGAAACCACAGAAAGCGAGTATGAGCACCATATTGAAATAGAAGGCATAAGGGAGCTGGATGTTTCACTTGGCGCCGGAATCTGTACCATAAGCGAAAAAGATGAAGCGGACGGGCGGATTGACCTTTATGTGAACGGAAAAGGCGGCTTTGATTTTTATATAAAGGACAGTACCCTCTACGTGGAAGGCTTTAAGGGTAACCAACTCTTTAACGTCGATCAGATTGATAATGAGATGACGCTGCTGATTCCCAGGGATATGGGATTTGAGGAAATGGATTTGGAAATCGGCGCCGGAATTATGGAAATCGACAATTTGAAAGCAAAAGAGTTTGACGCAGTTATAGGAGCCGGAGAGCTTGGCATTAATAAGGCGGAAATCGTTGACTTTTCCGTGGAAATCGGCGCCGGAAACCTTATCGCAGGCGACATGCATGTGCGAGAGGCGGATTTGGAGGTTGACCTTGGCAACTGCAGCTATGAAGGCATTATTGAGCAGGAACTGGATGCGGAATGCAATATGGGAAGCATGGATTTCCTGCTTAAGGGAAAGGAAAAGGACCATAACTATGAAATTGAATGCAGCGCCGGGAACGTGGAGATAAACGGCTGGGAATTTACCGCGCTGGGAACGGAAAAATATGTGAACAATGGAGCCGCTACTACCTTTGAACTGACCTGCAGTATGGGAAATATTACGCTGGATTTTGTGGAGTAGTGACGGGATGCGGAAAAGACTCCGGCAAATTTAAAAAGGAAAGACCAGCCGCGGGAAATCCTGCGGAGAAAGGAGAGTATATGATTACATTGATTGTACTGCTGGCGTTACTGATTGTATTTATGGCGATTGGCCTGTGCTTTCATATAGCGGGAGGAGTGCTGAAGCTGGCTTTTAAACTGATATTCTGTCTGCCATGCGCCGTTATCTGCGTTGCGGCCGGAATTGTCCTTTGCTGCACGCTGATTTTAATACCTGTGGGTATTGGCTGCTTTAAGCTGGCCGGAGGCCTGCTGAATCCTTTCAGAATGTGTGTATTATAGGAAAGCTCATGATTTTTCCTGTAAGATGTTAAAATATTATCAGGAATTTCCCGCAGCTGATACTTTTTGAATAAAAAAGTCCTCTTAGGTTAATATAAGGACATTATATTAACCTTTAGGAGGGAAAAAGATGAACGATAGCACATTAGCGGAAAATGATATTAGCAGATTCAGAGATTTTTTGAAAAGCGAAGAAAGAGAGCCTGCGACCATTGAGAAATACGTGAAGGAGATAAAATCCTTTTGCGAATGGTTATGCGGCAGGCCGGTAACCAAAGAAGCTGTTATAGAGTGGAAAGAGCATTTACAGAAACAGGAATATGCGCCTGTCACCGTAAATGGAAAGCTTTCCGCTCTGAACAGCTTTTTTTCTTTTATGGGCTGGCAGGAACTGCGGGTAAAATTTCTCCGTATCCAGCGCCGGATGTTCAGGGCACAGTCAAAGGAGCTGACAAAAGGAGAGTTTGAACATCTGATAACCACGGCGCAAAAGGAAGGGAAGGAGCGTCTGATGCTTCTGATGGAAACTATCTGCGCCACAGGTATCCGGGTGAGTGAGCTGCCTTATATCACGGTGGAGGCGGCGAGGGCAGGGCGCGCGGAAGTGGATTTGAAGGGGAAAATACGTGTGATATTGCTGCCGGGTAAGCTCTGCCGCAAGCTGATTAAGTATGCGGAGGGGCAGAAAACCACGGCGGGAGTAATTTTCCTCACAAAAAACGGGACAAACCTTTCCAGGCGGCAAATATGGAGGGAGATGAAGGAACTTTGTACAAAAGCGGATGTGGAGAGCAGCAAGGTGTTTCCTCACAACCTGCGGCATTTATTTGCTGTTTCGTTTTATAAAATCTGCAAGGATATTGTGAAGCTGGCGGACGTGCTCGGGCACAGCTCCATTGAGACGACGCGGATTTACCTTCTTACCACCGGGGAGGAACATGCAAGACATCTGGAAATGATGAGGCTGGTGACGGAGACGGAATCAATATTCTGACTACTGCCGAATGGCATATTACATAGTTCAATTTAATTATAGCACAGCCAATTCCACAATTACAATAATATTTTATGAAATTTGGGCATGAGAGAGCAAGGCCGCAGAAAAAAATAAAGTGGCCTCGTTTTTACATGTCCATTTTCTGTTTTTTATAGGCGGATGTAAAAACAAATCCGCGGTTTTCCCCAACTAAAACCCAATACTTCCCCAATAGCAGTAGTCAGAATATTGATTCTGCCAACAGCTGTTGCAGCGGGATATTCAGAGAAGAGGGGAGGGGATGCAGATGCCGGATATGGTTCCGCCGGTTTTTGATGCTCTGTTGTCTGGGCCGCCGGGTGGCGGAGCGGAAAGGAAGGGCGGTCCGCGCAAATAGACGCGAAGAAGTTGGCAAACCGCCGGAAACGGCGGGACGCAAAGCTACAGGGACTAAGGTGCGGAAAGTACTAGGTCAGCCTGGCCGCCGAAGCTTTGCATTTGATTAAGTTATAATTTGCAAAGAAAGGAAGAAGTACTATGAAAATAAGAAAAAAGACTGTCAGACGTTGGCTTGCGCTGTTTTTAGCTCTGACGCTGTGCATGGGTATGCCGATTTCTGTTTTTGCCGATGATATTTTAGCGGTGGAAAACGAAAGTCAGGCCGATTCCGCAGATGTACAGGAAGAGGACGCAGGCGATATTGTTGACATCGACGATACGGATGAGCCGGACGATGATGCAGATGAGCCGGAAGACCCGGATGAGCCGTCAGATGATGAAGATTCAGGCGAATCGTCTGGTGATGATTTGGCGGATGAAGATTCGTCAGATGATTTGGATGATACGGAGACGGACGATTCCTTAAATGATGAGGAGGACTTGTCAGATGTGGATTCCACGGAAGATGGCGGGCAGACAGATGATGATACGGAAAATGAGATAGAAGATGTATCGGAAGAAAAAGAGCCCCTTATCAATGAGGTGGAAATTCCCGGGGAGGTTCTCCAGTTTCGCAGTCTGCTGGACGCTATGGAGGCTTTTGAACTGACGCAGGACAATCAGGAGGAGTACGCCGCTTTAGGTATGCAGGCATCAGAACTGCTGGATATGCTGTTGGAAAATTATTGCGGCTATCCCGGAATGGAAGACGATATGGCGCGGTTCCAGGCACTGGTGGATAAGCAGGTCGGGGGAGCGGATACATTGGCTCTGATTAAAGGAGAAGAGTTTACGGTTGATGTTGTAAAGGTGGTTGACGGCGAAGAGGTTGATAGGACACCTTTAAAACCAACCTGCTTGCAGAGTACAGGGCATTCTGGCTACAAGCATAGCACGAATTTATGTACATTGGCGAATGAGTCAGGTTTTTCCGGCTATAGGGGGTATAACTGGTCTAAGAATACGACTGTCCCTAGCACATATACCAAAGGGCAGGCGCCTAATCACAATTATGCTTCTGTCCACTACAATATTACAGGAAGTGCGCCTTACAAAGCTGATGAAACTTTGTTTTTGTTTTTTGGAGAAACGGAGTTCGTGCTGAAATATGACGCTAATGGCGGTAGCGGTGCGCCTGCGCAGCAAACTGCAAAAAGTATGGAAGAGAAATATAGCTTTACTATTTCTGACAAAGAACCACAGAGAGGTGGATACACATTTTTGGGGTGGAGTACTAATAAGACTGCTAAAAGTCCGAGTTATTATCCAAAGGGAGTGATAAGGGTAAGCGGAACAACGACGCTCTATGCAGTTTGGAAGAAAACTCAGTCTAAAGAAGCTTCTTATACTGTGGAATGGTATGATACGGACGGAAATTCCCTTAAAGAAAAGGAAACCCGTACAGGAACGGTAGGGAAAGAAGTAACGGTAACGGACAAAGATAAAGAGGTGAGCAGTTATATATTTGATGATGACAATCAAGGAAATATAGTATCTGCCATTTTGAAAGAGACCGGAACGGAATTAAGACTGTACTTTGAGAAAGGGGCTTCCTATACTTATACTGTGGAGTGGTATGATACGGACGGAAATTCCCTTAAAGAAAAGGAAACCCGGGAAGGAACAGTGGGAGAAAAAGTCAAGGTAACGGAAGCGGATAAAGAGATAAGTGGTTATACGTTTGATAAAGAAAATCCAGGTAATGTAGAGTCAGATACTTTGTCAGAGACTGGTACAATATTAAGACTGTATTTTATCAGGGATATCGGCGAGCCCGACTCGACCTCTTATACCGTTATCCGCGAATATTATGTAGACTATGTTGATGAAGAAAACCCGGGAAAGAAAGCAGAAACCGTCACAGAGGGAGAAATAAGCGGTGAAGTAGGCGAAGAGATTATCGGTAAAACTCTTGCAGACAATAAGCCCGAGTGGAATAAATATTCCATAGACGGAGAAGAGCGTGACTTTACGTATAAGGGCAGTAATCCCGAGAAGCTGATTCTGGTGAAGGATGAAACGCAAAATGTCATTACATTAAGATATGTGATTGAGAAAACACCGGAGCCGACGCCGACGCCAGAGGAAACACCAGAGCCGACGCCAACGCCAGAAGTAACACCGGAGCCGACGCCGACGCCAGAGGAAACACCGGAGCCGACCCCAACGCCAGAAGTAACACCGGAGCCGACGCCAACGCCAGAGGAAACACCAGAGCCGACGCCGACGCCAGAGGAAACACCGGAGCCGACGCCAACGCCAGAAGTAACACCGGAGCCGATGCCGACGCCAGAGGAAACACCGGAGCCGACACCAACTCCAGAGGTAACGCCAGAGCCGACCCCTGAGAGAACACCGACTCCGATAACCCCTCCTACGGCAACCCCGACACCGGAGATACCGACACCTCCTGCACCGCAGGAGCCGGAACCTCCCGTAGAGCCCGACCCTGAACCGCCGACGCCGCCCACGCCTCCTACCAGAGTAATAGAGGTAGTGCCTGAGATGCCGGAAGAGGTTACGCCTGACGGTCCGGATACCCTTGTGGTAATCCCTGACGAGGATGTGGCCCGGGCAGTAGTATATGAAAGGGTTCAGAACCCGGTTACGGAAGAAGTTACTTATGAGCTGAACGAGGAAATTCCTGTCTTGGAAGAGATACCGGAAGCAGCCACAGCTGACAGCCCGGATACTGTAATCATCCTTGACGAAGAAGTGCCTCAGGCTTATGTAAAGACCCAGGACCCTGTAACAGAAGATTATGTATACATTCCTGAAGAGGATGTGCCCCTTGCTTCAATCGGGACTCCTCAAACCGGTGATGCCACCGGCAATCACTGGATGATGTTGTTCATGATGTCTTTAGGCGGTATGATTTTCCTCCTCCCAGACGTAATACACAGGAAAAAGAACCGTTAAGGGACAAAATTGATGAGCAATAAGCCAGGTACACAGATATCAGAGGTATCCTGGCAGCTGCGGCACTGGCGGACGCGTTTCCGCCGGTGCTGTCTGCTTAAGGAGAATTTATGAAAAAAAGAATTTGCATGCTGTTATTTTCAGCATTTGCAGTATTATGCTTTTTCTCCGCCGCAATGCTTTTGCGTAACGGTATTCGTTCAAAACATGAAAAAGAAGCCAATCTGATGTTAGCGCAAAAGGTGAGGCAGGCCGCCAAAATGCAGGAGGAGGACTCTGCGCCGGAGCCTTTAAGTGAGGAGGCGGAAGAGGATTTTATTCTGCCCGAGTACAGGGAGCTGTGGGAGCAGAATCAGGATTTGTCAGGCTGGCTTACAATAGAGGACTTGGGGATTGACTATCCGGTCATGAATACGCCGGACGACCCCGAATATTATCTGCGGAGGGGTTTTGATAAGGAAGAAGCGGTAAGCGGCAGTCTTTTTATCGGTGAAGGCTGGAGCCCGGAGGGCGGGAATACCATTATTTACGGACACCACATGAAAGACGGAACCATGTTCGGGAAGCTGGATGAATACAGTTATTGGGAATATGCAAAGGAGCATCCGCTCATCCGGTTTGATACGCTTACGGAAAAAGGAGAATATCAGGTAATCGCAGCTTTTTACAGCCAGATACACAGTCTGGAGGAAAAAGACGCTTTCCGCTATTACTGGTATATTGACTTAAGCGATAAAAAAAGATTTGAGGAGTATGTAACAAAAGTGAAAGAAGCGTCAATTTATGATACGGGCGTAGAAGCGGTTTATGGAGATAAGCTTCTTACGCTTTCCACCTGCAGTTACCATGCAAAGGAAGGCAGGTTTGTAGTGGTTGCCAGAAAAACAGGATGATAAGTTGATTTTTATATAAAGAGGTATATGGACATGAAAAGAGGGAAATGGATAGTTCTTCCTATTTTTATAGCGGTTCTCTGCCAGTCCGTGCCGTGCCCGGCATTGGCATTTTCCGGGGAAACGAAAGCGGCACTCTGTCCGGCGGCTGAGCTCCCGGCGGTCACCGATACGCAGACAGTACAGAACGAACGCGCTGTGATAGATTATTCCAACACAGCGGACGGATATGTGACGGCGAAATATACCGGTACGGCCGGAAAGGTGAAGGCTCAGGTTGCCGGGCCCGGTGCCACTTATACTTACAATCTGACGCCCGGCGCTGCGGCCACATTCCCTTTGTCGGAAGGGAACGGAACCTATCAGGTGACAATATTGGAAAACGTGGCGGATTCCAAATATGCCATGGTGCTGTCCTGTTCCTTTCAGGCGGCGCTTGGAAGCGAATTTGCGCCCTTTCTCCGCCCGAACCAGTACGTGGATTACGGCGGCGCAGCTTCCACCCTTGCGAAGGCAGCGGAGCTGGCCGGAAGCGCGGAGGGGGCTATGGGAAAAGTGGAAAAGATTTACGATTTTGTGGTGGGAAATCTTACCTACGACACCCAGAAGGCGGCGAACGTAAAAAGCGGCTACCTGCCGGTGCTGGACAATGTGCTTTCATCCAAAAAAGGAATCTGTTTTGACTATGCCGCCCTCATGGCGGGAATGCTTCGGAGCCAGGGAATTCCATGCAAGCTGATTGTGGGATATGCGGGGACGGCCTACCATGCATGGATTAGCGTGTGGACGGAGGAGGAAGGGTGGATAGACGGCGCGATTTATTTTGACGGAAAAGAATGGCATCGCATGGACCCGACATTTGCCTCTGCAAACGGGAGCAGCGAATCCATTTTGGACTATATCGGAGACGGGAGTAACTATTCGAGGAAGTACCAGTATTGAGAAAGGCTTTGCGCAGGGAATACTGCATCTGCGGGAGGGCAATGGATTATGACAGAAAAAATAAAGGAAGATTTGGTGATGAAGGGAGCAGTACCGCCGCTTTCTGCGGAAGCGGCGGAAAGGATACTGCATAATGTTTTCCGGGCATGCGATATGCCTCCTAATACGGTTCCTTTCAGGGAACTGGCGGAAAAGTATAAAACGGGAAGGCAGAAATAATATGCTAAAGCAGCCTGCACATACTTTTTACAGTACGGCGGTAAACCAGATAATATACCAGTGCGATGGCCGCAAGGATAAGAAAGCACCCGGCAAGTCCGGCGATTTCGCTGTCAGTCAGCTTTCCGTCATTGCCGAACATAATCAGCACATACAAAAGGTACATGAGTATCATGCCCGCGGAGGCGGGAATTTTAAATACCGGCCCTGCCTGCCCCCGGATTTCTTTCAGCAAAAAGGCAGGCGGCGCGCCAAGTCTCTTTAAATCGTCAAAGACATAGCGGTTATTCAGGGCAATGGTCATACAACGGGTATAGCCGATAATCATGGCCGCCAGGGAACAGATAATGGCGATAAAGAGGAACATCATAAGAAATACGGAAAAGGTTTTGGAAAAATCCACCTTATCAAGGATTCGGATTTTGGGCATATACCGCCAGTAGAGTCTGAAATCACTGTCGTCGGGCTTTGAAAAGCTGATTTTTGACGCTCTGGGTGTATCGCCCCAGTAAACCCTGCCCTGTTCTTCCGCATAATATTTTTCCGCCCGGTCATAAAAATCGGTGGTTTCGCACTCCGGGCCGAAGGAGGAAATCAGCGTGGAAAAAAAATCCCGGGCAAATTCATAGCTGTCCTGCCCGTCCATATTGAAAAAGACGGCGCGGCCCATAAAGTCCGGGGTAAGCCCCAGGGAGATGTCCCGGTAATCCTCATCGTTTAATATATAATAACCCATCCGGTCGGCTAAAAAATCATAGTGGAGATAGCCGGCGAAGTCTGTGGAGAGGCTTTCAAAGGTAATCATATTGGTGAGGACTTCGGCGGTGGCATTTAAAAAATACAGTCCCGTTTCGTCGCTGTTAGCGACCGCCAGATAGCTGCCTTTTTCCACGGAAATATTTTCTCCGGTAAGGGTTGCAAAATCGCCGGCGGAAAGGAATCTGGCTTCCTGAAGGAAAGGAATACGCTCCTTATGAAAGGTATTATCCTCATCATTTATCCGCGTAATTCCGTCCATGGCAAGGGAAATATAGGGCGCCGATTTAAAATCCTTAACGGAAAGGCCGTATTTTCCGGCAAGAGCGGAAATTTCCTCCTGTCCGGGAAGCTTCTGGTCCAGCCGGTAATGGTAGTAATAGTCGTAAGGCCGTGAATTAATCTCCATTGTCCGCCCCACGCTCAAGGAGGGGAGATAAAAGATACCGAAAACGCTTCCGGCAATCAGTACAGTGCTCACAAGGAGATTGTTTACGGTCTGCTTTCCCTGAAATTTCATCATGCTTCTGGCTATCAGGTTTTTATAGGGATGCCTTTGGCGGGAGCGCCAGCCGTGTACCACGGTGTGCAGCATCAGCATATAAAGCCCGGGAAAGACCGGCGCATACATAAGAGTTTTCAGCCACGCCGGGGAATAGGCGCTAAACGCCTTCTGATAAATGCCGGGAAATTCATAACCGAGAACAGCGCCTGCAAATACCAGAAAAATGCCCGCAGGGCCGCACCACGCACCTGCTTCCCTTACCGGCTCGTTCCGGTGTTCCTCCTGCATGACCTCCAGAATGTCGGTGCGCTTTAAATACCGCCAGGCATTGAAGCAGGAGCAGGTTACCACGATTATAAAAAGCAAAGCAGATAGATACAGGCACTTTAAATCGATTCTAAGAGCCATCTGCGGGCTGTCCGTAATGAAAAGCCGGAAGCTGTTCCACAATATCCAAAGGAAGGGGAAGCCGCACACAACCCCGGCAAGGCTGGAGACGGCGCTTAAGGCGAGCACCTCCCGAAGCAGGCCGGGAAGGAGACGGCGGCGGCTTAGGCCAAGAGCCATGAGAGTGCCGAGCTGCCTTGCCTTTTTTCTGAAAAAGAGGCCGGAAGCATAGATAGTGAACACCACGCAGCCAAACAATGCCAGAACGAAAATGGCTGTCATCTGCTTTCGGCTGTCGCCCCCTTCGGGAAATACCGTGAGCACGGAAGGGGAGTACATCATGGCGGAATAAGCCGTGATTAGCAGCAGAGAAACAAAGTTGCAGAACAGATAAAGTCCGGCCTGCCGGGAGTCAGCCTTCTGCAGTTTTCTTTCCAGATTTTTCAGCGTCATCATTTCACATCCCTCCCTGTTTCTTTCGCGGGCAGAAGGCAGGAGCCGGGCATATCTGAACCGGAGGGCCGGTGCGGGGATATCCGGCCGCTGCCCTCGGAATCCAAACGGCTCATCTCACGAATCGCTTCAAGTAAGCGGTCCTGAAAAATGCCGCGTCCATCCTCCCGATGTCCCGGCTCCGCCTCTAAGGTATCGTAGACCATGCCGTCCTTAAGAAGAATTACTCTGTCGCAGAAGGAGGCGGCAAAGCTGTCGTGAGTCACCATAAAGACAGAAGTCCCAAGGCTGCTTCTGGCCTCCTTAAAGGATTCAATGACTGTCCGGCTGGATTTGCTGTCAAGGCTCCCGGTGGGCTCATCCGCAAGAATGAGAAGGGGCCTGTTTATCAGGCTTCTGGCAACTGCCGTCCGCTGCTTTTCCCCGCCGGAAATATCCGCTGGATACTTGTCGGCAACAGAGGCAATGCCGAAAAGGGCAAGAAGCTTATCAGCCAGTTCTTCGGCGTCACTTTCCACCTTTTCCTGAATGATTCTGGGAACCAGAATATTTTCCCGCACAGTCAGGCCGTCAAGGAGCATAAAGTCCTGAAAGACAAAGCCCAGCTTTTCATTGCGCACTCTGGCGAGGGAGTTTTCGTCCATCCCCGAAAGATTTTTCCCGCCTAAGGTAATGGTTCCCGCATCAAAAGGGATATAGCAGGAAATGCAGTTGAGCAGCGTGCTCTTGCCGGAGCCGGAAGGCCCCATTACAGCCACAAATTCCCGGTCTGCAACAGATAAATTGATTCCTTTCAGTACGGAATAGGATTTTCGTCCGGTCTGATAGGATTTGTGAAGATTTTTTACATACAGCATAATGAATCACCTCGTATTTTATATTTTGAGTCAACACTTTTGAACGCTTCCGTTTAAGGCGAGTATAACAAAAGAAAGGAAAAGATGAGGCGGGGCTGTCATTTCCGGCAGCTCATTTGTAATCTTTGGAGGCAGTCTGCAAAACCTGTAAAGTTTGGCAGCAATTTTGTAAAGTACAGAGCGCCGGGACACTTTCCGCAAAATGATAAGATTGTCCGGGCAGGGAAACAATGGTAAGATAGAAAAAACGGCATTGGAGAGATGAAAAATGCTTCGGATTGGAATATGCGACGACGAGCCGGGGGCAAGGGAGGCTTTGCGCTTCGGGCTGGAAAAGGTGCTTCGGGAGGAATCGGAGCAGATTGTCTATGAATTTTCTACTGGAGAAAGCGCGGTGCGCTGGCTGAAAAAGCATCCGGGGGAAATCGACCTTCTTTTTCTCGATGTGGAGATGGAAGGGATAAACGGAATGGAAGCGGCCGCGAAAATCCGGGAGTTCGATAAGGAAATCAGTCTGGTTTTCGTGACGGGATATGCGGATTATGTGTTTGACGGTTATAAGGTGAATGCTCTGGATTATGTGATAAAGCCTGCGGGAACGGAGAGGCTTATGGAGGTGCTGGGGCGGGTTCGGAAAAGGATTTTTGACGGCAGGAAAAGATACTTTTCCTTTAAAAATGCGGAGGGGACTTACCGGCTTTCCCTGTCGGATATTTCTTATTTTTACAGTGACCGGCGGAAGGTAAACGCAGTCTGCGCAAGAGGCGGGGAGAGCTTTGCATATTCCTTTTACGGGAAACTGGATGAGGTGGAGCGGCAGCTTTCGGGGGCTTTCGTGCGGGTGCATCAGAGGTATCTGGTGAATCCGGCGAAGGTGATACGGATTGGGAACGAGAGCGTTACCGTGGAAAGCGCCGCCGACATTCCCATGAGCCGGGCAATGAAGGAGGGGGCTGTGGCGAAGCTGGCAAGGGCAATGCTGGAGGGGGAGGGGCTATGAGCGGAGCATTTTTCCCGAAAATACTGGAGAACGGGCTGGGCGCGGCGTCAGCCGTCCTTGTTTATCAGGCTCTGTGCTGTATGATTCGGGTGAAGAAAAATCGGTGGTGCGCAGGCATTTTATTTGCCGGATGCTGGCTGGTCAATTTTGCCGTTATTTTCATCGGAGATATTGTAAACTGGACCTTTTGCCTTCTGGTTTTTCTTACTGCGGTGTGGTTTTCCTGTGAGGGCAGCGGACTGAAAAGATTTACTCTGGGGCTGATGTTTTCCAGCACGGTTTTTGCCTTTAACGCTTTTTACGACAACAGCGTGGGGATTCTTTTTAATTTTTTGAAGCTGGAGAGTCTTCACAATTACCTGTATGTGGCGGGAAGGGCTTTCTTTGCGCTGGTCTTATACCTCTTACTTTTTCAGCGGAGAGCCGTGAGGGACTTTGAACTTTCGGCGCCCTTATGGAGGCTTATGCTTACCCTGACATGCTTTCCCGCAGGAATCCTTTTGTCCCTTATTTTGCTGCGCAGTCCCTTTGGAAATAAGGGGACTGCGATTGCGGACGGCGCGCTGCTCCTTCTGGTGATGCTGTCCTTTGCCGGGCTTTTGCGCGCGCTGACGGTTCTGGAGAGGCAGCAGAGGCTGGAACAGGAAAATATGCTGGCCATGCATAACAGGAGATATTATGAGGTTATGGAACAGCAGCAATTTGAAATCAGGCGGCTCCGGCACGACCTGTCCAATCATCTGCAGACACTTCTGGCGCTGCCGGGAGAGCAAAAGGACGATTATATCAGAGAGATGCTGGATAATCCGGCTTTCGGGCAGACCCTTGTATGGTGCGCCGATTCCACCGTAAACGCCGTTTTAACCGCAAAGAAAAGCCTGGCGGAGCAAAAGGGAATCCGGTTTACCGCAAGGGTGGATATCGGGGAGGAGCTTCCCTTTGAAAAGGCCGATATCTGCGCGGTTTTTGCCAACGCGCTGGACAACGCGGCGGAAGGGTGCATGGCGCTTTCGGAAACCGCGAAGGAAATCGAGCTGAATGCAAGGTTTGGAAAAGGGATTCTGGCGATGAGCGTCAAAAATCCGTGCAAAACCCCGCAGACCGGGGCTGCGGAGGCAAAGCCCGACGCCGGAGAGAAAGGCAGCTTACCGGAAAAGAACAGCGGGAGCGGTTCAGCGGCGGGAAAGCTGCGGCTTCCGAAAACCACGAAGAAGGACGCGGAGAATCATGGACTGGGGCTTAAGAGCATACAGGAGACGGTGAAAAAATATGGAGGGAGTATGGAGATAACGAGGCAGGAGGGAAGATTTTGCCTGTTTTTGTATCTGCCGGCTGAATAAAGTTTTTTGCTGCTGAAATGCAGTCAAAAATGGATTGAGATATTGCGGGAAAATGCGTATAATTAAAGAAAGAAAACGTCCGCGACATGTACGGGCGGCTGCGTATTAAAGCATAGGGGGTGTGCACATGTATAATATTGTAACAATTGAGAGGCGTTATGCCAGCGGCGGGAATGAAATCGGAAAAAAGCTGGCGAAAGAACTTGGCTACAGGTTTTATGACAGAAACATTCTTATGGAGGCGGCAAAAAATCTTGATATTCCTTTCGTCAAGATAGAAGGGCTGGAGGAGAGCAGTTCGGGAGGGATTCTCTTTAACCTTTACAAGACGCCCCTGGGGGGATTGTCCGGCAGTAAGGAACAGCCTCTGGCAGATAAGCTTTTTCTTGAGGAAAAGCGCATCATCGAGGAAGTTGCTAAAGAGGGAAACTGCGTAATCGTCGGAAGGGCTTCAGGGTATATCCTTCGGGAAAAGGAAAACAATCTGAAGGTATTTATCCATGCAGAGGACGAAAAGCGGATACAGAGAGCCATTGAGAAGGAGGGCATTAAGCAGTCGGAAGCGGAAAACGCGTTGAAAAAGAATGACAAGAGGAGAGGCGGCTTTTATAACTCGGTGACAAACTGGGTATGGAGCGACCCAAAGTATTACGAAATCTACTTAAACGCCGGAAGGCTCGGCATTGATTTGTGCGTGAAGCTGCTGGCGCAGGCAGTAAGAGGATAGAGAAATGAAAGAACCCGGCAGAAAAGCAGAGAGAACGCCGCCTGCCGGGAACACTGTAAAATCCGGAAGGAGAGATGGAAACTTCTTTCGGATTTTTTGCGAATCCTCATGCGCATGGCCATTCGCGGAGAAATTCCGGGTAAGCGCAGGAAAGGAAGCTTTATGATAAAAAAGCTGATAGTAAACGATATCAATCAAAATAAATTTTCCTCCGGCGCGGCCGTCTTTTTTATGGCGGTTTCCGCAATGCTGCTTGTCCTTACGGCGCTGCTTTTTTCCGGTCTGGCAGGAGCAATCGACAGCCTGATGGAAAAGGCGGAGGTTCCCGATTATATGCAGATGCATGTAAGGGATATGAAAGATGCGGAATCCGGGGCTGCATGGGAGCGGGAGGCGGCGGAGATTTCCCGATTTGCCGAAAGCCGCAGGGAGGTCGGTAAATGGCAGATTTGCGGGTTCCTGAACCTGAATAACAACCAGGTTACCCTCGGCGGGCGCAGCCTTTTGGACAGCACCCAGGACAACGGCCTTTGTATGCAGGGAGAACAGTTTGATTATCTGCTTAATATGGAGGGAAAAGTACCGGAGGTCTTGCCGGGGGAGGTTTTTGTCCCTGTATGCTACCGAGGCAAATATCAGCTGTCGGAGGGAGACATGATGGAAATCGGCGATTACCGTCTTGTAATTGCGGGCTTTCTGCGGGATGCCCAGATGAATTCCATGATGGCTTCCTCCAAGCGGTTTCTGGTGAATGAAGAGGATTACGAGCGGATAAGAAATTTTGAGGTACAGGAGGAATATCTGATTGAGTTTCTCCTTGAGGAAAACGCGGATATCAGCGCTTTTGCCGCGGCGTACGAGGCGGAGCGGCTTCCAGCAAACGGCCCTGCTATCACAAAGCCGCTGATTCGGATGATGAACGCATTGTCCGACGGAACCATGATTCTTGTAATTTTTCTTGTGAGTATGGTGGTTCTGCTGATATCCATGCTCTGCGTCCGTTTTCAGTGCCTTACACAGATGGAACGGGAGCGGAAGGAGGCGGGAATGCTAAAGGCCCTTGGCGTGGAAAGAACGCAAATCCGGCGGATTTATATGGCAAAGTATATTTTTCTTTCTGTCTGCGGCGGTCTGGCCGGCCTTGTGGCGGCTTTCTGTATAAAAGCGCCAATGGAGAAACAGATACGGGAGTTATACGGCGCTGCAGAAAGCGGATTGGAGGCGGCGGTTTTATCGCTTGGAGCGGCGGCTCTCGCAGAGGGTGCGATTCTTTTTTCCGTAAGGCGGTCCTTAAAAAAGACAGAGAGGATGACGGCGCTGGAAGCAATGTTTCAGCCCCGGGAGAAAAAGGGAGGAGGGCAATATCTGATTATCGGTCTCGTGACCTTTGCCTGTACCTTTCTTTTACTCGTGCCGCAAAATTTATACCATACCATGTCGTCGCCGGATTTTGTCACTTACATGGGAATCGGAAACGGCGGGATACGTATGGACATCCGGCAGACCGGAGATATCAGAGGTGTGACGGAAAGCATTGCCTCTGCTTTGGCGCAGGATGCGCAGGTGGAAAGGTATACGGTGCTGACTACAAAGGCATGTACGGCGGTTCTTCCGTCAGGGGAGGCTGATGCTTTTGCCGGTCTAAAAACAGTTAATCTGGCTGTGGAGACCGGCAGCCACGGAGTATTTCCGGTGGAGTATCTGGAAGGGAGGCTGCCGGAAAAGCAGGGGGAGATTGCGTTATCCGTTATGAACGCAAGGGAGCTGGGGCTGTCCGTCGGTGATTCTATGGGGCTGGCGGAGCATGGCGGGATAAAAAATTACAGGGTCTGCGGTATTTATTCCGATATCACAAACGGGGGAAAAACGGCGAAAGCGTATGACGCGGGAGGCGATGTGCCTGTTATGTGGAGCGTTTTGTATGTTTCCCTGAAAGGTTCTGCGGAGCAAAACGAAGAAAATTCCGCAAGGGGTCCGGCAGAACATTTCGTGACAAAGTCCGCAGAGGACTTCGGGGAAAAGGAAAAATGGATGGAGAAATACAGGGCGATGGGAGCAGACGTCACCCACATTGCGGATTATGTGCAGGATACCTACGGTCAGACGCTCGGGCAGCTCCGGCTGGCCGGGCGCGCGGCGGCTCTTATCGCGGCGTTTGTGACCGGCGCGGTGGTCTGGCTTTTTATCCGCCTGCTGGTGGAAAAAGACCGCTATGTGATTTCTCTGCACAAAGCGCTGGGCTTTACCGGGGCGGATATGAAAAGGAGCTATTTCATAAAAGGGATGCTTCCCGTCGCCGGCGGGATGGCAGCCGGGTTTTTTATCGGAAACCCGCTGGGAGAGGGAATTTGCGGAGCGGTAATGAAATCCTTTGGCGCGGAGGGTTTCCGGTTTGCTGCCTCCCGGGGGCTTATGCCGGCGGGGACGGCGGCGGTGATTGCAGTTCCGGCAATTCTGGCAGTATGGGGCGGCGCGGCATTCATCGGGAGGATAAAGGCATTCGAGTGCTGCAGCGGGCGTGAGTAGAGGAGGAGAAGCAGGCGATGGGTAAATTACTTAAAATAGAAAACCTGAGTAAGGAAGGGATACTGTCTTCGGTTTCCTTTGAAATGGAAGAAGGGGAGATGCTTGCGGTTATGGGGCCTTCCGGTTCGGGGAAGTCCACGCTTTTGTATCAGGCCGCGGGGATGGATGCGCCTTCCGGCGGCAGAGTGTGGCTGAAAGAAACAGAGATTACCGGGCTTGACGAGGACGGAAAAGCCGCGCTTCGGCTGCACCGTATGGGTTTTGTATTTCAGCAGATGAATATGCTGGCAAATTTAAATATTCTTGACAATATCCTGCTCCCGGCGATACAGGCGGAAAGAAGCCGGCGCAGGAAGCAGGGCGGAAGCCGTTACGGGAAGGAGGGCGCGAACCGTGGCATAAATGTAAACGGAAGTTGGGACGCGAAGAAAAGGAAAAGGGCGCAGGGAAAGTCCGTGAAAGAACTGACACAGGAGGCAAGGGCGTTGATGGAAAAGCTGGGCCTGTCAGGTCTGGAGGAGCGGAAAATTACTCAGGTTTCAGGGGGACAGCTTCAAAGGGCATGTATCTGCAGAAGTATGATGAATTCACCGAAAATTTTATTTGCCGACGAGCCCACAGGGGCTTTGAACCAGAGCGCGGCAAAGGAGGTTATGGAGGAACTGATGAAACTGAACCGGGAAGGAACGGCAATTCTGATGGTAACCCATGACGGCAAAGTGGCAGGCTGCTGCGAGCGGATTTTGTATCTTTTGGACGGGCGAATCTGCGGAGAGCTGCGGCTGGGAAAGATGACGGCCGGAACGGACAACAGAAATCCGGGAAAGATGGAGGACGGGGAGGAAAACCTGAATCCGGGAGAGGCAGAATTCCGGACAGAAAAGCAGAGAGAGAAGAAGGTGAAAGAGTGGCTTTCGCAGATGGGGTGGTGAACCATAATCCCCTCCGTTCGGAATCCCGATACGGAGGGGGAGCATTTTATCTTATGTATGCTTTTACTGTGTTTCATTCAGATAGAGCTGCACCCGGTTCTGCACAACCGACGCCACATCGTCCGGCCCTTTCTGACCGCTGAAATATCCTGCGGCTTCCTCAAGGATGATATTCAATATATCTTTATCCATACGGGCTCCGTTCTGCGCGGTATTTATCATTTCCCTCACCCGGTCAACCTGCTCCTTCGTGGCGGCATAAACCTCTGTGGAATAAGATTCTCCTCCCATGGTGCCGCCCCATGACATTTTGGAAATCTCCTGCTCGTTGCCGTTCTCGTCTGTGATGTATTCCGGCGTCATTTCCTGCTCAAGCTGCTTTTCAAGGGCGGATTTTAATATGGGGAAACCGCCGTTGGGAGAGCCCACGTTTTCCTGCCGCTCTCTGGAAACATTAAAGCGGATGAATTCCCACACGCCTTCCTTGTTTTCACAGCCCGAGCCCATAGCAACAGTGGTTCCGTTGGAACGGAAGGTCAGCCCGCTTTCCCCGAAGGTAGGATAGCCAATCAGGTTTACCGGTCCCCCGAACATAAATTCATATACCTGATAATGGGAAACGGAAGTGACATATCCGTTGTCCAGCAGAGTCCTTCCGCTCTTTAAATCATCCAGAGTGGAATCATCGGTTGCCTCGTTGGCAAAACGGTTGGCAAATTCCAGAATCTTTTTAAATTCCTCTCCGGTAAAGTTGCATTTACCGGTTGTTGAATCTATGAACAAATCCTGATTCATGGTACACATAATCCGCAGAATGCCTGACTTGTCCGTATTAGGCAAAAGCTTTGCCCCGTTTTCCGCAGAATCCATCAGCTTTATGACGTCGTCAACGGTCCAGGTTTTGGCGTCTCCGATTTCAGAAACTTTGCCCACCAGAGATTCCACCCCGTACCAGGGCATAATCGCATACAGCTTTCCGTCCCGCTCATAAGCTTTCAGGGCGCTTTCCACATAATCTTCCCTTGCCATGGTCGCTTCCGCGTCAAGATAAGGATACAAATCCTCGACGGCACCCACTGATATCAGCGTTTCCAAAGACATGGGGCAATAGCTTAAGTCTATGATATCCGGGAACTGCCCGCTTTCAAGCTCTTTGGCAAAGATATCCCTCTTTTCCGCATAGTCCATGGAGGCATCCCCGTATTCCTTTACCATAATACGGTATTTCTGGCTCTGCCTGTTAAAGGCTGCGATATCTCTTTCGGCAAAAATGGAAGGGAAATAGGTTCCGTAGGTCAGGACAATCTTTTCCTCCACCTCCGATTTGGGCTTGCGGGTAAGCGTGACGAGCTCCGTTGCGCCTCCCGGCGTCATATAATCGGAGGTCAGCGCCGCAATCCGGCCGTCAGGAAGCAAGGCGACGGAAGTAAGGTTGTTGGAATTGATATCGTAATCCGTCCAGCGTAAAATTTCCGCCGGCTGTTCGTCCGACAGATTACAGGACAGAAGGACGCCGTTTGTCGTATACAGAAGGTCAGTATCCGTTCCTCCCTGATAGGTTCCGTATTCAAAGGTAATGGGACTGTCTATCTGCGTAAAGTCTGACTGTCCCGGAATCACCTCATTTACCAGAAAACCAAGGGCGGCGTCATGATAGGCGGCTATTATTTTTCCGTCCTTCATCTGGAAAAAGCAGCTGATATACTGCCCGAGGCTTATCTGGCTGTAAACGCTGCCGTCCGGCTTTAAGACATATACTTCCTGTCCTCCGTTGACGTAAAAGTTCCCCTCCCCGTCTGTCAGAATATCGGAAATATAAAAATTCGGCGCCTGCAGTAAAGCCTCGCTGACATCCAGAGACGCCAGCTCTCCTCCGGCTGTGTCCAGCGTCTTAATCAGTATCTGCTCCGCCTCGGTGACATCAGCGTTATACCGTGTCAGGCCAACCAGCAGATTTCCGTCTATGCTCATATTCAGGCTGGAGATATACTGGTTTTCCTCTAAGGCAACCGGCACCTCAGCGGTTTCCTGGCTGTCCATATTCATGGAAACCAGCTTCGTTTGGTCGCCTGCGTATTCCAGATAGAAAATATTCCCGTCCTTCCCCATCACGGTTTTTCCAATGTTGTTCCCGGCGCTTCCCAACGTGCGGTATTCCGGCACGTAGACATACCCGTCATCATCGCTGCTTTCATCGCCGGCATTATTGCTGTCTTCGGTATCGGCTGACGCTTCCTTTTCACCGGTCTCCCCGGTCTGCTTTCCGCATCCGCCGAAAACAAACGCCGCGGTCAGCGCTATCACTGTGCACAATACAATTTTCTTTTTCATTTTTCCCTTCATTTCTGCGCTGCTTTTTGCGCATACCAAGTTTGTGGATGCAGCGCAGACACAAACTTGTAGAGTGAAAGATTTGAAAAATCTTTCACTCTTCCCTCCGTTTCTGTGATTTTTCATACTAAGTATACCATACCACAAACTGTAATATGGCACAATAATTTACAGGGAAAAAGATTGGACAGATTACCTGTTAAAGCGCCAGAATAAGGTGCAGCTGGTTGCCGGCAAGGTCGGGAACATAGACATTTATGGTATCTTCCAGCCCGAAAAAAGTAAGACAGCCGTTCTCTTTATCAATACTGTCAGGAAGAATCTTTTCTCCCGTGAGAGTCACAGCCTCTACATTGTCGTAATCGATACCCGAAACAGCGTCGGAAAGATACAGATAAATGAAATTCCCTTTTCGTGTGCAGGCAGTAGCAGCAGGAGCTTCGCGGTCAACGTCGGATACATCCACATACCGGGTCTGGTACTGCCTGTTGGCAAGGGCTACGGTTACCTCCATCCGGCCGTTTACAGGCGGCTCAAGAGAATAAATGTGGGAATCCGTCTCATAAACAGGAACATTGCGGCCGTCGATGGCGGCAGTCACCCGTTCAACCAGCATAAAGGAGTCCACCTCAAGCCGATAGACAGGATTATAGTCCGCAGAGCCGATGCTGTGTTTCGACGCCTGCTTCTCAATGGTGAAGGAGGAAGGGATAAACAAAAAGGGCAGCAGTAAAAAAAGAGCCATGATAATTACAAGGATAGTACGCTGCAAAGTAAAGCGTTCACGCCGGTAATTACTGTAGGAGGCTAAAACCTCAAGAGGAATCGAGTTTGGCTCCTTTTGATTCACTATAAAGACCTGCTCCAGAATTCTGGAAGCATCTTCAAGGCTTAACTGGGGAGCTGATGATTTGTAAAATTTTTTCATACGGAAAACTCACCTTCCTGAAAGTGAAAACAGTTCATTTTTCATTGTCAGTTTCTTTTACATAAATGCGCCGGTTGGAAAGCGCAATTAAGTCTGTAATCGTCTGTACGGATTTGTTTTCCCGATAAGCAGTACCGTACCGGTAGAGAATGGGCGCGGCATCGGTTTCGGAATTATAAAGAGCCACCCGGTCCGCTACCCGCTCCAGAAAAACATTGAGCTTGTGGGTGGAGCAGTTCTCAAACAGCGCAATAAACTTGTTGCCGCCATTCCGGCCTACAAAGCATAAATTCAAGGAAGATGCCTGCAAAATACCTGAAAAATCATAAATCAGCCTGTTGCCCTTCATATGGCCGTATTCCCGGTTGACCTCCCTGATATTGGTCAGGTCAAACATAATGCATCCGATATTCCGGGGGAGAGGGCGGTCGAGATATTTTTCTATGAGACTGTCGCAGCTGTAGCGGTTGGCAATGCCGGAAACCGGGTCCTGGGATACAGCGTAATCAAGCTCCTTGTAATCTTTCTTGAAGCTGGAAAAAAGGCTGAAATCCATAAAAATGAACAAAAAGGACAGGACAAAGGAAACCCACAAAAGAATGCAGAGGGCGCGGACATGCGCATCATCGGCAACCGTCCGGTAAAGCGCCGAATCCGTCAGGATAATCAGGAGACTTACCCCTGCTAAAATCACGAAAAGAATCAGTTGAATGGTTTTAAATATATCAAATTTTTTCATGGCATTTTTCCTCTTTCATTTCTGCGGGGTCTTGACTTCCGCGGTCAGCGGGCCAGGCGGGCATGTTTGCATACACATTTGATTCCTGCCGCTATGAGTCGGTCAGAGATAAGATAAGCTGAAGCCTGTTCCCGGCAAGGTCGGATACATAGACATTTACCGTTGCCTCCAGATTGGAAAAGGTAACGCATCCGGTTTGAGGCTCCACGGAAACCGGCGTGACAGCCTCTCCGGTCAATGAAACTGCCTGTAGACTGTCATAGTCAATACCTGAAAGCTCATCCGAAAGATAAAGATAAACGAAAGAGCCCTCCCTGCGGCAGTCAACGGCAACTGGACTGTCCCGGTCAACGGCGGTAACATCAACAGATTCCACTGCATTTTGCCCGTTAATGAGAGTAACGGCAACCTCCATTTGCCCGTTAGATACGGGAGCCGCCGTGTAAACGCGGGAATCCGTTTCATACAGAGGGATAGGGAGTCCGTCTATTGCAGCATACACGCTTTTCGCCGGGATAAAGGAATCTAAACAGATATTGTAAACCGGATTGAATCCGCCATCCGCCATCTGGTTTTGGATGGTAAAGGACGCCGGTATGGACAATACAAATAAAAGAGCTAACAGGAAAAGGAAAACAAAAACGCCGGCAAAAACCGTTTTTTGAAAGAAGCGTTTCCTTTTGCGGTAAAGACAGTTGGCAATCAGCTCGTCCAACGGGATGGAGTTTGGCTCTGCACCTGCGTTTTTAAGAGCCTGTTCCAGAATCCGGCTGGCGGCTTCTATATCCAGTTTGGGAGTCGATGATTTATGAAAAGGAGAAGGCGGAGAGAAAAACAGAGAAACCGCCGAAAAAAGGAAAGAA
>CAMSTM010000037.1 GCA_947063675.1 uncultured Lachnospiraceae bacterium | reverse complement strand
CTCAAAATCTGTTGTGGGCAACCACGTGCGGGTTCAAGTCCCGCTGCCGGCAGTAGAAATCGCTGAAGACCAAAAAAGAAAAGGCTTTCAGCGTTTTTTATATGCGCCGGATGCACCAGATAAGCTGCCGCACTGGCAGCGGGCGTTCTGCGCGGCGGGCGGGAAAGACGGCTTTTTGGCCCGACTGTATGTGTGATGAAGGAGGAGAAGAAGTGGAAAGAGAAAAACTGGGTTCACGGATGGGATTTATTCTTCTGTCTGCGGGATGTGCAATCGGAATTGGAAATGTGTGGAGATTTCCGTATATCACGGGCTTATACGGCGGAGGCGTGTTCGTACTGTTTTATCTGTTTTTCCTGATTGCCATGGGGGTGCCGGTCATGACAATGGAATTTGCCGTGGGCCGCGCCAGCAGGAGAAGTATTATAAAGAGCTTTACGGAGCTTGAAAAGCCGGGACAGAAATGGCATTTGAACGGATACCTGGGTATGGCGGGGAACTATCTTCTCATGATGTTCTATACAACCGTAGCCGGCTGGATGCTGTATTATTTTTATCAGATGCTGACAGGAAAGTTTACGGGCCAGGACAAGAACCAGGTGGCGGAGATGTTCGGGAGCATGCTGGGAAGCCCGCAGATTCTGACAGTTACCATGGTGATTATTGTGACTGCCGGTATTTTAATCTGTTCTCTGGGGCTTCAAAAGGGCGTTGAGAGAATCACAAAGGTTATGATGAGCCTTCTTCTTTTGATTATCGTCGTTCTGGCAGTACACAGCATGACGCTTGAGGGAGGGATGGAAGGGCTGAAATTCTATCTTCTTCCTGATTTTGACAGAATGAAAGAGGTGGGGATTTCAGAGACGATAACCGCCGCCATGAATCAGGCGTTTTTTACCCTGAGCCTGGGGATTGGAGCCATGGCGATATTTGGCAGCTATATTGACAAGAAGCGGACTCTTCTGGGGGAATCGGTGAATATTGCCATTCTGGATACCTTTGTGGCTTTTGTCTCCGGCCTGATTATTTTCCCCAGCTGTTTTGCCTTTGACATCAGCCCGGATATGGGACCGCAGCTTATTTTTATTACGCTGCCCAATGTGTTTAACAGTATGGCAGGCGGGCGAATCTGGGGAACACTGTTCTTTATCTTTATGACGTTTGCCGCGTTTTCCACGATACTTGCGGTGTTTGAAAATATTATTTCCTGCGGTATGGATTTGTTTCACTGGAGCAGAAAAAAGTCCTGTATGGTAAATCTCGTTGCGCTGATTGTATTATCCCTTCCCTGTGTGTTCGGCTACAATCTGTGGTCGGCAATCCAGCCTTTGGGAGAGGGCAGCACGATTCTCGATTTGGAGGATTTTCTGGTCAGTAATCTGATACTGCCGATTGGTTCCCTGTGCTATCTGCTGTTCTGTGTGACCAGGTACGGGTGGGGCTTTGACCGCTATATGAAAGAGGCAAATACAGGAGAGGGACTGAAAATACCCGGGTGGATTCGCATTTATGTGACATATATCCTTCCGGTTCTCATCATCTTCCTGATTATCCAGGGGATTATCTGAGAGCAGTGCAGGGTGACGGAAAGTGTGCATAATGCATAAAAGCATATAATTTATCATATTTATTATAAACAAAATGATATATCTTATCTAAAAGGGATTGACATCTATTGTCGAAATTGATATTATATACCCATAATATATATGCGGGTTGTTACTGTGCGGCAGGCAAAACCAGATTTTGTAAGTTAATCTTTAATTTGAGAACAGATTGATTTATAAAATTTGGTTTTTTATTTGTATTTATACAGATAGAAAACCGGATTTGAGAGGGGACGCGGGCTGTTATGGTAATCAAGAAGATAATTAATAACAATATAGTATCCAGCATTGACCAGTATGGTGGCGAGCTTGTGGTCATGGGCAGAGGAATCGGCTTCGGGAAAAAGCCCGGGCAGGAGATTGACGAGGCAGCTGCAGAAAAGATTTTCAGGATGGATAATGAGGACAGTCTTGAAAGGTTCAAGGAGCTGCTTGCCAAGCTGCCGCTGGAGTATGTTCAGCTGTCAAGTGATATCATTTCTTACGCAAAATCATCTATTGAAATTAAATTGAATCAGAATGTGTATCTTACATTGACGGATCATATTGGATTTGCAATCGACCGATTTAAAGAAGGAATGCATTTTACTAATGCGCTGCTTGAGGAAATTAAGCTTTTTTATCCAAAGGAATATCTGGTAGGGAAATATGCGCTGCGTCTGATTGAGGAAAAGACCTCGCTTCGGATGCCGGACGACGAGGCGGCGTCGATTGCGCTGCATCTTGTCAACGCACAGTACGACACCAGAATAGGCGATACTTTTCGGATGACAAATATGATTCGGGAAATGATGGAATACGTGGAAAATGAGTTTCCCCAGTTTAGGGGAAATTCCATGCACAGGGATTGGCTGGTAAGCAATCTGAAGTACATGGCTCATCGTCTGTTGAAGCTTCCCCCCATAAATGAATACGAAGAGGAATTTCAAAGTGTAATCAAGGCATACTGTGAAGAGGAATACCGTCTTGTGGATAATATTAACGCCTTTCTGAAAGATAAATATGACTGTTTCATGACGGGCGAAGAGATGGTTTATCTGGCTGTAAGCATTAAGAGGACAAGAGACGCTTACAAGAACCAGTGAAGGTAATTGTTTTAAACGGAACTAATCGTATCAAGTGAAAATGGAGGGAAAAGAAATGGGACTGTTTGATTTTATGAAAAAGAAGGGGATTTCGCTGGCAGCTCCGGTAAAAGGGGAGTGTATTCCTATCAGCGAGGTGGCGGACCCCACTTTCGCGGAGGAGATATTGGGAAAGGGAATAGCCATCAAGCCCTCCGAGGGAAAAATTTACGCGCCGGCCGACGGCGTTGTAAGCACAGTTTTCCCCACGGGCCACGCGGTTGGAGTGACGACTCCCGACGGTGTGGAAATATTAATACATGTAGGTCTTGATACCGTTCAGCTTAAGGGACAGTTTTTCCAGACCAAAGTGGAAGAAAATCAAAAGGTAAGCAGGGGAGACCTTCTTCTGGAAGCTGATATAAATGAGATTGCCGGGGCAGGATATGACACCGTGACGCCCGTAATTATCTGTAACAGCACGGATTTTGCGGAAGTAAACTGCAAGGCGCGGGGGGAAGTGAATGCAGGCGAGGAAGTAATTACCTGCGTAAAATAAGGAGACAGTGATGGTTAAATGTGCCGGAAAAAGCGTTCTGAAAGGAATTGCGGTTGGTAAAATATATGTCTATCGGAAACAGGAATATACCCTGAAGCAGACGCAGATAGACGATGTGAAGGCAGAGCAGGAAAGATTTGAACTGGCAGTATCCGAAGCGAAAGGTCAGCTTGATATTCTGTATAAAAATGCACTCAAAACTGTCGGCGAAGAGGAAGCCATGATTTTTGACGTGCATAAGATGATGCTTGAGGACGAAGGGTATCTGGAAGATATCAAAGAGATGATTGCCGGAAAATGCAATGCGGAATATGCGGTGAATGAGGTTGGCAACAATTATTCCCAGATGTTTGCCGCAATGGACGATGATTATATGAAGGCAAGAAGCGCCGATGTCCTGGATATCTCCAAAAGAATCATCAATAATCTGGCAGGCACTCAGGATGCGTCTATTAAGACAAAGGAGCCGGTGATTCTTCTGGCGGATGATTTGACGCCCAGTGAAACCATTCAGATGGATAAGAGCAAGATTCTCGGATTTGTGACGATACACGGTTCCGCCAATTCCCATACGGCGATTCTTGCAAGGAGCATGAATCTTCCGTCTATGGTGGGGACTGATGTGGAGCTTCTCGAGGAATATCACGGAAAGACGGCAGTGGTAGACGGCTTTGCGGGAGAATTTTTAATCGACCCGCCAGAGGAGCTTTTTCAGGATATGATTTCCAGAAAGAACGGATGGCTCAATGAACTGGAAGGACTCAAAAAGCTGGTAGGGCAGGACAATGTCACTACAGACGGAAGGCGGGTAAACGTTTATTGCAATATCGGAAATGAAGAAGATGCAGACAGGGTTCTTGCGGCGGACGGCGGCGGAATCGGGCTCTTTAGAAGCGAGTTTTTATATCTGGGCAGAGACAGCGCCCCTACAGAGGAGGAGCAGTTTAAGAGTTATAAGTCGGTTCTTGAAAAGATGGGCGGAAAGAAGGTTATTATCAGGACGCTGGATATCGGAGCCGACAAGAAGGTTGATTACTTAGGGCTTGAGGAGGAGGAAAATCCGGCGCTCGGGTATCGGGCAATCCGTATCTGTCTGGACAGGGAAGAGCTTTTCCGCACCCAGCTTCGGGCAATTTACCGGGCAAGCGCTTTCGGTATGGCGTCCATCATGTTTCCCATGATTATTTCCGTGGCGGAAATCAGGCGGATTAAAGAAATTGTGGCGGATGTGAAGGCGGAGCTTGCCGCAGAGAATATCGCCATGGGGGAAGTGGAGCTGGGAATTATGATAGAAACTCCCGCAGCGGCAATTATCAGCGACGAGCTTGCCAGGGAAGTGGAGTTTTTCAGCATCGGAACCAATGATTTGACCCAGTACACACTGGCCGTTGACAGACAGAACCAGAAGCTTGAAAAAATCTGCGACACACATCATAAGGCTGTTTTAAAGCTCATCCAGATGACCGTGGAGAACGGCCATAAGGAAAATATCTGGGTAGGTATTTGCGGGGAGCTGGCAGGCGATACGAGCCTTACCAGAACCTTTGTAGATATGGGTGTGGATGAATTGTCCGTATCACCCGCATATGTATTGGAACTTCGAAAAGCAATCAGAGAGATTTAGGAGGGGACGGTTATGCAGACATTCAATTATACCATCACGGACGAACTCGGTATTCATGCCAGACCGGCAGGGCTTTTGGTGAAGCTGGCCGCAGGCTGCAAGAGCGATATCACGATTGTAAAGGATGGTAAGGAAGCAAACGCAAAAAGAATTATGGCGCTTATGAGCTTAGGCGCTACTAAGGGAACGGAAATCACAGTAAAGGTAGAGGGTCCGGACGAGGGGGAAGCTGCCAAATTGGTAGAAGAATTTCTGAAGGCTAATCTATAAAAGTAACAACCAACATGTTTCGAAGCCAGGGGCGAAACGCAAAAATTAAGGGGGTAAACTTATTATGATGAAATATTTACAAAAGCTTGGCAAGTCATTGATGCTTCCGGTTGCATGTCTGCCGGTTGCAGGTATCATGCTTGGCCTTGGTTACTGGATTGACCCGAACGGCTGGGGAAGCGGAAACATAGCTGCTGCTTTCCTGTGTAAGGCCGGTTCGGCGCTGATAGACAACATGGCAATTCTGTTCGTTATCGGTGTTTCCATAGGTATGTCGGACGATAATGACGGAACGGCCGCGCTGGCGGGTATTGTATCCTATCTGATGGTTACAACACTGCTTTCACCGGGTGCAGTTGAAATGTTCACCGGCGGAGAAGCAGACGTTGCTTTCTCAAAGATTGCAGGAAATCAGTTCATCGGTATCCTGACAGGTTTAATCGGAGCAGCCTGCTATAATAAATTTAAGAGTACAAAGCTGCCGGATGCATTGTCCTTCTTCAGCGGGAAGCGAAGCGTGGCAATTGTGACGGCGGGCGTTACCATTGTTGTCAGCCTGATTTTATTCTTCGTATGGCCTATACTTTACGGAGGACTGGTAGCATTCGGTACGGCAGTTTCTTCTACAGGCGCTCTCGGCGTTGGTCTTTACGGCTTCTTTAACAGACTGCTGATTCCGTTTGGTCTCCACCACGCGCTGAATTCCGTATTCTGGTTTGATGCTGTTGGTATTGCCGACCTTTATAAGTTCTGGGGAATGGGCGGATATGAAGCAGCGCAGGCAGGTGAAGTTGGTCAGTACATGACAGGATTCTTCCCGGTAATGATGTTTGGTGTTCCCGGAGCAGCGCTTGCAATGTATCACACAGCCAAGACGGAAAAGAAGAAAATTGCGGCAGGTCTGCTTGGTGCAGCGGCTCTTTGTTCTTTCCTTACAGGCGTAACAGAGCCTTTTGAATTTGCATTTATGTTCTTATCACCCGTACTTTACGCTATCCATGCAGTAATTACAGGTATTGTCTGCGCAATCTGCGCTATGCTTCCTGTAAGAGCAGGATTTACTTTCAGCGGCGGCTTTATTGACTGGGTTCTCTGTGCGAAGCTTCCGGCTGCTATGAATACATGGATAATTATTCCGATTGGTCTTGCTGTTGCGGCTGTTTACTACGTGGTATTCCGCACATTAATCGTGAAACTGGATTTAAAGACCCCCGGAAGAGAAGACGATGATATTGAAGCAGAGAAGAGAGTGGTTCTTTCCAACGATAACTTCACAGAAGTTGCGAAGGTAGTTCTTGAAGGCCTTGGCGGAAAAGGCAATGTTACAAGCCTTGACAACTGCGTGACAAGACTTCGTCTGGAAATTAAAGATTACACCAAGGTTGACGAAAAGAAAATTAAGTCGGCAGGCGTTGCGGGCGTTATGAGACCCAGCAAGACATCTGTACAGGTAATTGTAGGAACAAAAGTACAGTTTGTTGCCGACGAGATGAAGAAGATGTTATAAGGTATTTCTTAACCATAGAATACCGAAACCCCTGGCATGCGGAGGTCCTTCGGGACCTCCGTTGTTATTACAGAAAACTACCTGTAAAGCGCGGCGGAATTTGTTACAATAAGCTGCGTGTGAAGCATGGCAGCGTTTGTTACAATAAGCTTGCCTTCGGAGCATGGAAACATTTGTTTGCAGCAGAATAACTTGCGGGCAGGGCACACATTATATATAATAGAGACAGTCATGAAAGAAAAGCGTGCGGGACACGTAAACGGGCGAAAAATCAAAAAGGAAAGGATTGAGAGAAAATGAGAATTGTCAGAGCAAAGGATTACAATGATATGAGCCGCAAGGCGGCGAACATTCTGTCGGCGCAGGTGATTATGAAGCCGAACTGTGTTCTGGGGCTGGCTACAGGCTCCACGCCAATCGGGACATATGCCCAATTAGTGGAGTGGTACAATAAGGGTGATTTGGATTTCTCAAATGTGACAACTGTAAATCTGGATGAGTACAAGGGGCTGAACAGGGAAAACGACCAGAGCTATTATTATTTTATGAACGAGCATTTATTCAGCAAGGTTAATGTCAATCATGAGAGAACCTTCCTGCCGGATGGAACGGAAAAGGACAGCGAAAAGGCGTGCGCCGACTATAATCAGATTATCGAGGACGTGGGCGGCGTGGATTTGCAGCTTCTCGGACTTGGACACAACGGCCATATCGGCTTTAATGAGCCGGGAGATGTGTTTAAAGCAAAGACTCACTGTGTGGATTTGACGGAGACAACCATAAAGGCGAATCAGAGATTTTTTGCATCCATCGACGATGTTCCCAGACAGGCTTACACTATGGGAATCCAGACAATCATGCAGGCCAGAAAGATTCTGGTGGTGGTAAGCGGCGAAGATAAGGCGGGAATTGTGAAGGAAGCATTTTTCGGCCCGATTACGCCGAAGGTGCAGGCATCCGTTTTGCAGCTCCACCCGGACGTAACGGTGGTTGCGGACGAGGCGGCTTTATCCCTTGTGAAATAAGTAAGCTGCGTGAAAGGAAAAACGTTAAAAGAAGGGAGTTGATTTCTTATGGTAATTAAAAATGCCAGCGTGTATACGGAGGACGGGCGGTTCTTAATACGGGATATTTTTATAGAGGGCGACAGGTTTGCGGCCGGGCTTGAAGATGTCAGCGATAAGGAAGAGATAGACGGAAGCGGATGCTATGCCATACCGGGTCTTACGGATATTCATTTCCATGGCTGCGCAGGCTTTGACTTCTGCGACGGAACCAGAGAGGCAATTGAAGCTATGGCGGCCTATGAGGCTTCCGTGGGGGTGATAAATATTGTACCCGCGACTATGACGCTTTCGGAGGATATGCTGCTTGGTATCTGCAAAGAAGCAAAGGCTTACCGGGAGGAAAATTCCGGCGGGGAGCCGGCAGAGAAAAAGAGGGCAAGGCTCTATGGTATCAATATGGAAGGACCTTTCGTTTCCGTTGCCAAAAAGGGAGCGCAGAACGAAGAATATATCAGCAAGCCTGATGCAGCCATGTTTGACAGGCTGAACGAGGCGGCGGGCCATATGGTGAAGCTGATTGCCATTGCCCCGGAAGTAGGAGGGGCGATGAAGTTTATTGAAGAAAAACACGGGGAAGTGGTGATGTCCCTGGCGCACACGGCGGCGGATTATGACACGGCTGTCCTCGCCTTTGAAAAGGGAGCCAGCCACGTAACACACCTCTACAACGCAATGAATCCCTATACCCACAGGGCGCCGGGAGTCATTGGAGCGGCGGCAGATGCGGCGAAGGCGGAGGTAGAACTGATTTGCGACGGCGTGCATATCCATCCGGCGGCAGTAAGGGCCACTTTCCGGCTTTTCGGCGACGACCGCATTATAATGATAAGCGACAGTATGAGAGCTACGGGACTTTTAGACGGCGATTATACGCTGGGCGGACAGTATGTGAAGGTGGTGGGTAATCTTGCCACATTGAAGGACGGAACCATAGCCGGGTCGGTTACCAATCTGATGGATTGTCTTCGGACGGCGGTTCTGAAAATGGGAATTCCCATGGAATCAGCGGTAAAGTGTACGGCGGTGAACCCGGCGAAAAGTGTCGGGATTTACGATATCTGCGGAAGCATCACTCCCGGAAAGCGGGCAAATGTGGTGCTGCTTAAAAAAGAGAACCTGGATTTAAAGCAGGTAGTTTTGGAGGGGCGGCTTTTATAAGCCGCTCTTAATCTTAATGATTTACTTTGCGCATAATTTAGTGTATATTTATTAAAGGCAATAATTACGCGGCGAGGAACTGTCATGACATGTAAAGAAGCGGAAAAATTGATTCCCGTTTTTCTTGAAGATGATTTGGACACGGATGATTTGCGGGAATTTATGGAGCATATAGACGAGTGCGGCGAGTGCAAGGAAGAACTTTCCATTCAGTTTCTTGTAAAGGAAGGGCTTTCGAGGCTGGAAGCGGGCAGCGTGTTTGACTTGAAGAACGAACTGGAATACAGGATAGGGATGGAGGAACATGCCTTAAAGATGAGAGAAAGCCTGATGTGGCTTTCTTATCTTCTGGACGGTCTTGTGGTGATTGCAGCGATTGTCCTGGTGGCGTTGGTGATGGCGTTTTACTGATGCCTTGTGCAGTCTGGGAAATTAGTATTAGAAGAAACGGGGAAAAGCATGGAAAAGTTAGTTTTGATTGACGGACACAGTATTTTAAACCGGGCGTTTTACGGGGTGCCCGACCTGACCAACAGCGAGGGGCTCCATACCAATGCCGTGTACGGTTTCCTCAACATTATGTTTAAAATTCTGGAGGAGGAGTCTCCGGATTACCTGACGGTGGCTTTTGATGTGAAAGCGCCGACTTTCCGCCATGAGATATATAAAGAATATAAGGGCACCAGAAAGCCTATGCCGGAGGAGCTGCGGGAGCAGGTTCCGGTTCTCAAGGAGGTGCTTGCCGCCATGGGGATTAAAATGATGGAGCAGGCAGGACTTGAGGCCGATGATATTTTAGGAACGCTGGCAAAGCGGGCACAGAAGGAGGGGAAGGCTGTTTCCCTTGTATCGGGCGACAGGGATTTGCTGCAGGTAGCGACCGATGTCATAAAAATCAGGATTCCCAAAACCAAAGGGGGAAAAACAGAGATTGAAGATTATTATGCCGCTGATGTGGAAAAAAAGTATCAGGTGAATCCCGTTCAGTTTATCGACTTAAAGGCTTTGATGGGAGATACGGCGGATAATATTCCGGGCGTGCCGAAGGTGGGGGAGAAAACGGCGGCGGAGCTGATGACGCAGTTCGGCTCTCTCGACAATATTTATCTTCATGTGGAGGAGGTCGCGAAAAAATCCGTCCGGGAGTCTTTGATAAATAATAAGGAGCTTGCTTATTTAAGCAAAACCCTTGCCACAATCAATGTGGACAGCCCTCTGGAATTTTCCATGGAAGAGGCCAGGATTCATGATTTTTATACGGAGGAGGCTTATGTGCTTTTAAAGAAGCTTGGATTTAAAAGTCTGCTTTCCCGGTTTGAAAAGAATATTTCCAATGACAGCCTGACAAGGCAGTTTCGGATGGTGACAGGGCTGGAAGAGGCGGAGGAGGTTTTCGGGAAGGCTTTTGCGGCCTGTGAGATGCATGCGGGTACTGGCAACGGTGCAGAGGAAAGCGAAGGCTCTGTCAGCCGTCAGGAAAAAAAAGCAGGAAAAAATATCGGCGTTGCCATTCTCAGGGACGAAAAGGCAAAGGATGATTTTGCCGGGATAGCTCTTGCCCTGCCGAAGGGAGAGTGCTGCTTTATTCCCTGTGAAGGCTTTGTGACGGAAGGGTATCTGAAAGAAAAAACGGCCCGGCTGGCCCGGAGGGGGCGTCTGGCCTGCGGAAATATTAAATACGCTTATGATTATCTGGATTGCGATGAAACGGAAAGATTTTTTGATGTGATTCTGGCGGCCTATCTTCTTAATCCGCTGAAAAATGATTATTCCCATGCGGACGTCGCAAGCGAGTATCTGGGGCTGATGATTGCGGAGCGTTCCCAGCGTTTCGGAAAGGCGGCTTTGACGAAAGCCTTTGAGGATAATCCGAAGGAGTTTACGGAATATGCCTGTTATCTTGCCTATGTGAGCATGGTGGCGGCGTCTGTTCTGGAAGAAAAGCTTGCGGAGGCGGGAATGCTTTCCCTTATGAAGGAGATTGAAATGCCTCTTTCCTATGTGCTTTATGACATGGAAAAGGAAGGCATTCTGGTAAAACCCGAGGAGCTTAAGCTGTACGGTGAGGCTCTTATGGGAAGAATCGGAGAACTCGAGAAAAAAATATACGAGGAGGCCGGAACGGAGTTTAATATCAATTCTCCCAAACAGCTTGGCGAAATTTTGTTTGAGAAGATGGGGCTTTCCGGCGGGAAAAAGACGAAAACCGGCTATTCTACTGCGGCGGACGTGCTGGAGCGGCTTTCCGAGGAGCATCCCATTGCAGCGGACGTACTGGAATACCGGGGGCTTGCCAAATTAAAGTCCACCTATGCGGACGGGCTTTCCGCCTTTATCGGGGAGGACGAGAGGATTCACACCACCTTTAACCAGACAATCACCGCAACAGGGCGAATCAGTTCCACCGACCCTAATCTGCAGAACATCCCTATGCGGACGGAGCTGGGGAGAAAAATCAGAAAGGTGTTTGTGCCGAAGGAGGGCTGTATTTTTACGGATGCCGACTATTCTCAGATTGAGCTTCGGATTCTGGCTCATATGTCCGAGGATGAACAGCTCATAAACGCCTATAAGATGCATGCGGATATTCACAGGATTACGGCCTCTCAGGTTTTCCATATTCCCTTTGACGAGGTTACTGATTTGCAGCGCCGCAATGCCAAGGCGGTGAATTTCGGGATTGTGTACGGCATCAGCTCTTTCGGGTTAAGCCAGGGGCTCAGTATCACCAAAAAGGAGGCCGGCCAGTATATCGAGCAGTATTTTGCCACCTATCCGGGGGTGAAAAATTTCCTGGACAGGGTGGTAAAGGGAGCGAAAGACAACGGCTATGTGACCACTTTGTTTGGAAGGAGAAGACCCATACCGGAGCTGTCCTCGGGAAACTTTATGCAGCGTTCTTTCGGGGAGCGGGTCGCCATGAATTCCCCCATTCAGGGAACTGCCGCGGATGTGATTAAGATTGCCATGATTAAGGTACACAGGCGGCTGAAGGAAGAAGGGCTGAAATCCAGGCTGATTTTGCAGATACACGACGAGCTTTTGATTGAGACGGTGAAGGAAGAAGCGGAAAAGGTGCGGCTTATCATGGAGGAAGAAATGAGCCGTGCGGCGGACTTTTCCGTGAAGCTGGAGATTGATTTGCACGAGGGCAACGACTGGTACGAGGCGAAATAGATGAAAGTGATTGGAATTACCGGCGGCGTGGGTTCTGGAAAATCTGCGCTGCTGTCCTATGTGAAAGATACATATAACTGCAAAGTGATTCTGGCGGACGAGGTTGCCCATAGGGTGAGGGAACCGGGCAATCCGGGATATGAAAGTCTGATTGGAGTTTTATCTCCCGATGTTCTGGACGGGGGCGGGACCATCAACAGGGTTCGGATGGCAAAGCAGATTTTTGCGTCGGATGATTTGCGGAAAAAGGTCAACGATATTATTCACCCGGCAGTAAAGGAAACAATTTTAGCGGAAATTGACAGGGGTAAAAAAGAAGAAAAGCCGGATTTTCTTTTTATAGAAGCGGCGCTTCTTATAGAAGACGGTTATCTCGATATCGTGGATGAAATGTGGTATATTTATGCCGATGAAGGGGTAAGGCGGCAGCGGCTCCGGGCGGCGAGGAATTATCCTGACGACCGTATCAGTCTGATTATGAAAAGCCAGCTTACAGAGGAAAGGTTCAGAGAGGCATGCGATGTGGTGATTGATAACAGCAAAAGCCTTGATGCGGCCTGCAGGCAGATAGATAAGCGGCTTATGAAGGAAAACGGAATGGAGCGATAAGAGGCGCGAGGCGGGAAAGGACAGCTTTGCGGCAAAGAAGTATAAGACCGGGAAAAGAGGAAAGGACAGAAGAAATACATGAGCAGGTGGGAGAAAAAATGAGGATTTGCAGTATTGCCAGCGGGAGCAGCGGGAATTGTATTTATGTGGGCTCTGATACCACGCATCTTTTGGTGGATGTGGGAATCAGCGGGAAAAGAACGGAGGACGGGCTGAAAAAGCTGGAACTGTCAATGAGGGATATTGACGGAATCTTTATTACCCATGAACATACAGACCACATTGCAGGTCTCGGGGTTCTGGCAAGAAAATACGGGGTGCCCGTTTACGCGACAGAAGGAACCATAGCGGCAATCAAAGACACTTCCTCTGTGGGGGAAGTGCCGGAAGAGCTTTTCTGCCCGGTCCGGGCGGATGAAAAGGTGATTGTGAAGGATTTGATATGTAATCCCATGAAGATTTCCCATGACGCGGCGGAGCCGGTGGCCTACCGCATTTCCCACGGAAAGCAGAAGGTGGGGATTATCACAGACCTGGGAAATTTTAACGATTATACGGTGGAATGCTTAAAGGGGGTGGAAGCGCTTTTGCTGGAAGCCAATCATGACGTGAATATGCTTCAGGTAGGACCCTATCCGTATTATTTAAAACAGCGGATTCTGGGAGAGCGGGGGCATCTTTCCAATGAAAGGGCAGGTCAGCTCCTGTACGGACTTTTGAATGAAAATTTAAAGGGAGTACTGCTGGGGCACTTAAGCAAGGACAACAATCTGCCGGAGCTGGCCTACGAATCGGTACGCGTGGAGGTCACAATGGCATGCATGAACTCCGGCGGCGAGGAAAAAGAGCCGGGAATCAGGATTTCCGATTTTCCCATGTACGTGGCGCCCAGAAGCGAGCTTTCACCGGTCATACAATTATAAAACAGCGGAACTGGAATAAGAACAGGAGAATAAGGATGGACAAAACAATTATTACGGTAGTAGGAAAAGACACGGTAGGGATTATCGCAAAGGTCTGCACTTATCTTGCGGAGAATCAGATTAATATTCTGGATATTTCCCAGACGATTGTACAGGGATATTTTAATATGATGATGATTGTGGATGTAAACAACATGGAAAAGCAGTTCGGCGAAATGGCGGAGGAGCTTCACGGTTTAGGAGAGTCAATCGGAGTGGACATCAAGTGCCAGAGGGAAGAAATTTTTGATAAGATGCACAGGATTTAAGCAAACGGACAGCCCCGTGGGCGTACGCGAAAGGAATTGAAATGATAAATTTATTTGAGGTTGTGGAAACCAACGAAATGATAACCAAAGAAAACCTGGATGTCCGCACGATTACCCTTGGAATCAGCCTTCTGGACTGTATTGATTCCAATCTGGAAAAGCTGAACGAAAAGATATACAGGAAAATTTATGATGCGGCGAAGGATTTGGTAAAGACCGGGGAGGATATTTCCGCAGAATTTGGAATTCCTATTGTAAACAAAAGAATTTCAGTGACGCCGGTTGCGCTTGTGGGAGGCGCCGCCTGCCATAGCGCGGAGGACTTTGCCTCAATTGCCGGAACACTTGACAAGGTTGCAAAGGAAGTGGGGGTAAACTTTATAGGCGGGTATTCCGCGCTTGTATCGAAGGGAATGACATCTGCGGACGAACTTTTAATCCGCTCCATTCCCCTTGCCCTGTCCGCTACGGAGCGGGTGTGCAGCTCCGTCAATTTAGGCTCCACCAGAACGGGCATTAACATGGACGCCGTGAAGCTGATGGGGGCAATCATTAAACAGACAGCGGAGTACACCAGGGAGGCGGATTCTCTTGGCTGCGCCAAGCTGGTGGTTTTCTGTAATGCGCCGGACGACAATCCGTTCATGGCGGGTGCCTTCCATGGAGTGACGGAAGCGGATAAAATCATCAACGTGGGCGTCAGCGGACCGGGGGTAGTGAAAAACGCTGTCAGCAAGGTCAGAGGGGAAAATTTCGAAGTGCTCTGTGAAACCATCAAAAAAACGGCTTTCAAGGTAACCCGTGTGGGCCAGCTGGTGGCAAAGGAAGCCTCCGCCCGCCTTGGCGTGCCGTTCGGTATTGTGGATTTGTCCCTTGCCCCTACGCCTGCCATCGGCGACAGCGTGGCGGATATCCTCTGCGAGATTGGTCTGGAATATGCCGGCGCGCCGGGGACCACGGCGGCCCTTGCCATGCTCAACGACCAGGTGAAAAAGGGAGGAGTGATGGCTTCTTCCTATGTGGGGGGTCTTAGCGGCGCGTTTATTCCGGTAAGCGAGGACCAGGGGATGATTGACGCTGTGGAGGCGGGAGCGCTTTCTCTGGAAAAGCTGGAGGCAATGACCTGCGTATGCTCAGTGGGGCTTGATATGATTGCCGTGCCGGGTGATACGAAGGCGACTACGATTTCGGGAATCATTGCGGATGAGATGGCGATTGGCATGGTAAATCAGAAAACCACGGCGGTTCGCCTGATTCCGGTAATCGGAAAGGGCGTGGGCGAGAGCGTGGAGTTCGGCGGCCTTTTGGGTCATGCGCCGATTATGCCGGTGAACCGGTTTTCATGCGACGGATTTGTAAACCGGGGAGGCAGAATACCGGCCCCGATTCACAGCTTTAAGAATTGACTTAGGAAAAAATTAAGATTAAATACATTGTTTCACCGGGGGGAGTGTGTTATAGTTTCTTAAGATATATAACCTTAACAGAAAGAGACAGAGGTCAGATAAATGAAGAAAAATAAAAGAATTTTTGCCGCGGCGGCCGCGCTTACAGGGATTTTATTGTCAGTGCTTTCAGGCTGCGGCGGGAAAGAGGATACCGGGGAAACAAAAAAGCCGGAGGGGCTTATTTATGTGCCGCAGTACGCGCAGATAGATATGGATAAGGATTCGTATGTGTACGCGGCGGCGGCAACAGGGGACAATATTTTCATTTGCGCCCAGAAATGGGACGAGGCGGCGGGTACGAGTTCCAATTATCTTTATAAATATAAGATAGCGGAGGAGAGCTCCGAAAAGCTTGCCCTTGAGATGGATGAAAACTCCAATGTTTCCAATATGGCAATAGGTCCGGACGGAGACATTTATATGGTAGTAAACAAAAACTCCTATAATACGGATGAAAACGGCGAGATAACGGACGCCTCCCAGACCATAGAGCTCTGGAATATTTCTCCCGAGGACGGCTCTGTGAAAGAGACAACGGATGTCACGGAATTTATAGGGAGCAATTCGGATTATGCTTATGTTCAGAATTTCTGTATTGACGGACAGGGAAACTTTTATCTCTATGGCGGGGATCAGGGGCTGCATGTTGTAAGCAGGGAGTTTCAGAAGGTCTGTGATATTGACTTTGACAACTGGATTAATGCAATGGCGGCTTCCAGAGAAGGGGACGTATATGTAGCGGTTTACGGCAATAACGGTATGGAGCTTCGGAAGGTGGATTTGGCGGCCAAAGCCATGGGAAATCCCATAGAAGGGGCGGTGGAGGCTTACGGAAATCCTTCTTTTTATACCGGAGTGGAAAAGAGCCTGCTTGTTTTGGCTTCCGACCAGGTTTCCCGGATGGATATTGCATCGGGGGAAAAGGAAGACCTGTTTAAGTGGCTGGATATGGATGTGAACAGCGACAGCGTCAGGTATGCGGGAGAGCTTTCCGACGGCCGTATCTGGGCGCTTGTCAATGACTACAGCGCGTCGGGGGATTCCTCCAACGAGCTTGTGTTTGCAGTTCAGAAGGATGCCTCCGAGGTAGCGGCTAAGGAAGAAATCGTTTACGGTACTATGTGGGTGGATTACCAAATCAAGAGAAATATTATCGACTTTAACAAAAAGAATGAGAAATACCGAATTACGGTAAAAGAATACGGCAACGACGATTTTGAGACCGGGCTCACACAGTTCCATACGGATTTGACTACCGCAAACTGTCCTGATATTATCAGCCTCAATAACATAAACTTTGACCAGTATGTGAGCCTTGGCGTGCTTGAGGATATCTATCCTTATATGGAAAAAAGCGGCCTTAACAAAAGCGATTTTGTGGAAAATGTGATGGAGGCATTCGAGGTGGACGGTAAGCTGTATGGCGTGCTTCCACAGTTTTATATCGATACCACCATGGCAAAGACTTCTCTGGTGGGCGAGAAAACCGGATGGACTTTGTCTGAGATGCTGGATTTCGTTGAAAGCATGGATGCGGAAAACATCTTTTCCTACGGAACAAGAAGCAGTATATTCTATTATTGTATTTATAATAATATAGATGAGTTTGTGAACTGGGAGACCGGCGAATGCTCCTTTGACGGCGAGGACTTTATCAGAGTGCTTGAATTTGCAGCAAAATTCCAGGATGACGCCGATTATAACTATAACAATGAGGAGGGTATCTCTTCCAGGCTTCGCAATGACAGGATACTGCTTTTCCAGAACACCATAACGTCGGTTCAGGAGTACCAGATGATGCAGGGAATGTTCGGCGAATCAATTTCCTTTGTGGGCTATCCAAACAGCGAGCGGCAGGGCAATCTGATTCAGCCTTCCGGCGGCAGTCTCGGTATGTCGGCGAAATCGGATAAGAAAGACGGAGCGTGGGAGTTTATGCAGACGCTGCTTTCCGAGGATTATCAGAATGCGCTGGTGTCCGAGAATGGAAGCCACGGCTTCCCCATAAGAAAGTCGGCTCTTGAGGCGCAGTTTGAGATGGATATGACGCCCAATTATTCTACAGATGAAAACGGCGAGCAGGTGGAAGAACCTAAGACCCATTGGGGATGGGACGATTTTGAGATGGAAATCATGGCGGCTACCCAGGAGGAAGTGGACGCAATTAAAACGCTGATTGCATCGGCAAACAAGCTGGGAACTTCCGGAAGCATGGATACGCAGCTTTCCCAAATTATTACGGAGGAATCGGAACCCTTTTTCAAGGGTCAGAAGTCGGCGAAGGATGTTGCGGGAGTCATTCAGAACAGAATTCAGATTTATGTAAATGAAAACAGGTAATCACAGGGGGAGTGAAATGCATTTTCCCATAAGGAGAAAGAAAAAAGACGGCCCGGCGGTATACCCGGCCGGGCAGGATATAAAAGCGTCAAAAAGAAAATCACGCAGCGCCCAGAGAACGCGCAGAGGGAAGATGATATCGGCAGGGTATCTCTTTCCCTCTGCCGCTGGCGTGCTGCTGTTTTTTGTATTGCCTTTTATGATTGTCATTTACTATTCCGTTGTTGATAATCCAATCAGTAAACAGTTTGTTTTTATGGACAACTTTGTTTCGGTTTTCCAGAATGCGGCTTTTCAGCAGGCGGCAAAAAATACGCTGACCTTTTCCTTTGTGGCTGTTCCGCTGGCGGTGGTGCTGTCCCTGTTTCTGGCGATGCTGCTGGAAAGCAAGATGCCCTTTAAAAGCCAGTTTCGGACTTTCTTTTTGAGTCCTATGATGGTTCCTATCGCTTCGGTAGTGCTTATCTGGCAGGTTCTGTTCCATTATAACGGTATGATGAACGAGGTTCTTGCCCTTTTTCACGGGGAAAAGATTGACTGGCTGAATTCAAATTATGCGCAGGTGGTAATCGTTGTTCTTTTTTTGTGGAAAAATCTGGGATACAATATGATTTTGTTTATGGCTGCCCTGAGCAGCATTCCTAAGGATATACTTGAAGTGGCGGTACTTGAGAGCGCGACGCCCATTCAGATTTTTTTTCATATTAAACTCAGATATATGTCGTCCACGATTTTGTTTGTGACAATCATGTCGCTGATAAATTCTTTTAAGGTTTTCAGGGAAATCTATCTTCTTAAGGGAGAGTATCCCTATGATACCATGTACATGCTTCAGCACTTCATGAACAATACCTTTGGCAGGCTGGATTACCAGAAGATGTCGGCGGCGGCGATTATGATGGCGATTGTGATGGTGATTCTCATAGGCGCGTTGTTCCTGACCGAGAACTATTTCGGAAAGGATGTGGAAGGATGATGGATTTACTTAAAAGAAGAAAAAATCTGGACGAGCTCACCGAAAAGCAGTTTGACAGCAAAATCAAAAGACAGAAGAAAATAAGGAATGCCAGGCAGATGGTAAGGATTTGTCTGGCAACCATGGCAGCGGGATGCTTTGCAGTATTATTTTTAATGCCCATTGTACTGACTATCACAAATTCCTTTATGGCTGCGTCAGAGATTTCTGCAAATTACGGACAGGTGTTTGCGACCTCCGATACGGGCGGAAAGATGTTCATCTCCAAAACGGTGAACTTAAAGTTTATCCCGGATATGGTATCATTCAGCCAGTACATTACGGTGCTGTTTAAAAGTCCCGAGTATCTCTTTAAATTCTGGAATTCCGTGGTGCTGGTGGTTCCCATTGTGGCGTTTCAGCTTCTTGTGGCGGCGGGAGCTTCCTTTGGATTTACCAGATACAGAGGGCGGATAAAGGAAATCATCTTTTTTGTTTATATCATATTGATGCTGATGCCTTATCAGGTTACTTTGGTGCCAAACTATCTTGTGGCTCAGTGGCTTCACACCTTAGACACCAACTGGGCGATTTGGCTGCCGGGTATTTTTTCACCTTTTGCGGTGTATCTGCTCACAAAATACATGAGAAGAATTCCGGTTTCGGTGATGGAAGCGGCACAGATTGACGGTGCGGGCGAATGGCAGATTTTCAGGCGGATTTGTATGCCGCTGTGTAAGGGATGCATGTGTTCTATTGCAATACTATTGTTTATTGATTACTGGAATATGGTGGAGCAGCCCTTAATTCTCCTGTCAGACCCGGAAAAGCATCCCCTGTCCGTGTTCCTTTCAAAGATTAATTCGGGGGAAATCGGGCTGGCGTTTGCGGTGGCGACAATTTATATGGTGCCTCCCATACTGGTATTTCTGTATGGAGAGGATTATCTGGTAGAGGGAATCAGCTATCAGGGCGGTATTAAAGGATAAGACATCACAGAAAGAAAGGCGTGGGGTTAAGGTTATGAATGAAAATGAAGGAAGAAAAAAGAGAGAATGGGTGAAGAACGCGGCGATTGTCTTTTTGACGATTATGCTGATTCTTACGTTTTTTTCCAACACGATTATGAATTATTCACTGCCCGAGGTGGCTACTCAGTATGTCCAGAGCGGTTCCATCACCGCAAAGGTGCGCGGAACAGGGAATGTGGAAGCCACAGACCCTTATAATGTGGTTGTAAAGGAATCAAGAGTGGTTTCCAGCGTGGCTGTAAAGCAGGGCGACGAGGTGGAAAAAGACCAGATTCTCTATTATCTGGAGGATAAGGAAAGCGACGAACTGAAAGCAGCCGAGAAAGAATTGGGAGAGCTTGAGCTTGCGTACATGAAGGGGCTTTTCGGGGGTACGGTTTCGCCGGAGATTATAAATAAGGTGTCCAGCGGGAGAACAGATTCTTTTTCTTCCTATCAGGCCATGGTGACAGATATGCAGGATAGATTGCAGGCCGCAGAACAGCGGGTGCAGGACTGCCAGAAGGCGGTGGATGATATCACGCTTCAAAGTACGATTAATACGAATGACGCTACTGTCAATACCATTCCAGAGGAAACAGAAAAGGTATTAGCAAATACAGAAGTAACAAATGCCCAAGCTGAGGAAGCAGATGCGGAAGCGGCTTTTAACAGAGAGAAATCCGAGATGTTAGCAGAATTAGCTTATCAGATTACTGAGAAACAAAATCAGATTAAGGATTTGGAGGAACTGATATCAAAAGCGGAGGGGATTACAGGAACTATTTCAGGAACAGCAGGGAGCACGGGGACTGCATCAGGAGGGATAGATTATTATATTAAGCAAAGGGAAGAAGCGAAAACTATTCGGGATAATAAGTTAAAGGAAATTGTGAAATCTGCGAACTCATCGGGATATACGGGAGGAGAAGATATTGATGCATTAAAAGAATGGGTTAATGCAGATGAAGGCAGAAAGAAAGATTATGCTACACTCTTAAATGATTTTGATGCAGCACAAAGTCAGTATGAGGTAGCTGTCAGGCTTGCAAATGAAGCTGAATCACAATTAAATACACATGGAAGTAATGAATATCAGCTTGCACAGCGTAAGAAAGAATTACAGAGCTTGCAGGCAGTTCAGGCAGAAATTGATGCCATGACCTATACACCTGGAGACAGTGTCAAGGATGCACAAGCCAGACTTGCGCAGGCTGATAAAAACCTGACAGATAAAAATAACGCCAACAAGCAGACCTCCGTGGCTTTCCAGAACCGGCTTGCCAATGCGGAATCCGCTCTCAAAAACGCACAGGCAGTTTACGAACTTTTAAAGACGGAGCAGACGGAGCTTGCGGCGGATATCAACGCAGAGCTTGACCTTGCCAAGACAAACAAGGACATTGCGGATAAGAAAGCGGAGATTGCAAAGTTAAAGGAAAACTCCATCGGCGCAACGATTACTGCGCCGGTTGCGGGAACAGTGACGAGTCTTGCCTATGTGGCGGGTGAAACGACGAAGCCGGAGGAACCGGCGGCGGTTCTGCAGGTGGCGGGAAAAGGCTATACCTTATCGTTTTCCGTAACCAACGAGCAGGCGAAAAAGGTGCAGGTGGGAGATACGGCGGAGCTGCAAAACTCCTGGTACTATGATGATGTGCAGGCGGTTCTGGCAACTATCCGTCCCGACCCTGACAATCCGTCTCAGAATAAGCAGCTTACCTTTAATATTACGGGGACAAGCGTTCAGGCCGGTCAGTCCTTAAGTCTTTCTGTGGGACAGCGCAGCTCGGAATATGAATTTGTAGTACCCAACAGTGCGGTGAGAGAGGATAACAACGGGAAATTTATTTTGATTGTAGAGTCCAAGAGCGGCCCTATCAATAATAGGTATATTGCGACAAGAGTGGATGTGGAGGTGCTTGCCTCAGACGACACGAACACGGCGATTTCGGCGGCGCTTTACGGGTATGAGTATGTGATTACCACATCCACGAAGCCGGTGGAGGCCGGAAAGCAGGTAAGACTTAACGAGTCGTAAAGACTATCTGCAATACGAAAACGGCGCCGGAAGCAGACGGGAAATGCTCACGGCATATGACGAGAGTTATACAGAAAAGGAAAGGAGAAAAAACCATGGCATTAAAAATAAAACAGTTTTTCAGTTCTCTGACGCTTAAGCAGATGGTTTTTTCTCTGATTGTCATTTGTTCGCTTATTTTGTGGCTGATACTGACATTGTGGTCTAATCATGAGATAAACGGCCTGATTGACCAGCAGGCTGCTGCAAGATGGGACGAGGACGGAGGGAGCGCGCAGGTAAGCTGCTTCTTATCCGAAAACGTTGAATTTGACGAGCTTAAGATTATCGGGTTTGAAAAGGAACTGGAAAAGAGCCTTTTAGAGGTTTTACCGGCGGACGCCCAGAATAGTGAGAATGGAAAAAGACTGTTTATAGACGCCTACAGCTCCATGGGAAAAATAACCGTGACCAGTGAAAGGAGTACCCTTGAGGCGAATGCCGTGGGAATCGGAGGAGATTTTTTCCTGTTTCATCCCCTGCAGCTTGTTTCCGGCGGGTATTTTTCCGGAAACGACCTTATGAAGGACTCAATTATACTGGATGAGGATGCGGCATGGCAGCTTTTTGGTTCCAGCGATATTGCGGGACAGAGCGTGACGATAGGCGGTGTTCCCCATTATGTCTCCGGGGTTGTTAAGAGGCAGGAGGGCAGGTTTGCCGAGAGCGCGGGACTTGGGGAGACGGTAATTTATGTTTCCAATGAAACACTGGCAGCTTATGGAAAGGGCGGCGGAATCAGTATTTACGAGGTGACGGCGCCAAATCCCGTAAAGGGCTTTATCTATAAATGCGTGAAAGAAAAGCTGGGGGTGGAGGAAAATAATATGGTGGTGGTGGAAAATTCCGCCCGCTATTCTCTGGAGGCGTTAATCCCGGTTATTCTTGAGTTCGGCAACAGGTCCATGCAGAATTATGCCGTGAAATTACCTTACTGGGAAAATATTGCAAGGGGTTGGGAGGACATAAAGGCGCTGGTTTTGCTGTTTCAGTTTATTTTTCTTCTGATTCCTGGGGTGATAATCATTGTATTTTTGATTATAAAATGGAAAAACAGGAGCTTTACATGGAAAGATGTGGGCAATTCCATCATAAATACTAAAGACAGAATCGTGCAGAAGGCGCGTGTTTCTGTGCGGGAAGAAAAGGATAAATGGGAGCATTTTTAGGGAGAGGATTGTTATGAAAAAAAAGTTGATTGCATTTGCGCTGGCGTCTCTTATGGCTGTAAGCCTTTTTGGCTGCGGGAAGAAAAACGAAACGCAGGGGACGACAAAAGTAAGCGCGTCCAGGGATTATGTGTACAAAATGGAAAAGCTGGATATCGGAGAAAAGGATGATAGCATTGACTATCTGGTTCGTGTGGGGGAAACGGTTTATGCATACGGATATCGCTGGCAGGATGAAGGGAGCGGCTTACGGATTAAATTTTTTGAATTAAACAATGACGGAACGGTTGCCAGACAGCATACCCTTCGGATGGGAAACAGTGTCAATGTAAATTCCATCAACATGGACGGCGAGGGCAATCTGTATTGTATCAGGAATTTTTATTACCCTGTGGGAGAGGAACCCGATATGTCGGTGACAGGCGGTGCAGAAGCCGAGGCGGAGCCGGTGAAAGCTGACGGGGAAAGCGACGAAGAGGAAGCTGACGGCGTTGGCGGCGAGGGAGCCGGAGACGATAATGCCGATGGAGATGACGTAGTTATCCAGCCGCGGACTGCAGACGGAGGCGAGGAAGATACCGGAGCGTCAGAAGAGGGCGGAGCGGAAACAGAAGATACTGTAGATGCGGAAGATTCCGAAACAGGAGAAGCAGAAGCGGCAGCGGACGATGTGTCTTTGGGAGCAGAGGCGGCTTCCGAGGAGGGCTATGAAGAGGTAGAGTATGTGGATGACTACTATCTTTCCAAAATCAGCCTTGAAGGCGAGGAGATTTTCTCCGTAAAGTTAAATGATGTTCCGGAGCTTGCGGCGATTGGCGAGGAAAACGGATATTTTTATGTAAATAATATGATTCTGGATAAGGGAAAAGGCATTTATGTCTCTGTGCTGGGCAGGCTGGTAAAGTTTGACCTGGAGGGGAACTATGTTGCCACCGTATCTGCCGGAGACGGACAGAATCCGCTGGAGGGAGCGAACCTGTCGATTCTTAACGACGGCAGAGTCATGGCTGTTTTATATGAGGACGACGGAGTTGCTTTTGCCCAGGCGGATTTGGAGAAAGGCACTATAGGAGAAAAGTTTAAGCTTCCCGGAAGGTCCTATGATTTTTCCTTTTTCCCCGGAGAAGGATATGACTTATATCTTTCCAACAATTACGGACTGTACGGCTATAATCTGGGAGACAACGATAAGGTTCAGATTATGAGCTTCATTGATTCTGATTTCAGCTTTTCCAATCTTTATCAGGTGGTTGGAATCAGTGATACAGAGTTTTTCGGAGTTTTTGATGACAGCGATTCCGAGCGGGGAAGCTCTCTTGCCAGGTTCGAGAAGATTCCGCCCGAGGAGGTAAAGGAGAAGCAGGAATTTACGCTGGCAATGGGGAATACATACTGGAATGTGAGGCAGGCAGCCATCAAGTTTAATCAGGCCAGCGATACGATACGAATCCGTCTGGTGGATTATAACACCTTATATGGCTCTGACGAGGATTATAATGCCGGAATTACCAGACTGAATACAGATATTGTTTCGGGAAAGATGCCGGATATTGTGATTCTTGATGATTCCATGCCGGTGGACAGCTATATCAGCAAGGGGCTTTTTGAGGATTTGAAGCCTTTTATCGAGAAAGATGAGGAGTTTTCGCCTGACAGCTTTCTGCCCAATATTATAGAGGCTTATTCTGTGGACGGCAGGCTCTACAGCCTTGTTCCTTCTTTCAGCGTTCAGACAGTTGCGGTCAAGACTGCCGACGTGGGAGATAAGACAGGATGGACGGTAGCGCAGGCGCAGGAGATTCTTGCGTCGAAGCCGGAAGGCACACAGTTTTTGATGACCGTTACCAGAGGCGATATGACGCAGTACTGTATTTCCATGTCAGGGAATCAGTTTATTGACTGGGACAGCGGGAAATGTAATTTCAATTCTGATGAATTTATTCAGATGCTGGAATTTATAAAAACATTTCCGGAAGAAATCGACCAGGCGATTTACACGGATGATTTCTGGAATAATTACGATACGATGTGGAGAGAGGGAAAGGTTCTGGCAAATGTGTTAAACCTCGGGGATTTCAGGCATTACAATGTAACAGAGAAGGGAACTTTCGGAGAAAAAATTACGCTTATCGGTTTTCCGGCGTCGGAAGGAAACGCAGGCTCTGTTATCTGGCCGGATTTACGGATTGCCCTGTCATCCAAATGCGCCGACAAGGAGGCCGCGTGGGAGTTTTTACGCACGTTTCTTTTAGAGGAATATCAGAGAAACAGCATTTACAATTTCCCTATTAGCGTTGATTTATTTAACGAGATGGCGGATGAGGCAATGGAAAAGCCTTATTATGTGGATGAAAACGGCAATAAAATTGAGTATGAAGATACCTATTGGATGAACGGCGTGGATGTCACGATTCCGCCGATGACTCAGGAGGAGACAGACTTCTTAAAGGAATGGATTATCGGCGTGAAGCAGCCCCATAAGATGGATGAAACTTTGATTAATATTATTTCGGAGGAAGCGGAGCCTTTTTACAGCGGTCAGAAAAATGCAAGGGACGTGGCCGGTATTATTCAGAGCAGAGTACAGCTTTATGTCAATGAGAACAGGTAAATATTGAAACAAAAAATGCTGCCGTTTTTATGCCGGCAGCATTTTTGTGGATTAATGCAAGATTTTATTTTGTTTCCAAATCAAATCCGAAATATCTTACTGCATTGTTGTAAGAGATATCCGTAACAATCTCGGATAAAATATCCATATCATCGGGGAACTCTCCGTTTTCAACCATCTCGCCGATTAAATCACACATAATTCTGCGGAAATATTCATGTCTGGTGTAGGAAAGGAAGCTCCTTGAATCTGTCAGCATGCCAACGAACCCGGAAAGGTTGCCGAGGTTTGCAAGGGAAAGCATCTGGTTTTTCATGCCGATTTTGTTATCGTTGAACCACCACGCGCTTCCCTGCTGGATTTTCGCTACGGCGGAGGAATCCTGGAAGCAGCCCAGGATAGTGCCTATGTACTCGTTGTCAGCCGGATTTAAGCTGTAGATGATAGTCTTTGGAAGCTCGTCGGTTTCCGCAAGGGCATTTAAAAAGTCGGCCAGCTGAGCGGAAGGCGTGTGGTTGTTGATGCAGTCATAGCCGGTATCGGGACCGAGCTTTGCGTACATCTTCTTATTATTGTCACGCTTACAGCCATAGTGAAGCTGCATTACCCAGTTCAGCCTGTTGCATTCCCGCCCCATAAATACCATAAAGGAGGTCTTGAATTTCAGTTCTTCTTCGCGGCTTAAGGTTTCACCGGAGAGACGTTTTGCAAAAATAGCTTCCACTTCCTCGTCAGCGGCAGGTGCGAACATCACAAATTCAAGGCCATGGTCGGAAACGCTGCATTTTCTGGAGGCAAAGAATTCCATTCTGTTTGTCAGGGCTTTCTTTAAATCCGCAAAGGAGCAAATATCAGTTCCGCTTGCAGCGGAGAGCTTTTTCACGTAATCTGCATAATCGGGCTTCTCGATATTCATAGCTTTATCGGGACGCCATGCGGGAAGAACCTGTACGTCAAAGGTGTCGTCCGCAGCGATTGCCTGATGCCATTCCAGAGAATCTATGGGGTCGTCAGTGGTGCAGATTAAGGTGACATTTGACTGCTTAATCAGAT
>CAMSTM010000036.1 GCA_947063675.1 uncultured Lachnospiraceae bacterium | reverse complement strand
TAAGTGAATGCCTATATGGATTGAGGTGATAGATTTTGGATATTGCAGTTGTGGAATAAGTAATGGCAGGAAGTCCTGCTCCGTCCGGATAACCGGCGTCTGCAAGGAGCTGCTTTGCTTCTTCTACGTTTGCATCGTGATTTGCGGTATCAATGTAAGGCTTTCCGCCGTTTGCCTTATCCATGAACTGGTTTCCGTCGGTATCAATCCAGCCGGGTCCCATGAAGTTGCTGGCCGGTGAATAAGTTCCCTGCATCAGGGTATTTGCCACATACTCACGGTCGATTGCAAGGCTTAATGCCTTACGAACCCTTGCATCTGTAAAAGGCTCTCTCTGTGTATTAAGGCTCAGATAATAAGTACCGATAATCGGGTCTACATAAAATTCAGGATTTCCGCTTAAGGAAGGAATTTCCTCTGTGGGAACGTCCTTGATGAAAAGAACTTCGCCTGTCTGGTATGCGCTGTAGGAAGCGTTTGCATCTTCAATCAGGTTGAACTTGATGCCGTCAAGCTTAACAGCGTCGGCATTCCAGTAGTTGGGGTTCTTGCTCATAAGGATATAAGCGCCGGGTACCCACTCTGAAATGTAGAAAGGACCATTGGAAATATAGGTCTCTGCTGCGGTTGCCCACGCATCGCCGTTTGCATCGATTGTTGCCTGCTGTACAGGGCTTAAAGTAGCGAATGCTGCAAGGCTTCCGAAATAAGAGCAGGGAGCGTTCAGGGTAACAACCAGTGTCTTGTCGTCCTGTGCAACTACCTGAAGGGCATCCAGATTTCCACCGATGGCGTCTTCATAACCTGCTACCATGGAAAGAACTGTCTCTGCATAAGGAGCAGCTACGTTAGGGTCGCATACTCTCTTCCAGCTATATACGAAATCGTTGGCTGTAAGGTCGGAACCGTCGGACCACTTAAGGCCGTCTCTCAAATGGAATGTCCATGTAAGACCGTCTTCACTTGTCTCATAGCTTTCTGCCTGTCCGGGAGCAAGCTTGCCGTCCTGGTCAACAGTCAGAAGACACTCGAAAGAGTGAAGCAGCATATTGCCGCCGTCTACCGCGCTGTTAAGGGCGGGGTCAATTGTCTCAGGGTCGGGACCAATCTGTACGGATAAAATCTTCTCCCCTGTGCCTGTCGTGTCTGCTGCAGCCGCATCGTCGGTTGCAGCGGCATCGTCTGTTGCCGCGTCATCCGCTGCCGCAGCATCGTCTGCAGAAGCGTTGCTGTCACTTTCAGTTGCAGCATTGTCGCCTGCGTTATCATTGCCGCCGCAGGCGGTCATTCCGATAACCATGGTAACTGCAAGTAAAAGCGCAATTACTTTCTTTTTCATACTTTTTCCTCCTCTTAGAGATTTTCTGAGCAGTTTAACTGCCCGGTTACCGCGATATTCATACCCGAAAAGCTTCAGGTCTCCTATTCGCATTTATTAAACAATATGGATACGTGTATACGCATCTATATTTGTTTACCACATTTAATTCAACTTGTCAATATGGTGACATGCGGCAAAATGGCCTTTTTCCACTTCTTTCCACTCAGGAGCCTGTGCTGCGCACCTCTCGTCCGCATAAGGGCACCTGGTACGGAACCGGCATCCCGAAGGGGGATTAAGAGGACTTGGCACATCGCCCTCGAGCACAATCCGCTTACTTTCCCTCGCCGCCTTGGGGTCCGCAATGGGAATCGCGGATATCAGGCTTTTCGTATAAGGATGGAGGGGACGGGTTATCAGCTCGTAACTATCCGCAAGCTCCACCATTCTGCCAAGGTACATAACGCCGATTCTGTTGGAAATGTGCTTCACCGCCGAAAGGTCATGGGCGATAAAAAGGTAGGTAAGCCCCATTTCCGACTGCAAATCCTCAAACATATTGATTACCTGCGCCTGAATGGAAACATCCAGCGCGGAAATCGGCTCGTCGCAGACGATAAACTGCGGCCTTACCGCAAGGGCTCTGGCAATGCCGACCCTCTGGCGCTGTCCGCCGGAAAACTCATGGGGATATCTGTTGGCGTGCTCGGAATTCAGCCCCACTCTCTGCAGCATCTCTATAATAATGTCATATCTTTCCTGTTTGTTTGCCGCCATCTTATGGACGTCAATAGCCTCGCCCACAATATCGCCCACCGTCATTCGGGGGTCAAGGCTCGCATAAGGGTCCTGAAAAACAATCTGCATTTTTTTGCGGTAGGGAAGCATATCCACAAAGGTTTTCTTCTCCACATCAAAAATCACGTCCCCGTCGTAGACAAATCTTCCGCCTGTGGGCTCGTAAAGCCGCAGCAGAGTCCGTCCCGTGGTGGTCTTGCCGCAGCCGGATTCTCCCACCAACCCTAAAGTTTCGCCCTTTTCGATGGTAAAGGAAACGTCGTCCACCGCCTGAATATATTTTTTATTTTTTCCGAAACCGCCGGCCGGAAAATATTGCTGTAAATGTTCTACCTGAACCAGTATATCACTCATTTGAGGCTCCTTTCTCCGTGCCGCCTTGCATTTCCTCTTTCTGATTCAGCCAGCACTGGGTATAATGGACTCTTCCAAAATTTGTGACAGGAGGCATTTCCCGGAGACAAATCTTCATACATTCCTCGCATCTCGGCGCAAAAGGACAGCCTTTGGGAGGATTGAGCATATCCACCGGCGTTCCTTCAATGGGAACCAGCCGCTCATGTTCTTTCGTGTCAATTCTCGGAATGGAACGGATAAGCCCCTTTGTGTACTGATGTCTGGGATTGTAAAAAATGTTGTCCGTGGTGCCGTATTCCACAACCTTTCCCGCATACATAACCGCAATCCTCTCGCACATGCTGGCTACCACACCAAGGTCATGGGTAATCATAATAATCGCCATGCCCAGCTTATTTTTCAACTCCATCATCAGCTCTAAAATCTGGGCCTGAATCGTCACGTCAAGAGCCGTGGTCGGCTCATCCGCAATCAGAAGCTTCGGCTCGCAGGCAAGCGCCATTGCAATCATAACACGCTGCCTCATACCGCCGGACAGCTCGTGAGGATACTGCCGGAGCCGCTTTTCCGGCTCATTGATTCCTACCAGCTCAAGAAGCTCCTTGGCCCGCTCCCTGGCCTGCGCTTTCTTTTTGTCCGTATGGAGCAGAACCGCTTCCATAATCTGATTGCCGATTGTATAAACCGGGTTCAAACTGGTCATGGGGTCCTGGAAAATAATGGATATTTCATTTCCCCGGATTTTCCGCATTTCCTTTTCCGTCATCTTCTCAATCTGATGGCCGTTAAACTCCAGATTCCCGCCAATCAGCTTGCCGGGATGGGCGGTTAGTCCCATAAGGCTGTAGGCCGTAACCGATTTTCCGGAACCGCTCTCGCCTACGATTCCCAGCACTTCGCCTTCCCTTAAATGGATAGACACATCATTTAATGCTTTCACCTCTCCCGCAGGAGTGAAAAAGGAAAGCCGTTCATTTTTTATATCAACAAGATATTCTGACATAAATCCCTCATTTCCGCACTGCATGCGTGCCGTTTTCGTTTTCCGTTAGTTTTTCAGCTTAGGGTCAAAAGCGTCCCGAAGTCCGTCGCCAAACAGATTAAAGCTCAAAATAATCAGACTGATTAAAACCGACGGTATAAATAACAGGTACGGATAAGTATTCATACCGTTAATGGCACTGCTGGCAAGGCTTCCAAGAGAAGGAAGGGGAACCGCCACACCCAGTCCCAAAAAGCTTAAGAAACTCTCCGTAAAGATGGAGGACGGAATCTGCAGCGTCGTGGTTACAATCAACGTTCCGATACAGTTGGTCAGCAGATGCTTTTTAATAATTTTGCCGTTGCCCACGCCAAGCGCCCTGGCCGCGGTGACATACTCGCTTTCCTTGAGCATCAGCACCTGGCTTCTGACCATTCTGGCCATTCCTACCCAGTATAAAAGCGCGAACACAATAAAAATACTAATCAGATTCTCTCCCACGACACTTACCCAGCCAAACCCCGGCACTTCTGTTAACCGGGTGACCGTCGTTTTCAGTGAAAAGGACAGAAGCACTATCAGAAGAATATCTGGTATCGTGTAGATAATATCCACGACCCGCATCATAATCAGGTCTACCTTGCCTCCGAAGAAAGCCGCAATGGAACCATAGGCGGAACCAATGATAAAGATAATACCTGTGGCAATGAGACCCACCAGAAGGGAAATCCTGCTTCCCATCATAACTCTGATGGCGTAATCCCGGCCCAGATTATCGGTTCCGAAGATATGCGGGAACACCTTTTCCCCGGCATCAATTCTCGCCTGCTCCTCCTCGGAATACTGCATGGGCGCCAGATTGTTTGCCCCCTTTACCTGCTCCTTATAGCTGTAAGGATAAAAGCCCGGAACGATAAAAGAAAAAATCATAACCACAATAATCACTACAAGGCTTACCATAGCCACTTTATTTCTTACCAGACGGCGCATACCGTCTTTCCAGAAGCCCACGCTCTCCCGCATGATAATCTGGCTCTGCTTTTCCTCTTCGGTTGCCGGCAGGAAATCCTCAGGATTAAGTTTTAATTGAAAACTGACTGGATTCTGTTTCATACGTATTGCTCCTTATTTTAAATTGATTCTCGGGTCTACCAGCTTGTAGACAATATCCACAACAACGTTCATTACAATAATCAGGGTAGCAAGGAAAATCGTTGTTCCCATAATCAACGTATAGTCACGGCCGCTGATGGCGCTGATAAACTCGCCGCCAAGTCCCGGAATGGTAAAAATCTTTTCAACTACGAAGCTCCCCGTCATCGTGTAGGCAAGCATGGGACCCACATAGGTCACAACCGGAAGGATTGCGTTTCGAAGCGCATGCTTAAAGAGGATGAAAAATCCCGAAACGCCCTTCGCCTTCGCCGTACGCATATAGTCCTGCCCCATAACGTCCAGCATGGAGGAACGCATTAATCTCATTATGTAAGCCGTAGGATAAAAGGAAAGCGCTATAACCGGCATCACATAGTGCTTCCAGGAAGACAGCCCGAGGGTGGGCAGAATCATCAGCTTAACACCCAGAAAATATAAAAGCACCGTACAGATTACAAAGCTGGGAACCGCAATGCCGCAGGTAGCCACCACGCTGATTAGGCTGTCCGCAAATTTCCCTCTCTTAAGGGCCGCAATACTGCCCAGCGGGATTCCAAGGCACAGCGCCACAATCACCGAAATGCCGCCCACTCTGGCGGAAACCGGAAACTTCATCTGTATAATTTTCATAACGGTACGTCCGCGCTGTTTTAAGCTGTCACCGAAATCGCCGTGCAAAGCGTCCCACATATATGTAAGATATTGCTGCGATAAAGGTTTATCGAGTCCGTATTTGGCTTCCAGCGCCGCCGTCGCCTGCGGGCTGATTGCCTTTTCTGAAAGAAACGGTCCGCCCGGAACCATATTCATCAGGAAAAATGTAATGGTTGCAACCGCCCATATAGTTACAATCGCAAGACCGATTCGTTTCGCAATATACTTTAACATTTTTACAACTCCTTACCTGAATTTTAAAGAGAGAACCATAGAGCCTGTGCCAGAGACCCCCGTCATTCCCCACAATGTTAATATTCTACCTATAAAACGGTACGTTTGTCAATTCTTTTACCGCATTTTTTTCGTATTTTTCAATGTTTATGCATAAAATTATCAATATTATGCAAACTAAATACAACCGTTTCCGACGGAATCAAGTGTATGCGTAGGAAAACCAACTGTATGCGCCGGAAAGTCAGAAATGCGGGGAGTGTGCGCAATTACGTGCATTTTCCGCAATATAACTGCGGAAATTATGAATCAGGAGGACTGGAATGAGCGAACCGAAAAGTGAAGAACAACTGAATCTGGAAAAAGACTACGAAGAATATGTCAAAAAAATCACCCCCACCCACAACCTGTACCTGCAGATGCTGAAGGCCTTTATCACCGGCGGCGTCATATGCACGGCCGGACAGCTTCTGCTGAATTTTGCAGGAAGCACACTGGGTATGGACAAAGAAATGGCCGGAAGCTTCTGCTCCCTTGTACTTGTGCTTGTCAGCGTCCTTTTAACCGGCTTTAACATCTACCCTTCCATCGTGAAATTCGGCGGCGCGGGAGCCCTTGTTCCCATCACCGGATTTGCCAACTCCGTGGCGGCTCCCGCCGTGGAATTTAAACGAGAGGGACAGGTATTCGGCATCGGATGCAAAATCTTTACCATCGCCGGCCCGGTTATCCTTTACGGTATATTTACAAGCTGGCTGCTGGGGCTTCTTTACTGGGCGGGAAAAGCAATGGGGCTGTTTTAACTGACAGCCCCACACATGACCAAACCGGTCAGGTACATTTATTTATTCATTTTATAGACCGGGTCAGCCGGATAGCCGCCCTTTAACTTCTGCATGCCCCTTTGAATGGCGTCCTTTGAATTTTTCCAGTCCGCATCCTTATTCCGGTAGTCAAATTTATCCACCAGCCAGGTCACGTCCTCCTGTAGCCTCGCCATATTCTTTTCCATCAAATCAAACATGGCCGGATAAAATTCTTTCTTTTCCTTATCGCTCAGCCTGTTTTCCGCCCCCTCGCACAAATCCCCGAAATGATGCAGGCAAAAGCCCTTGCTCTCATGGATTCTTTTACGAAAATCCCCGTCCGTCTTATACATATGGAAAAAGGTGTCAAGATATCTTTCGTAGGTATCCGCAAAGCGGTTGCAGATATAGCAGGACTTTTCCTTTTCCTGAACCCACATGCCGACGGGATTGACCCTCTCGGTATTTTTTTTGAATTTACCCATAAGGGTGGATTTGGAGGGCGCAAAATTCCCAAACTCCTCCTTCATCTCCCTGTTTATCTGCATATAGTGGGTCTTTAAAATCCATCCGTTGCCCAGGGTGTTTCCGTAATCAAACATTTTTTTGAAATGCTCCCGGCAAAAGCCCGCCTTATCGGTGGCCTCCCGCACGTCGCTTTCCATATAAGACGAGCCGCTTCCCAGCACAAAATCAATGGCGTCCTGCTCCACCGCCCGCTCTATAAAGCAGAATGGACATTCATCCCCTGCGTTCACCGCATCATTTAATGGTATCGTGTAAAGTTTTTCTTTCATAGCTTCCCTCCGCGACAATCCTCTTTTTATCGACCATGTCGGTCAATACACTCTATGTATAGCAGATTTTCTTCATCTCATCCAGATACCGGCGCACTTCATCAAAATACATCTCCGGCTGAAAGGAACCGTTTCTGAAATGCTCCTCCATAAGCCCGTCCATGGTAAATTCCATCATTCTGGTTATCATTTTTATGTCCACGCCCTTTCTGAATTGCTCCAGACCGGCCCGCTCCATGATTTCCTCATACTTTTCCGGCAGAATATCCCGGCGCTCCTGTATTTCAGCAAGCGCCTCCCCCACCTTTTCCTCCCTGCACCTGTTCAGAAAACGCAGGATACAGGGATAGCTTTTCATTGCCTGAAGATGGGAATGCTTTATCTGAACAAGCAGCTCAAAATAATCGGTTTCCTTCGGCGACACCCCCGTGGAAAGCTCCAGCATAAGGTATCTGACGCTGTAATCATATATGAAGCTGTAGAGTCCAAGCTTGCTGACAAAATAATGGAATAAAAGTCCTTTGCTTATTCCCGCCTCTCTCACAATATCGTCTGTGCTGGCATGGGCGTAGCCGCCTGCCGCGAAAACCTTCAAAGCGGCGTTAATCATGCGGTCCTGCTTTTCTTTTTTCAGGTCAAAAAATTTTTCATTCATGGGAAGCTCCTATAGCAAATACTGTATTGACTTTTGAGGTCAGTAATGAAAATATAGCACATTTTTTCCTGCCCTACAATTGGTTTGGGGAAACTGGTATTCACAAATTTTCCCGGCCACCATATCTTGTGCATGCAGGATGATAAATTTTATTCTTTTTTTATACATATTCTCTTTTCAATTCCACAAAATAGTATTAAGATATTCCTATATGATGAATAACTGAAAGGAGTACTTTTATGTCCAAAAAATTTGGTAAATTTTTACTTTTCTCCGCAATTGCCGGTGCTTCCGCTTACGGCGCCTACCACTATCTGAAAACAAAAGAAAATTCTTCCTGTCCGGGAAATACCGATGATGCCGACGATGACTTTGATGATTTCAGCGAGGACCTTGACGAGGAACCCGAACCTGCGAAAGAGCGCTCCTATGTATCCTTAAATCTGGACAAAGCCGAGGCCATTGCCACGGAGGCATTCCACAAGGCAAAGGAAGTGATTGTTGATTCCGTTAATCAGGTAAAGGAAACCGTAAAATCCGTTACCGAAAGCCAGAGCAGCTCTGACGTTAATTTTACGGATTTAACTGCTATAAATAAAGAAAAAGAAACGGAAAGCACCACAGAGGAGTTTTTTGATGATGGGGAAAGCTCATCGGAAGATACGGATTCCAAAGCACCGGACGCCGCATCTGCGGCTCCCGCAGCGGAAAACGCCGCTCCTGCCGCGGAGACTGAAACCGACGATAACGTAAAGGCACAGGCGGACGGCAAGGTTGAAGAATTCTTTGACGATTGAAGCTGATATTTTTTCAGAAAACGGCGCAGCCATGCAGGCTGCGCCGTTTCGGCTTTTTGAACGCCGATGGCAATTCCATCAGACAATTCCGCCAGGCTAAGGCCAGAGCCTGTATATCTTCTTACGGCATTCCTGCTTTGGCAGCTTCCGAAAGAAACGGCCGCCAGGCCTTTTTAAGCCGTTCTGTTCCTTCCGCCAGTTCCCGCTCCTCCATGGCTCCGTATCCCAGAAGAACGGTGCTCTCAAAGGGCGAACCGGCAAGGCTTCCCTCCCCCATGCAGTCCTGTGAGATTCCGAACATTTTGATTCCTTCCTTTGCCGCGGCTTCAATCAGTACTTTTTCCGGTATCTTTTTCCGGCTGGTAAGCAAAACATGCAGGCCGGCGTTTTCCCCCGAAATCAGAAAATCCCTCTCAAAACCGGACAGACGCCCCAGCAGGAAATCATGCCTCCCTCTGTAAATTTTCCGCATTTTATTTAAATACCGCTCAAAATGCCCGTTCCTGATAAATTCATTTAAAATGCGCTGGTCAATTCTCGATACCGTACAGGCATAAAACCCGCAGTTTTCCTTATAGACGGGAAGAAGCCTCTCCGGCAGCACCATATAGCCCACGCGGATTGCCGGGGCGATTGCCTTGGAAAAGGTTCCCATGTAAATCACACGCCCGCTTCTGTCGGAGGCCTGCAGAGCCGGAATCGGTTTTCCCTTATACCTGAACTCGCTGTCGTAATCATCCTCTATCAGATATCTGTCGCCGGTCTCGCCGGCCCACTTTAAAAGCTCCATCCGTCTTCCGATTGGCATTACAATTCCCGTGGGGTATTGATGGCTGGGCATCACATAGGCAACTCTTGCTCCGCTCTCCCCAAGCTTTTCCACGCGCATGCCGCCTGCGTCCATGGGAATCGCCTTGATGTCGTAGGCAAAGGACTGGAATACTCTGTAGGCGCGCTTGTAGGTAGGCTCCTCCATGGCAATGGGCACATGCCGCCCCAGAATCTTTTCCAGCAGCATAAACAGGTAATCCGTTCCCGCTCCCACAACAATCTGCTCAGGACGGCAGTTTACCCCTCTGGATGAATGAAGATATCTGCCGATGGTTTCCCGGAGCTGCTCATCGCCTCTTGCGTCCCCTAATGCAAACATCTCGCTGTTGGCGTCTACCAGAATATCCTTTGTGATTTTTTTCCAGGTGGCAAAGGGGAAGTCCTTAAGGCTCAGGGCATGGGGTGAAAAATCAAATAATGCCTCACGGCCGTCCCCCGGACGCATTTCCTCTCCCTCTCCCGTCCGGCCCTTTCGCTCTGTTCCCGCAGCCGCATCCCCTTCCGGCGAAGGTGCGGCGGGCAGTCCATTCTCCTCCCATGAAGTCCGCTCCGCTGCGCCTTTTGCATAAACCTTCCCCGCGCCTTTGTAAAGCTGTACATTCTCCTTTTCCGGAAAATGAAACAGCTCCTCCGCATGGCTTACAAAATATCCCCTGCAGGGCCTTGCCTCCACATATCCTTCCGCCACAAGCTGCCCGTAGGCAAAATCCACGGTGCTTCTCGCCACCTGCAGATACTCCGCCAGTGAACGAGTTGAGGGAAGCTTTTCACCTGCGAAAAGCTTCCCCTTTCTGATTTCCTCTTTAATATATTCATAAATCTGCTGATAGAGATACTTTTCTCCCCTGTCTGTCAGCTCTATTGTCAAATCATTCATGGCAGCTTACCGCTTTTCCTTAAGCCTGGCAATCAGTTCTTCCTTGGCATCTCTGGTCTTTTCCTTCATTCTGTGCGACACCGTGGTATTTGCCAGAATCGACGATATTAGCTTCGAAGAAATATCATACTGACCGTTATACATGGCAAGAACGGCAATAATATAGTCTACCGTGTGTTCATCCATCCCGCACATGGGATAGTTCTCCGTCTGCTTTGCCGTGATAAATCCCTCAAGGGCGTTTTTGAGGAATTCATCCTCCTGCTTTTTCAAATCCGTCATCTTCGCCTCAAAATCCGGCCCCACACCCTCCATATTTTCCTGCATACTGCGCAGAAGCCACCCCGATTTCAGGCAGATATAAGCCTTTTCGCTTGCCTTGGCCCTCTTTACAATGGCGTTGGCAAGACTCAGCTTATATCTTTCCAGAGCCTCCTCATAGGTATAGGTGGCCTTTTTTAAATTTGTGGGCTGATATGACGCGGAAATCAATTCCCGGATAGCCTTAATCTGAAAGGGCATCAGTCCTTTAAAATAGCGCCCGAGTGCGGCAAATCCGCAATGAGGGCAGATAATCACATCATACTTGAGCGGCTCAAAATTATCATATACCGGGCGCAAATCCAAATCCGTCCTCACCAGCTTTGCTTTTGCCACCTTGAGCGTTCTTTCTTTGATTGTGGCGTAGCATACCGGACATTCATGGGTCTTATCATAAAGATAATCCTCTTCTTTCATTGCCACAGGGGCCGCTTTGGGTTTTTCGGCTTCTTTTTCCTTCTTTTCTTCCTCGTACAGCCCTGCTGCTTCCAGATAGTGGAGTCCAAATTTTTCCAATCCAGATAATAACCCCGCCATTTTACCCCTCCTAACCTTTGGGCATTACGCCCTGGGTAATACAAAAGAACTTTTCAGTGACACAATCCTGTTAAATACCAAAGCTCCCTCTTTCGAATCCTTTACATCCACACAGAAATACCCCTGGCGGACAAACTGGAATTTATCATATGGTCTGGCAGCCCCAAGCGCCGGCTCCAGATAACATTCTTTGAGAACGGTAAGCGAATAGGGATTTAAATTAAGGCTCCCGTCCTCATTATAAACTCCCTTTTCTTCATCTATAATATTTTCGTAAAGCCTGATTTCCGCTTTCACAGCCTCCCTGGCCGGCACCCAGTGAATCGTACCCTTTACCTTCCGCCCGTTAAATCCCGAACCGCTCCTTGTTTCCGGGTCATAGGTACAGTGCACCTCCGTCACCTTTCCGTTTTCATCCTTCACACAGCCGGTACAGGTTACAAAGTAGGCGTTCATAAGACGCACTTCATTTCCCGGGAACAGACGGAAATACTTCTTAGGCGGTTCCTCCATAAAATCAGCCCTGTCAATATACAGTTCTCTGCCAAACGGAACCATCCTCGTTCCCATTTCCTCATTTTCAAGGTTATTGGCAACCTCGAGCATCTCGCTTTTATCTTCAGGATAATTATCGATAATCAGCTTCACCGGGTCGATTGCCGCCATCATGCGGGGACGTTTCAGCTTAAGGTCCTCCCTGATACAATACTCGAGCATGGCGTAATCGGCTGACGAATTGCTCTTTGACACACCGCACAGCTCCACAAACATCTTAATGGATTCCGGCGTAAACCCTCTTCTCCGAAGGGCCGCAATAGATACCAGCCTGGGGTCATCCCAGCCGTCCACAATGCCGTCCTCCACCAGCTTCTTGATATATCTCTTACCAGTGACCACATTGGTCAAATACATTTTTGCGAACTCTATCTGTTTCGGCGGATGGGGATACTCAAGCTCCCTCACCACCCAGTCATACAGCGGCCTGTGGTCCTCGAACTCCAGGGTACAGATGGAATGCGTCACCCCTTCAATTGCGTCCTCAATAGGGTGGGCGAAATCATACATCGGATAAATACACCACTTATCCCCGGTATTGTGATGGGACATATGCGCCACGCGGTAAATCACCGGGTCACGCATGTTGATATTAGGGGAAGACATGTCGATTTTGGCGCGGAGCGTCTTTTCCCCGTCCGCAAATTCTCCCGCCTTCATCTTCTCAAATAAATCAAGGTTTTCCTCCACGCTCCGCTCCCTGTTCGGGTCATTTGTCCCCGGCTCCGTGAGCGTCCCGCGGTACTGCCTCATCTCCTCGGCGGTAAGGTCGGACACATAGGCCTTTCCCTTGCGAATCAGCTTCACCGCTCCCTCGTACATCTGCTCAAAGTAATTGGAGGCAAAAAACAATCTGTCCTCCCAGTCCGCTCCAAGCCATTTGATATCCTCCAGAATGGATTCCACAAATTCCGTCTTTTCCTTGGTGGGATTGGTGTCGTCAAAACGCATGTTAAACTTCCCGCCGTACTCCTTTGCAAGCCCGTAATTTAAAAGAATGCTCTTTGCATGGCCGATATGGAGATACCCGTTAGGTTCAGGCGGAAACCTGGTGCATACCTTGTCGTACACGCCTTCCGCTAAATCCTTATCTATAATCTGTTCTATAAAATTTCTGGAAACTGCTCCCTTTTCCTCTTCTGAACTATTTATATTAGCATTTTCTTTACACATAGAATAAATTTTCCCCTCATTTCCAAAATCATTTACTTAAAATCCTCTGTAATACTTTCACGCAGTCACGGAGAAATCTGATTTCTTCCAGTTTCCACACTCTTTCCTTAAGCGTTTCCCCAAAGCAGACGTGGATTCCTTTCGCCCCGGATATCGGCACAGGCATCACCACCAGCGCCCGGAACCCGAGATTTTCCATCCCTTCCTTTTCGCCGGCGCCTATGGATGAGCTCCCGGATAAAATCAGCGTCTTTTCCCCTCTCAAAAGGGAAATTCCCACTCCGGTATCGTCCAGTTCCCAGGAAACTCCCTTTCCGCACCATTTCGTCCCGATTTCGGGGGACTGTATGCCCTTCTGTACCCGGTAGATTACGGCGACACTTAAATCCAGCAGGCTTCCGGCAATTTCCAGAAGCCTTCCGGCCTTACGCTCCACATTCTCCTGGCTGTCAAGAAGCCATACTGCCTCTGTCAGCGCCTCTGAACGTTTTAAATTTTCTTCCATATCCGCTTCCATCCGCCGGACTCTTGCGTACTCAGCGTTTGCATTTAAAACGGAAAGCTTATACTCAAACAGCGAGCTTGTGATATCCCTTAAGGTATCCACCACCCTTAAAAACTGCTTTTCCGTAATCTGGTTCTCAAAGCCTTCAAGAGGCGGATTTTCATAATCCTGCACGTTATCCGCATCAGAAAGAATACCGCAGACAAGCCAGTTTACAACAGGCTTGCCGTTCGCCCTGGACACAATTACCGCCAGCCGCATATTGGGATAGGCCGTGGTTTCAACCGTCTGGTCCTCCAGCACGCTTTCCGATAAACGGGACAGCATATCCAGAAGCTGGTTCTCGTCAATCAGACGCCTGATTCTGGCCGCCTCCTGTGACTCTCCATCGGATTTCACAAAAGGGGTACCCTCCCCGTCCACGCACCATGCAAACACATTGGCAATGTCACAGATATGCTTTTGCCACTTTTCCAGTTCCCTGCCCTCAATCAGACTCCTTAAGAGAGGGTCTTCCTCCTGTCCCCGGACAATGTTTTCCAGTTCGCTCACAGCAGCTGTACTCCTTCTTGTCTACTATTCATCCACGCTGTAATTCGGTGCTTCCTTCGTGATATGGATATCATGAGGATGGCTTTCTTTCAGAGAAGCGGCGGAAATCTTGATAAATCTGCCTTTCTCCTTCAATTCCTCAATGGTGGAGGTTCCGCAGTATCCCATACCGGAACGCAGCCCGCCCATCAGCTGATATACGGTGTCCTCCACCGTGCCTTTATATGCCACGCGCCCTTCCACGCCTTCCGGCACCAGCTTTCTGGCGTTTTCCTGGAAGTAGCGGTCCTTACTGCCGTTTTCCATGGCGGCAATGGAGCCCATGCCCCTGTAAACCTTGTATTTACGTCCCTGATATAATTCAAAGGTTCCCGGGCTTTCGTCGCATCCCGCAAAGATGCTTCCCATCATACATACGTTCCCGCCGGCGGCAATCGCCTTGGTCATATCGCCGGAGTATTTGATGCCGCCGTCAGCGATAATCGGAATGTTGTATTCCTTCGCCACATCGTAGGCATCCATAATTGCGGTAATCTGCGGCACGCCGATGCCCGCAACCACGCGGGTGGTACAGATAGAGCCGGGGCCGATTCCCACCTTGACCGCGTCCGCGCCGGCCTTAATCAAATCTCTCGTCCCTTCTCCTGTCGCCACATTTCCGGCAATCACCTGCAAATCCGGGTATTTTTCCTTTATCATGCCAAGGCACCGGATTACGTTTTCCGAATGGCCGTGGGCGCTGTCAAGCACCACCACGTCAACCTTTGCATCCACCAGAGCGCCCACACGGTCCAGAACGTTGGCTGTGATACCCACGCCTGCTCCGCACAGAAGCCTTCCCTGACTGTCCTTGGCCGACAGCGGATACTTGATTGTCTTTTCTATATCCTTGATGGTGATAAGCCCCACCAGATTGTAATCGTCGTCTACAATAGGAAGCTTTTCCTTTCTTGCCTTTGCAAGAATCTTTTTGGCCTCCTCAAGCGTAGTGCCTGCCTTTGCCGTGATTAAGCCCTCGGCAGTCATGGACTCCTTGATTTTCTTCGTAAAGTCCGTCTCAAATTTCAGGTCTCTGTTGGTAATGATTCCCACCAGCCTGCGCCCTTCCGTGACAGGCACGCCGGAAATCCTGAATTTTGCCATCAGCGCGTCGGCATCGCCCAACGTATGCTCGGGCGTAAGGGAAAAGGGGTCTGTGATAACGCCGTTTTCGGAACGTTTTACCTTGTCTACCTCCTCTGCCTGGGCTTCGATGGACATATTCTTATGAATAATACCGATTCCGCCCTGTCTTGCCATGGCGATTGCCATTCTGTTTTCCGTTACCGTGTCCATCCCCGCGCTCATCATGGGAATATTAAGCTTGATTTTTGGGGTTAACCAGGTTGACAAATCAACCTCGCCGGGAATCACCCTCGAATATGACGGTATAAGCAGCACGTCGTCAAAAGTAATGCCTTCACCAATTATCTGACCCATATTTTATCCTCCATTTCCAGTACCGCATCTGCTGTCTTCTGTGTGTCTGTGTGTTTAGTCTGTAAATACTTTCCGGGGAGCCACAAGCTGCATGGCTTTTAACATTTCCCTGTTCGGCTCGAAAATCACCTTCTGCTTACCGTCGTAATAGAACAAATACCTTGTATCCGGCTGCTTTTCCTCGCCGGAGCTGTAGTCAACCACCTTGTCGTTCCTGTTTTTGTACTGGTCCAGATGCCAGGACTTTACCGGAGCCACAATTTCCATTTTACCCAGGTCAAAAGTGGCTGCTTTCTTACGCCTTGATTTTGCCATAATTTTATCTATGGAAAGCTCTTTATCCACATAGAGATACTCATACTCGATATCCGCATTCAGATATACAAAATAAGCGGCGGCGGCAAACAGGCCTCCGATGATGAGCGCCACCAGATTCAGCATTCCTATAAAAATAAAACAAACTGCCAGCATGATTGTAAGAATTTTAAGCAGCTTCATATACACCGGCGTCTTTCGCTTGACAAGCCATTCTACATAGGTTTCGTTCATTTTTTCCTCCATTCTGAACCGTTTTTGCCAGACAATCCGTCTTTCTGAAAATCTGCCCGGCCCTTTTTCGTTTCTATGCCATTTGTCTGCGCATAAGTATATTTATAATATGATATTATATTTTTGACAAACTTTCAAGTGATATAGCGTTCCTTTTCCTTTTTTCTATTTTTAATGAAAACTTTATTGTTTTTTTACAGATTAACAGCTTATCTTCATTGACACCTCATTTTCTAATCGCTATGATAGTTGTTATGGATAAAACATACAGGAAAGTTACCGGGGAGGAATAAAATATGTCCAAAAAGGAAAAAAGCCCGAAAGAATACAGAGGCGTCATTGATGAAATCAGGCAGCAGCAGATGAAAACAAAAGAAATGTCCGCCAAAGGAAAGCTGGAATATTTCTGGGATTACTATAAGGTTCATACAATTGTCGCAATCCTTGTTATTTTCTTTGCCGCCATGTTCATCCGCGACATTGCCACCGCAAAGGATTACAATTTTTACTCGATTCTTTTTAACGCCCGGCAGCTGTCCGGCGACAGTCTGGAAAGCGCCTTTTCCGAATATGCAGGTCTGGATACGGAAAATTATGAGTGCTATATTGACGCTTCCACCGGCCTTTCCCTGACGTCCTTTACGGAATATGATATGGCCACCGTCCAGAAGCTCATGGCGACCATCCAAATCGGGGATTTGGATACGGTGGTGTTTAATTCAGAGCTTTTTAATAATTATGCCGGCAATGAAATGTTTCTTGACCTTCGGACGGTTCTGAGCGAAGAGGAGCTTAATACCTGGAAGGATTACCTTTATTATATCGATTATGTGGAGGTCGTCGCCGAAAGAGAGGATGTGGACGTGGAGGAAGCCCTTGCCGAAAAAGATGCGGCGGATGACGAGATGCGGCAGCAGGAAATTCTGGAGGAAACAAACCGCCACCGCAGCCCCGAAGGTATGGCTGAGCCTGTACCGGTGGGCATCTTTATGGAAGCTTCTCCTTTTGCCGAAAAAAGCGGCGCTTATTCCGGCCTGGTTCCCGTATTCGGATTCGTATCCACCTCAAAGAGAACCGAAACGGGAAAACAATTTCTGGAATTTTTGTGGGACGATACCATAGATTTTGCGCAAATGATTGATACCTCCGCAGGCTTCTGACCGGATTTAAGATGGCTTAAGGCTGTGCCGGCGGCATCCGTGACGCCGGCATGGCTGCTTTGTATCAATAGGGCGGCGTCATTGGGCGGTTAATACCTGTAATAGGGAATCCCCCCGCAGCACAGTCCGCCGCCTCCGCAGCAGATATTGCAAATCAGATTGGCGATGCAGAGCTTCATACAGAGGCCGTCGCCGCTCATATAGGGCTGGCTGTAGGTTCTCTGTCTCTGGCGGTACCAGGTTCCGCCGTTTTCAAACTGGTACACCAGATTGCTGTAGTCCCGGTTATCGGGCTCTAAGGCCGCCGCCCTTCTGGCGTGCTCTAAGGCCGACACCTGATTGCCCAGTCCGGCATGGGCCAATGCGCTGTAATAATACCACCTGGCATTTCTCCCGCTTTCCTCCATGCCGTCAAGAACAGTTCTCGCTTCCTTATAATATCCGTTTCTGATATAATTTCCGGCCGCCCGCAGATGTCCGTCCTCCTCGTAGCCGGTGGTTCCGCCTCCGCTCCCGTAGGCGCCGCCGAAACCTCCGAATCCGCCAAAGCCTCCGAAATCCCAGCCGTCAAAACCGCCAAATCCGCCGTATTCGCCGCCTCCTGTACTTCTTCCACCGCCCTGATAGCTGTAGCCCTCCGTTCTTTCCTTCATCACCTGCTGGTAAGCCTGCTGTATTTCCTTGAACTTCTCCTCAGCCTCTTCTTTATGCGGATTATTAATATTCGCATCAGGATGATACTTTCTGCTGAGCGCCTTGTATGATTTTTTGATTTCTTCCTCTGTTGCGTTCCTTGAAACGCCCAGCACTTCATATGGGTCCCGCATTTTTTACCCCCTGCCTGCCATTCGTCAGACCTGCCAGTTTCTCTTCCCGTTTTTTACTTACCATTTCGTAGCGATACCAGATTCCCGAATAAAGGATATTCCTTAAAATCTCCACGTTGTCAATGACGGGAAGCTTTTCAAATTCCTTACAGCAGTTCGCCATAATCATTGTAAGAATTGTTTTAATCTCTTCCTCAAAATCGGGATTTTCATATCTTTTAATCAAAGGATTATATCTGTTTTGCCTGATATCCTCCTCGATATCCTCATAGGCGTCCATGAGATAAATAAATTTCCCCAGATGGTTCCCCATAGCCCTAAGATTATCCTGCCATTCATCCTTTCGAACCGCCATAATTTCGCCCATGATTTCGCCAAAAAGCCCGGCCATATAATCCACGTCCTGATTTCGCTTTCTCTCCTCCTGGGAAATCGTCCTCATCAGGCCGTCAATCCGCCTTGCCTTCTCACCGTAGCGGCAGCAGACTCTCCGATATGCCTTTTTCAAAAGTTTTCCGTAGGCCAGACGGCTCATTTTACGCTCGTCCTCCCAGTCGTCGCGGCATTTATAATAAGTAAAAAGCAGATTCATATCTGCCGCATATAAGGAAAACTCATTGCTTCTGGCCACGTGCTTCTCAAAAGGATGGGCAATGCATTTTATATTCTCCGTCCTTGTCTCCGGTTCATACAGGCTGCCAAGAAGCATGGCAAGAAAAGTCATATCATAGGACAGGCTCATCTGCCCCGCCTTCCCGTACCTTTTCCGCAAAGCCTGACACAGCCCGCAGTAATAGGAATGATAGACGTCAAACTCCTTAAATTTCATATCCCCCTTATTAACAATGACGTATCCGAACATAGCATTCTCCTGTTTTAACTCTTCTTAATAAAGGTCTGGCCGCATTTGGGGCATCTGATTTCAATTTTCCCCTTGCCTCTGGGAATCCTGATTTTCTGACGGCAGGAGGGACACCTGTATATATGATGGGTTTTCCTCTGGCGCATATCCCGCTTCCACGTGGAAAAAAACTGTCTGACTTTATATTCGTATTTCAGATATGATGTATTCTCCATTCTCCGTTTATAAATATTTCTGGAAAGCATTCTGAAATAGGCATACACAAGACAGATAATTCCAAGTGCATAAAAAAGCCTTATTCCAACCAGGGACAAAGCAAAACAAACCAGAACCAGAATCATAAGAAAACGGTTAAACTGGTCGTTCCCGTATCTTCCCTGCATAAACCGGTAAAACTTTTCTTTCATAGCGTTCGCGCCTTTCTAAATTTAATCCTGCCTGCAAGGGGCGTTTGTACTTATCTCCATATACGCCTGCCAAATGCTGCGGCTCCGACTTCTATCCTACTTCTTTCTTTGCCATAAATCAATTAACGCAATATAAATGATTATAAATTATTTCTAAAAAAAGAACCGGTGCAAAATCCGGTTCTTTTCTTGTGTGCCCGCCGGGCACACGTTTTAAATGTTATCTCTTTTTAATCTTCTATATCCTGGTCCGCCGCCACGGCAGAAACCACAGAAGACACTACTGATACCACTACTGCAAAAATAATTACTAAAAATCCGCCGGCTAACAACATAAATCCCATTTTCCGCATCTCCTTTGACAATCCTGCATTTGCACCTCCAAGCCTGACCGCACGGTAAACTTAAGGCTGTATTTATTGTAGTGGATATGGAAGAATTTTTCAAGTAGAAAATGGCAAAACCACGAAAGTCAACAACCCCGCAGCAAGCTGACGGGGCATCAAACTTGCAACGCAGCTAAGCTGCGGGGTATGTGACCCTCGCGGCATTCGCCAAATGTCTGCTTCGCAGCCGCCTGGCTCATTGCTCACGGAAATCAATTTTCAGATTTCGGTGTGAAGGAACTGTTACATTTAGGAAAATTCCGGCTTCACAAACTCCCCGTTCCTGCTCAGGGCGTAATGCAGATGCGGGCCTGTGCTCCTGCCCGTGCTCCCCACTGTGGCAATCTGCCCGCCCTGTTCCACTTCCGCCCCCGTTTCCACGAGAATCTCCGCGCAGTTTGCATAATAAGTCATGTCTCCGTTGCTGTGCTGAATAATCACATAATTTCCACATGCCGCATCCGTCCCTGTCTCATACACATATCCGGCTGCCGCCGCTTTTACGGGCGTTCCCTGCTCCGCTGCAAAATCCATACCGCTGTGAATCTTCTTCCTCCCCGTCGCCGGATGAATACGGATGCCGTAGTCATCTGAGATTCTCTCATAGGTAAGCGGGTAAGCATATTTCAAAGCTGCCATCTCCTGTACGCCTTCGCTGCTTCGAAGCAAAACCCCATAATCGTCCTGTACCTCGCCCGGCTGCGCTGCTTCAGGCTGTCCCTCCGGTTGAGCTGCTTCAGGCTGCCCCTCCGGCTGTTCTGCTTCAGAATGTCCCGCCGGCCGCGCCCCTTCGGGCTGTCCCTCCGGCTGTGCTGCTTCAGAATGTCCCGCCGGCTGCGCCCCTTCGGGCTGCCCCTGCGCATCTTCATTACCTTCAGGCTGATTTTCACGATAAGCGTCCTCATCCATATAATAGTGATGCTCGGTAACCGATGCCTCGTCCTCATCCGAAGGTATCGATTCTGTGTGGACGACTTTTTCCTCCGGCAGATAAATCACTTCTGTATTACTGTCCGTTCCCGGGACGCCCTGCCTTTCTGTGAAGGCTTCCACCTCCAGCGTATCCTGCGCCGTTTCCCTGTCGGGCAGCGAGATAACCAGCTTCCACTTGCTGTTGACAAAAATCAGCGCCGCTGCCGCCAGAATCACTGCCCCGCCTGCAACTGCCGCCCAGGGCTTTGCCTTCTTATATCTGACCGCATTCTTAATCCTGGCTTTCACACTGTTTTCCCCGAAAGCAATCGGACAGCCGGATTTCCAGCTGTATTCCCGTGAAAGAGCAAGCAGCGTGCGCGCATAAACCTTGTTGTCGTCATTTCCCAGCCTTTTAAGAACCGCCTCGTCACAGGATACCTCCATATCTTCCTCCATGAGGCGGTAAGCCAGCCAGACGAAAGGATTGAACCAGTGAAGGCACACAGCCAGACAGGCAACAGGCTTTATCAGATAATCCCGCCGCGCAATGTGTACCTTTTCATGTGCGCACACCATATCCGACTGTACCTTGTCGAGCCCCCGGGGAAGATAGATTACCGGCTTTAGAAAACCGGCCACAAAGGGCGCTCTGATATTCTCCGAAACCACAACCCTGTACTTTCCGTCCGTAATACCTTCTCCGCTCTGCTTCCCCTGCCCGCTTTTGCCCTTAACGCCGCCTGCAAGAAATTTCATGAAGCGGATATAGGTGAATATTCCATAAAAAAGCAAAAGGGCAAAGCCGGTAATCCACAGCAGCGCAAGCCCCGTTGTCAGCGATTTTACTTCCCTGCCGAAAACCGACAGGTCAAATGAACTCCCGTTTTCCGGGGAAACAATATTTCCTGACATTCCCTTGCTTTCCGGGACTGCGGTATCTCCTGTCATATTTTCATTCCTCAAAGCGGCACCGGCATCCGATATGTTTCCTGTCCCTGAAAAATCCCCTCCGTCAGGCAATGCGCCGTCCCCATAAGCCGCAGCCGCGCCAAATCCGTCTGCCTCCATTCCCGAAAACTGCGCCGAGGGAATGATTCCCCAGTCCGCCTCCATCGAAAACGGAATTAAAAGCCGGACAAACACCGCCAGCCACAGACAGTAGGAAAAAATTGCGGGCATCTTTTTCAGGAGCAATCGCAGAAAAACTACCATGACAATCACAATCGACGCCATAATACTCATATTTAAAACAGTTACAAATATTTCCGTCATGCGTTTCCTCCTTATCTGTCCTCCCGGTACTCGTCAATAAATCTCTGCATCTCCTCCGCTTCCTTTGAAGAAAGCCTCCTTCCTCTGCAAAAAGCAGTCAGAAACTTCGGCAGAGAGCCTGCAAACACATCCTCCACGTACTTCCGGCTCTGAGCGCCGTAAAATTCCTCCCTGCTCATTTGTGCCGACACCACCGCGTTTTCATTTTTGAAAATTCCTCTGTCGCAAAGCTTTTTCAGAACTGTGTATGTAGTCGATTTCTTCCAGTTCATTTCCTTCTCACAGATTTTCACCAGCTCCGGCGAGCCAAGCGGCTCCCTGTCCCATATGATTTCCGCAAACCTCTCCTCGGCGTCCGCCAGCTTATAATCGCCCATATCAAATCTCTCCTCTATGCATTTATCACCCTGTTACCGAAGCTGCGGCCCCGCAAATACCTGCAGAGGTCCCGCCGTATCTTCCAACCGCCAGTCTTTGGGTCTATTCTTTATAGACCCAAACCACATTATCAGTCTATAATATATAGACTAATTTGTCAACCCTGTATTCTTCTGCATTACGGAAGTCCATGTTCAGATTCCGGCAATACAAAAAGCACTCCCGCCCCGATACATCCCCGTACCGGAGCAGCAGTGCCCTTTACCCCGTTTTATTATTTATTTTCTCTCCGAAACTGCACCGGCGTCATGCCGTAGGTCTTTTTGAAAAGCCTGTTAAAATGTTCCACCGTCTCATATCCCACGCTGGCGGCAATGCTCTCCACCGTCTGATTGGTTTCCTTCAAAAGCGCCCTTGCCCTTTTCATTCTGGACTTTTTCACCGCGTCCTGGAAGGTGGCGCCGGTATGCTCTCTGATATATTTGGAAAGGTACGGCGCGGAGAGATGGAACTGGCCTGCAAGCTCCTCTAAGGTCACGTCCCTGTAATGGTTCTGGATATAGCGCATGATATCCATAATCCGCTCCTCACGGCCTTCCTTTACGTTTTCGCCCCTTGCCATTTTATTTCCTGCGGAAACCAGCGCGGCAATGGAACTCTTGATGATATCCTCGTCAATTCCCACGCCCCAGTACATTTTACCGTTGCATAAAATTCCCACATAAGCCGCCGCCTTTGAAGAAGAACCTCTTGAAACAGCGTGCTCCTCATAAACTGAAAGCTCATAGCTGATACCGAAAAACAGCTTCACGGCATTGCTTACGGCGTCCAGGCGTCCGTTGCCCGATGTTTCAATGACCCTTCTTTCCCTGTTCTGCTCAATCGTCACCTCGGCGGTAATACCGTCCTTCTGCTGTTTAAAATGACACTCGGGAATGTCGAAAATCTCCCGCTCGTTAATATAATTATCCTCAAATATCCGGTATACATCCTCGGGGACAAGCTCCTGATGCCGCTGGTCAGAAATACCTTTCATCAGATAGCCCACTTCCTCCTTCATCTTATCCGGCAGGGAAATACCAAAGTTCTGTTTTAAGATAAAGGCAATGCCGCCCTTGCCCGACTGGCTGTTGATTCGAATCACATCCGACTCGTACTCGCGCCCCAAGTCCTCCGGGTCAATGGGAAGATAAGGCACATCCCAGCGCCTGCCGCTTTTGCCCTCCTTCCACCATGACATTCCCTTTGAAATCGCATCCTGATGGGAGCCGGAAAAGGCGGTAAACACCAAATCCCCGGCATAAGGCGCTCTCTCGTAAACCCTCATACCCGTAAGCAGCTCATAAGTTTCCCTTATCTTGCTGATATTACTGAAATCAAGCCCCGGCTCCACGCCATGGCAGACCATATTCATGGCAAGGGTCACGATGTCCACATTTCCCGTTCTCTCGCCGTTTCCAAAAAGAGTACCCTCCACCCGGTCCGCACCGGCCAGAACGCCAAACTCCGCATCGCTGATACCGCAGCCTCTGTCGTTGTGTGGATGGACGCTTAAAACCACTGCATCCCTGTATTTTAAATTCTTGTGAAGGTATTCCACCTGACAGGCAAACACATGGGGCATGGCAATCTGCACCGTGGTGGGAATATTGATGATTACCTTATGGTCCTTATCCGGCTGCCACACATCGAGCACCGCATTGCAGACCTCTAAAGCGTAATCCACCTCCGTCCCCGGAAAGCTCTCCGGGCTGTATTCAAAAGTAAAATTCCCCTCCGTCTCCTGCGCAATTTCCTTCAAAAGCTTTGCGCCGTCCACCGCAAGCTGCCTTACCTCTTCCCTGGACTTCTTAAACACCTGCTCCCGCTGAGCCACGGAAGTGGAATTGTAAAGATGCACCACCGCTGAGGGAGCGCCCTTTATGGACTCAAAGGTTTTTCTTATAATATGGTCCCTTGCCTGGGTCAGCACCTGAATCGTCACGTCATCCGGTATCATATCCCGCTCAATCAGTGCGCGTACAAACTGATACTCCGTATCCGAGGCTGCCGGAAATCCCACCTCAATTTCCTTAAAGCCCACTTCCACCAGCATTCTGAAAAACTCAAGCTTTTCCTCAAGCCCCATAGGCTCAATCAGCGCCTGGTTTCCGTCTCTTAAATCCACGCTGCACCATACAGGCGCGGCGGTAAGCGTATCCTTCTTTACCCAGTCATATGTAACTACCGGCGGCATAAAATAAGATTTTCCGTATTTCTCCACTACATTCATAACTTCTCCTCCAAAAATTTAAGACATATGATACCTTGCCGCAACAACAAAATCCCCGCAAAGCACCCTTAAGGGACACTTCACAGGGACGCATTTTCATCACATTTCAGTCTTTTATTGAATTCTTATGAATTTTATCATAGCTGTAAAATGTGTGCAAGGCATATATTTAATCAATTATATTGATTTATTTTAATTAATTTCCTCGTGACAGAGCTGTGGGGAATTTACCCAGAGTCATTTAAATCTCAATGTGTTTGTGTTTAGAAATAACATAAGACTGTCGAATAAGAGCGCAGGCATCCGCTGGCACTGAAATACCTGAATTTTTCAAAAGGTTATTCTCCATCCATCTTCCAATGCACGGCCATCTTAAATGATTACTATGCTGATTTTTAATACATTTTAATCAAATCCCGATGCATTCTGCAGTGACGGGCCGGAAACGGCATAAAGCCTGTCAACAATCCTGCGGTTAATTCCGTTGTCGGCATATAAGATGGCAAAGGCTTTTTCCCTGTCATATCCCTTCCTGTAGCACCTGTCACTTCGTAAGGCATCATAAATATCAGCTACCGTTACGATTTGCACCAGAAGATGGTTTTCCGGAATGCCGTCGGGGTAACCCTTTCCGAAGATTTTTTCATGATGGTGCCGCACAATATTCAGTACGGACTCGTCTCTGACCCCTGCTTTTCCCCTTAAAAGCATCTCGCCGTACGCTGAATGCCTGCGCATCTCTCTCATTTCGTCCGCATTTAAACTTCCCTTTTTATTTAAAATAGCGGACGGCACCTTAAGTTTTCCCACATCATGCAGTAATCCACCCATTCTGAGTATCCGAATCGCCTCCCATGACAGCCGGCAGGAAATCCCCAGCGCCACGGCCAGCTTCGATACGTTTCTGCTGTGAAAATAGGTTTCTTCGCTTTTTCTCCGAAGGGCGTCCAGTATATTTAATTCTTCGTCTGAAAGATATAATGTCTTCATTGCTTTGCAAATGCCTGCCTTTCTCATCTGAAAAGTTATTTTCTGCAAAAAGGCGGAATTCTATTCTTTCGTAATGTCTAATATAAGTATAAAAACAAATTATGTCCGTTACCTGAAAGATGGGAAACGGCAGAATCTTTATCATACTTCTCTGTCTGTAGGATTTAAAACAAACTGTTTTTTTGTATTTAACAATACAGCCAAATAGCAAAATGCACTGTTTGACATAATCATAAATTTACATTGGCTCATAAGCTGCAAGTCCCGATAGTTCAGCCCGTTGCTGTTGCCCGCGACAAAATATGTATGCGCAAAACGGTTTAATCCGATTTGCTCCTGATGCTCCTTACACCATTCAATATCATCCGAAAATACAAAAAGCGAGCCGCTGTCTGACTGTAACTTCACAAATTCTTCTATAAGCTTTTTTTGAATTTCCAAAGGCAGTTCCCACCCCAGAGAAACGTAATCGCCTCTTCTGATGTGAATGGATACAGAATCGGAAGTCTGAATTTTGTCCATATAATATTTATTGTGTTCCTCTGTAATCGGAGGAAAACAAAATTCTTTCAGAAAAACGTCTTTATAGCGTTCAAACCAATGTTTATTAATCCAATACCCATGATAATAGACATCCTCTGAAACATCCAATATTTGCGGAAAATATCTATTACATGGAATAGAAACCACTTTTCCGTCAAAAGGGTTAAAAGTCCGGTGATTTTCCCCAACTTCAGATAACATGGAAAATGACAGCCCATTTTCACATAAAATCTGTGGAACGCTTTTTCCCTCGCGGCGCTGTGCCAGAATAAACTGCCATACCTCATCATCAAAGCATTCGCTTAACATATGAGCCTTAATACCAAATACCTTATTCAGTTCATAGCCATTGTGGACGGTATGAAGGGCAAAATATGAATCATCCATGAACATCATTTCGCCCGGATGAGATAACTCAAAATATCTTGCAAATATGTATTGGAAAGCCTGATTTGCCAGACCGCCGTTTAAAAATTGTATTTTCATCTTTGTAATCCGCCTTTCTGCGAAAGCCGCCAACAGGATTGTAAATCACCGGAACAGCAAGCGGTTCATGCTCATTCCATAAAGCTTTCAAATCCAACACATATAAAATCAGCGAAAACACCGCTTGTCAGCATTTCCGCCATTACCAAAATATGCGCATACACACCGGCAATTGTGAGTATACGCATTTTTTAACGTGCGCTAGAGGATTCGAACCCCCGACCTTTTGGTCCGTAGCCAAACGCTCT
>CAMSTM010000035.1 GCA_947063675.1 uncultured Lachnospiraceae bacterium | reverse complement strand
CCTTGCCTGCCGGGTTCTGGCTCTCGTCAGCCAGATTCTGTGTAAACCAGGAACCATTGTAGAAGATGGCAGCCTTGCCGCTCATCAGCATGGAGCCTGCTGTATTGGCATCTACTGTTGTAACGCCTTCGCCAAAGTATCCCTTCTGTGACCATTCCTGAAGCTTGTCGGCTGCCGCCACAAGGCCGGGGTCTGTGTAAGGAACTTCGCCGTTGGCTGTCTTTGTCATGATATCATTGCCGCATGTTCTTACTGCATAAGCGTTAATCAGACGTGTTGCAAGCCACTTGTCAGCGCCGCCTGTGGAAAGGGGCTGAATGCCTGCCGCATCAAGCTTTGTAAGAACATCTTCGAACTCATCCCATGTCTTTGGAACTTCACAGCCTGCCTGCTCAAAGAGCGCCTTGTTATACCAGAAGCCCTCTGCGTTTAATCCAAGAGGAAGGTCGTACAGTTCGCTGGTTCCCGAAAGGCTCTTCATTATCCCTACAGCGCCTTCGTTGAGGTACTTCATCACGCCGATTTTCTCAAGCTCCTGTGAAAGGTTTACAATCTTGTCTGCCTCTATCAGTGTCAGAAGCGGTGTGCCTGCCTCGTATGCAAACATATCAGGAAGGTCGTTGGATGCAGCAAGGGTTGCTATCTTCTGCTGAAGATTGTCTGCCGCTACCATTTCATATTCCCATGTGAAGTTGGGATTTACATCCTTCTGGTAATTCTCGCAAATCTTGTTTAACAAAATACCGTTGTCATTGTCCTCCGCCCAGATAGTAAGAATCTTAATGTGCTTCTCAAGCTGAGGGTCTGCTCCCGTGAAATCTCCGGCTGCCGCCGCATCTGCCGAATCGCTTCCTGCATCTGCTTCCGGAGCCGCAGCGTCGTCGCTCTCCGCCGGTGCATCGCTTTCCGTCTGCGCCGGTGCGTCTGATGTGCCTGCATTGTCTGCAGCGTCGCTGCCGCTGTTTCCGCAGCCTGCCATAAGACCGGTTACCATAAGTGCTGCCAATAATACTGCAACTATTCTTTTTTTCATGTCTTTCCTCCCTTTCCGGTTTTGCTCCGGCGCCTCTTTTGTCCTGCCTGCGCCTTTGCTTTACTAAGATTTTTTTGATATCTTAATACTATCATTTTAGAGGAAATTTTCCAGTGAGTAATTTTTTATATTTTGTACAGTTTTTTAATATGTGTTTTTGCCTTTTTAGTAATTGTGCTTATACTCATTGGGAGTCTTTCCGACACACTTTTTAAATATGTCGCAAAAATAACGGTAATTGTTATATCCTACCATCTCACTGACCTCGCTGACCTTATAGCCTTCCTTCAAAAGCTTTTTGGCGTGCTTAATCCGAAGGTCTGTCAGGTATTTTACATAGGAGGTTCCCACCTCCGACTTGAAAAGCACGCTTAAATATGCCGTGCTCATGCCTGCTCTGTCCGCCAGCTCGTTTAAACCGATATCCCTGTTATAATACTCCTCGATGTATGCCAGAAGCTCCAGAATCGTTGCATGGCTGCTTCCCGTCTTATCTGCCTCGATGTGTCTTGCAATATCCCTTATCATCTTCCGGGCGTATTCCAGAATTTCTCCGTTTGTATTCTTTTTTGCAATTTCCTGATAGGAAATCAGCCCGTCCCTGGAAACCTGCGGCTGGCGCTCTGTCAGAATATCGCTCTGCACACACAGCCATTTATAGACCTCTCTGCGGAAATCCTCCGTATCCTCGTATATCTTTAAAAGCTCGTCAAGCCCCTGCTCCATACACCGCTGAAAGCTTCCGGCGTCTCCCTCCGCCATTGCGGAAACGCTTTCGTCAAAAAGCCGGCCTAATTTTTCCTGAATAGCCTGTCCATAGGCCGGCCCCGCATTTTCATCCCTGGACTGAAAAAAATCCTTTTCAATCCGTGTCAGTACGGTCTTAAGCTTTTCCATACTGATTGGCTTGTCAATATAATCCTTCACCCCCATTGACAAAGCCCTTCTGGCATACTCAAACTCCGTATAACCGCTGATTACCACAAAGATGGTATCCGGGCAGAATTCTTTCGCCTCCTCAATCAGAGACAGTCCGTCAAGGCCCGGCATACGGATATCCGTCAGTACAATATCCGGCTCTGCCTGCCGCACCGCCTCAAGACCGTGAATCCCGTCAAAGGCAAATCCCACTACCTCATAGTTCAGCCCAAGCCGGGTAATCATGGCTTTGACCGCCTCCACTACAATCGCTTCATCGTCAATCACTACCAGCCGGTACATAACTCTCCCCATTTCTGTACTGCTCTCTCTTACCAAGAGGCAGCACGATTGTAATTTCCGTCCCTTTTCCCTTCCCGCTTTTCACCGTGAATCCGTAATCTTCCCCGTAATGCAGTTTAATCCGTTCCTTTACGTTATTGATTCCGAAGCCGGAATCCAGTTTTGTGATATCATCCACGCCGATACCGTCGTCCGCCACTGTAAAATAAAGCTTTTCCTCTTCCTTCCACCCCCGCAGCCGGATAGTCCCGCCTCCCAGCTTCGGTTCAAGGCCGTGATAAATGGCGTTTTCCACAAAAGGCTGCAATAAAAAAGTCAGCATTTCCTCTTCCAGGATATCCTCCGCCACTTCCACCGAAAGCTTAAAGCGCTCTCCGAAACGCATTCCCTGCAGCTTCATATAATCCTTTATCTGGGTGACCGTATCAGACACCGTGCAGAATCTCTTTCCCTTATTCAGCGACAGCTTAAAATGGTCGGATAAGGCCAGCGTCATGTCGGCAATCTGGTCGTCCCCGTGGATAATTGCCATGCAGTACAGGGAATCTAACGTGTTATAAAGAAAATGCGGATTAATCTGGGACTGCAAAAGCAAAAGCTCCGCCTCCCTTTCATTGAGCCTGGCGGTTAAAAGATATTCCTTCAGCTCAAGGTTGGTGTTTACCATCTCCTTAAACTTCTGCCCTATCCGTCCCGCCTCGCTTTCGTCGAACTCCTCCGTGACGTGCCTCTCGCCCTCTTTTACCCTTTCAATTACCTGCTCTAACTGGTTTAAAGGCTTTGTAATGGTTCTTGAAATGGACATGGCAAGCCCGAAGCTTAAAATCACCAGAAAGCCGCCGCACCAGAAAACGGTGTTGCGGATAAGCTTGCTTTCCGCGCTTAATTCGTTCCTCTCAATCACATTCACCAGCTCCCAGCCGGTGATGCTGTTGTGTACGCTGGTGAAAAGATATCTCTGCTGCTGCCCGCGGGAAAAGTCCTCCAAAAGCGCCTGTCCGTCCGCAAACCCTCTCCTTGCCCGCACAAGCTGGTCATACCGCAAATCGGCAATCAGATACTCGTTAGTGGCATATCCCTCGTTTCCTGTCATAAAGGTCTTGTCCAGAATCCGGCTGTTCACATCCACCACCAGATAGCCCATGGGCTTTAAGGTATCCGGCGCATTTAAGTACTTGACGATACTGAATCCCTGGGAAGGAATTCCGCCGATTACGCTGCTGCCGAAAAACACCTCCCGGCCGTCGGCGGCTCTCGCCTCCCCGCTCCAGATTTCCTCAAGAAAATTGTGCTTCTCGTAGTACCGGTAAAAATCATAGGTCCCCAGATTCACATTGCTGAGCAGATAACAATGTCCGCACAAGTCCATAAAGGCCACATAGTTGACGCTGTTTTCCTGCTTCGTCAGCCTCTCTCCCACACTTTTGAGCACCCGCTGTTCCTCGCCGGTAAAGGCCCGCCTGCCGTCCTCTGTCTGGTTCTCCAGCACTCTCTGCATGTCCTCATCATTCAAAAAGGAACGAATCATTTCAATTATGGGGCTTAGCTGGGTATCCAGTACCTTGCTTGAATTTTTCAGGGTAGACTCGTGGGAAAGCTGATAGTTTTTTTCCACTGCCCTGCTGGAAATCCGGTAGGAAACGCTTCCTAAAAGCGCGATTCCAAGAAGAGAAACCAAAAGCAGGGAGAAAAAAATCTGCTGCTGGATTCTCTGGTAGAGCCACCATTTTTTTATACGGGAAAGCAGCCGCACCGGGCCGGAGGGCGCTCTGCGCCGGAGGTTGCTTCTCCCTGCCCTGCTCTCTTTTTTTTCCATCAGCAGATTCCTCCTCCCTTACGCCTTCCGGGTCTCTACTTCATCCGATACCGTATCGCATATTCCCCGGAACCGGCCTGCGCAGTAAGATACTCTCCCGCCTCAGTAAAGATAAGGCCGTCCGCCTCGGATACTTCTTCCCCGTTGTCAAGACGAATCTCCGCCGTGGTGTTGGCAGGTATCTTTACCCGCAGCGTTATCTCCTTTCCGTCCGCCTCCCAGCGCACAGCTTCCACGCCGTAAATGGAATGATACCTTCCGTCCACAAAGGAGAGCCCTCCGCCCGGTCTCGGATACAGAACCGCATGCTTAAAGCCTCCTGCCTTTTCATCCGCTTCCAGCCCGGCCATCACGCGGTACATCCACTCTCCGATAGCGCCGTAGGCATAATGGTTAAAGGAGTTCATATCCGCGCTCCACATGGTTCCGTCGGGCTTTAAGCCGTCCCAGTGCTCCCATATGGTGGTTGCTCCCATTTTTACCTGATAGAGCCAGGAAGGGAAATCCTCTTTCAGCAGCAAATCATAGGCCTCCTTCACACAGCCGTTCTGGCTCAGCGCGTGGCAGAAATAGGGCGTCCCCACAAACCCTGTCACAAGATGGCCGTTTTCCTTCTCCAGAAGCCGTTTTAACCCCTCCACTGTCCGGGAAACATATTCCTCCGGCGTCAGCTTAAAGTACAGCGCCACAATATGAGCTGTCTGGGTCTGGGCCGTCAGATTCCCTTTCCCGTCAAAGAAAGTCTGCCGGAATTTGCGGACAATTTTTCCGTAAAGCTCCTCATACTCCGCCGCCTCCGGCTTGTCCAAAAGGCGGGCCATCTTTGCAAAAAGGCCGGTGGAATAAGCATAGTATGCGGTACAGGTCAAATCGTTGGGCGTCGCCCCGAAATAGCTTCCCTCCTCCGCGTCCAGCGCCACCCAGTCTCCGAACTGCAGCTTGTAGTTCCAGATATAATCCTCCGAATGCTCCCGCATGAATTCTATCCATCCCTTCATGCTTTCGTACTGCCGTCTCAAAATCTCCTTATCGCCGAACATCAGATACAGCGTCCAAGGGGCAATCACCGCCACGTCCGCCCAGGCTGCCGCGGAATGAGGCCCCTGCCGAAGGAGCCAGTTGCCGTCCGTGCGCCCCTCCTCGATATTGGGAACCACATGGGGCACGCCGCCCTCGGGCGTCTGGTCAACCTCCACGTCCCGAAGCCACTTTTTAAAGAAGGTATAGGTGTTCGCCAGATAGCTTGCCGTCCGGCAGAATATCTGGGCGTCTCCCGTCCAGCCAAGCCGCTCGTCACGCTGCGGGCAGTCGGTTGGCACATCAAGGAAGTTCCCCTTCATTCCCCACAGATAATTGTGGTGAAGCTGATTCAGCAGCGGATTGGAGCAGGTAATCTCACCCGTGCGCACCATATCCGAATGCAGCGTATGTGCCGTAAAATTCTCCTTTTTCAGCTCTTCGGGATAAGAGACCACAAGCGCATACCGAAAGCCCATATAGGTAAATCTCGGATACCATGTAACCGTTTCCTCCTTTGAAAAGATATATTTCATGGTTGCTTTCGCCTTGCGCAGGTTGTCCAGATAGACGTTGCCTTCGCTGTCAAGCACCTCAAAACAGTGCAGCTCAATGACGTCCCCGGCTTTCCCTGCCGCCGTCACATGGATTCTTCCCGCCATATTCTGTCCGAAATCAAGCACCCTCTCGCCCTTCGGCGTGCGGATAATCTCCTGACAGGGCAGCGCATCCATCATCCTTACCCGTGCGCCGCCCTGGGCGCGCAGTACGGAAATATCAAAAGGAACCTCCACAGTTTCGCGCCATCTGCCAGAGGCGTCTTTTTCTTCCGCGGCCGGCCCGGCAGCCTCCGCCGTTACCGGCGCATCCGCCCATCCGGGAATTTCCAGAGAGGAATCATAAATTTCCCCGTCGTAAATCTCGGAAAAAATTACCGGGCTGTCCGCTCCTTCCCAGGAACTGTCCGTGCACACCCATTCCTCGCTTCCATCCGCATAGCGGAGCAAAAGCTCCATGGAAAAGCCTGTCCGGTCGCCGTAATTGTTCCTTGCCTTGGTCAGTCCCATGACGCCTTTGTACCAGCCCGCCGCCAGCATCGCTCCGGCGGTGTTTGCGCCCTCTTTCAGGTAATCCGTCACCTCATAGGTCTGGTACAGGAGATGTCTCTGATAGGAGGTCCAGCCCGGCGTCATCTCGTCCTCCCCCACCTTCTTTCCATTAAGGAAAAAGTTGTAAAGCCCGAGAGCCGTGGTCACGGCATAAGCCTCCTTCAAAGGCTTTTTCACCGTAACCTGTCCCCGCACACAGGTTCCCTTTGAGCATTCCTTATAAGAATCGTCTGTCTCCGCCGACACAAAGGGCGCCGCCCAGTCCTCTTTTACAAGAGCCGTTATAAACCATGCCGTCTTACTTACTGCGGATTCCGTGAGGCTTTCGCCGGAAACTGCCTTTTCTGTACCGGCAGAGGCCGCGGCCTTTCCGTTATCTGTCTTTTTGCCATCTGTCTTTCCGCTGACGAACGTCCCTGTCGCGGTAATTTCCACCCGCACAAAATATTTTGTGAGAGATTTCATCCATTTTGGCAATGCGCCGGCCGCTGCCCCTTCCCCCTCCGCAAGGGCCTGTACATGGGCGGACTCCTCCGACGCCACCACGTCGCTGTCGTACACCGGTTTTTCAAAGCTTTCATCCTCTGCCAGCAAAAGCCGGTAGGAGGTCTGCTTCACGCTGCGCATGTCGCTTTCAATTTCCCAGCCAAACTGCGGACTTTCCGCAACGCCTGCGGGATTTTTTTCGTAATTAATATGTATTCCTGAAATTTTAAGCATCGCTCTTTCCTCATTTCCGCGCTGCATTTTGCGCATAGCAAAGTTTGTGGTTGCAGCGCAGACACAAACTTTTGGGGATCTGCTGCGGCAGCCCCTTTCCTTATTTCTTTTTTAAGTGCAGAATTTCCCTTGCTTCCTTTGGGCTGGCAGTCTCAAGACCCATGCTGCGGATTAATGCCGCCGTCTTTTCCACAATCTGATAATTATTCTCCGCCGCTTCACCTTCTGCCAGATAAGCGCTGTCCTCAAAGCCTACCCGGACCACCGAAGCTCCCATGGCAATGGCCATCGCCAGGAAAGTCCAGTTGTCGCGCCCGAAATGAGTCACGCCCCAGAGAGCGTCCTTTGGCACAAAGGAACGGAACGCGGAAAGCATTTCCGGCGTGGGCTGCATACCGCCCTTGTGCCCGAACACCAGATTAAAAAGCATGGGCTCCGCAAAGGGCTGCTCTTTCTTTACCAGTTCCATGTTATAGAGCATACCAATGTCAAACACTTCCGTTTCCGGCAGTATTCCCCGGCGGTACACCGCATCCGCGCAATACCGGATATCGTCAAAGGAATTGATGTACACATTTTCTCCCAGATTTGTGCTCCCGCCGTTTAAGGAGGCGCTCTCCACCTTCCCGTAGTCAAGAGGATTGCACCTCTCGGCAATATTCATCTCTGATACCCCGCCGGTGGAGGCCTGCACCACCACGTCCGTCCGCTTTAAAATTTCCTCAAAGCATTCCACCATATAGGAGGTGTCCGGCGTAAGGCTTCCGTCCGGCTTTCTGCAATGCAGGTGGCACATGGCCGCCCCGGCCTGCACGCTTTTTGTCACATCCTCTGCAAGGGATACTGCGTCTACCGGCGTCCCGGCCTGCACGGGCGCCAGTGAAATGATTACTTTTCTCATATTGTTTATCTCCTGTTCCAGTCCCGCTCACCGGGGCTTTGCTGATTTTATTCCAGTTCTTCCACAATCAGGCGCAGGGTGTCCGCGTCTCCCACATTTCCGGGAAAGATGATGTACGGCATCCGGGGGAACTTGCTCTCCTCCCCTGTAAGCCAAACCGGGATTCCCTTCTGAATCTGTCCCATGACGAGAGCTTTCTTCACCTTAAGTGCCTTTGTCCCCACATCGGAGGATGTGATTCCGCCCTTTGCGATAATATAGGCCGGCTTTACATGAAGTTGTCCGATTACGCTGGTCACCGCATCCGAAATTTCAACGGAAGCCTTCAATATTTTATCCGTATCCTCCTCCTGCGGCACAAGAAGCTTTCTGCTGGTGTAAACCACCGCCGTTTTTCCGCTTTTTATTGCTTCCTCCGCCATGGCCGTGATGCGCTCCGCCTCCTTTTTCAGCCCGCCGGGAACAAGACAGGTGTTTACGTCAAACTCCATAAATTCCAGCGCTGCCTTTGACTGCATCAGATGCTCTAACTGCTGAGTAGACTTTTTAACATGAGAGCCGACCAGTACGATGCCCCCGTTTCCGGCGGATTCGGAGGTTTTACTATCACCGCCGATAATATCCTTCTTTCCCAGAAGAGGCTTATCGGAAACGCCGCCAAGCACCCTGGGAAACGCCGCCGCCGTCCGGGCAAGGTAATTTTTCCCTGCCTTCACTGCTTCCACGTAGGCTCTGCAGAATACCGAAAGTTCCTCATAGGTGGTGGCGTTGACGATTATTTTTGCAAAATTCTCCGCGGACAAAAGCTTTTGTCTGATATCCCCGAGACGTCTTTCCCTAAGTTCTTCAAGGGTAATGCAGATGCAGCTCTCCTTCTTATAAAGCCCTTCTGTCTTTTCCTCCACATACTCCGTGAGGTCTGAGGCATGGTAGCCAAAGGTTTTGTCCTTTGCAAACTCCGTCATCCCCGCCGGAACCAGCATCGTCCCTTCTTTTACATAGTGGACGTTTCCCATGGTAAAGCGACCGCCTTCGGGGAAAAAGGGGCAGAGTATCTCGCCGTCAATTTTCTCTCCCGACGCTTCCTCCAGTTCCCTGCGCAGCGTCTCCGTCTCTAAAGGATAGTGCCCTCTTAAGGTGGAATCTCCTCTGGAAATCAGCACAAATTTCTTTCCGGTTTCTCTGGCAACGCGACTGACGCGCCGGGCAATCTCCCTGTGAACCTCCCTCGTCTCCTCCCGTGAAAAACTGCGGGAATTGGTAAGGATAAAAAACAGATTGTTTTCTTCCGCAAAACCTTTTCGGATGGACTCCTCCTCCCAGTCCGTGTAAACAGAAATATCATGCACCGTCTGAACGCCGGTAGGGTCGTCGTCAAGGACTACGATTTTGTGCCGGAAGTCATTTGCCGTTTTTTTTTCCCCGGAATCCTTTGTCACATAGGCCACCGGGAACCAGACGCGCATTTCCCCGAACTCGCGGTTATCCCAGGCATAATAAGGAATCAGGCGAACCGCCTCCTTTTTCATACCGCGATAAACCAGCGGCTGATACAGCGCTTCTCTGTCGTATTCCTCACGGTTCATGCAGTACATCTCGCCCTGAAGGGCCGTAATCTGCCGTCCTTCGATTTCAACCTCCGCGGTCTGATATTCCGCATCCAAATTCAGATACAAATCGTCAAGTGTAGGCGCTTTTGTGTCCACGCCTTCACAGCAGTATACCAACGGGCCTCTCTCAATGGCCGCCTGTCCGCAGGACTCCTCCACCATGGTATGGGCAGACGTATAGCGTACCTCCATATCCAGCGTCAAAATCACCTCCATATTTTGTAAATCCGTAATTTCCACGCTCTGGTAGGTTCCTGACTCGTCCCTTCCAAGCCTGCGGTTCTCCCCGCCTGTGCAGATGCTTCCGCTCTTTGCCCAGCCCGGAATCCGAAGCTTTAAGGAAAATCCCTTATCCGATTTCACATTTTCACAGGTGAAGCGAATCCGGCCGTCGAAAGGATAGTCCGTCTCCTGCACCAGCGTAAATTCCGCTCCATTCTCCAGCGCAATCTCCACCCGGTTTGCGCCGTACATGCCAAGCCACACCGCGTTCTCCGAAACCGTGTAGGCATACTCGCCTGACTGCGCCACTGTGCGGGCAAGATTCGGCGGGCAGCAATAGCTTAAAATATATTCGCTTCTGGTAAGAGGCCACACCAACTCATAATCCAGCTTTTTCGTCCGGCGCAGGGTATTTTCGTAGAAGAACTTTTTCCCGTCCAGGCTGAGAGCCGCAAGATTGGTGTTCAGCATCATTCTTTCAATGATATCAAAATATTCCGCCTTCGGCTCTAACTGGAACATCCGGTACGCCCAGAACACGCCTCCGAGAGACGCGCAGGTTTCATTGTAGGCCGTAATGTTGGGCAGCTGGTATTCATAGCCGTATGCCTGATGGATTTTCTGGTCAACGAAAAAATTCCCGTAGGGGGAAACGCCGTTGTAAAGCGCGCCGCAGCCGCCGGTGATATAAAGCTTCTTGTCAAGAAGGCTCCGCCATACCTTATGCAGCACCTCCAAATACTCCTCGTCCGTCTCTTCCAGGCACAAATCCGCCACGCCCGCATACAGATAATTGGCTCTCACCGCGTGACCGATAATCTTATCGTGCTTTTTCAGGGGAATCCTGTCCTGATTGTCGTCCATACCATTCTTCACACTGTCCCTGAGGGAAATAGCCTGCTTCGCCAGCGAAAGATAACGCTCCTGCCCTGTGGTGCGGTACATTTCAATAAGCCCCATGTAATGGGAAGGGCACACCGCCGTCTGCACTTCGCCTGAGGCCTCCGCTTCCGCATAGAGATGCTCCAGATAGTCCGCTACCTTCACCGCAACCGCCATGAAGGTATCCTTGCCGGTAATTCTTTTGTGCAGACAGGCGGATGTAAACATATGCCCGAAATTATACACCTCAAAATCGTTGATATCCCCCATTCTGGTGGTTCCGTTCTTCTGCCGCTCCCCGATAATCTGCTTGGTTGAAAGATAACCATCGCTCTGCTGGGCCCTGGCAATTAATTCTATGTAGCCGTCAAGCTGTGCAAGCAGCTTTTCATTCTTTGTCTTTGCAGCAGTATAAAGAGCCGCCTCCATCCATTTGTAAAAGTCGCCGTCGCCAAACACAGTTCCGTCAAAATCCCCCTCGGCTTCTCCGGCACAGATTTTGAAATTTTCCACCACGTGGCTGATGTCCTTGCTCTCAAACATGTGCTGAAGCTGCGGCACCGTGCTTTCCGCGCAGGTGTCGAACCGCTCTTTCCACAGCCCCCCTGTCCATTCCACGTTCAGCCCGTCCACCGGGTGAACCTTTGCGTTTACTGATTTTCTTGTATCCGTCAGCATTCTGATACCCCTCTCTTTTCTTCTTTATAAAATATACGCCGCTTAATCCCGTTCCCGGAAGAGCACCGCCACTTCCCCCGGAGATATTGTAAATACTCCTTTTACTTCTTTATCCTGAAGCAAACTATAGTACGCCGGACTTTTGCCTTCTTCATTCAGCCATACACTGCCCTTGCTGTTTCCATGATTAATTACAAACACATACTGTCCAGTTTCGTTTTCCCGGCAGGTCAGTTCCAGTTTTCCTTCAAACGCAAAAAGCCGCTTTACGCCTGTCTCCTCACACAGCTTTAAAATCCACTGCCGCATAAAGGACTCGTCAGGCTCGCACCCAAGGTAATAAGCATGCCCTTCCCCGTATTTGTTGACGGTAAGCGCCGGCATTCCGGTATAAAAGCACTCCTGTTCCTTTTCTCTGGCAAAGCTCTTTCCATACACCGCTAAGACCTCCGCCGTCTGCGCATGAAACAAATCGCAGAGAAACCTTCCTGTGTACTGTCTTTCTGAACAGTCCCCCTCCTTTCCCGTCATAATAATTTCAATCATCTCTTCCGGATAAAGCGCGTCTGTCTCTTCCACCCATACACCAAAAACATCCTTGAGCGGTCCCGGGTAAGCTCCGAAAACACACCTGTCATTTTCGTCTGCGCGTCCGCTCATGTAGGTTGCGGCCGCCGTGCCGCCTTTCTTTACAAATTCCCGTATCTTTTCATCAAAGCCCGGCTTCATCATATATAAAAGCGGCATCACAACCAAATCATAATTATCCAGTTCCGTCGTCGTTTTTATGATATCCACCGGAATATTCTCAGTATAAAATGCCTTATAATACCGGAAAACCTGCTTTAAATAATCCATATCCTGCGTGGGACCGCTGGTCAGTTCAAGCGCCCACCAGTTTTCCCAGTCAAACACAATTGCCGCGCGGGCCCTGATTCTGCCTCCCGTAAAAGAACTGCCAAGCTTTTTAAATTCCTGTCCGAGGGCACATCCTTCCCGGAATATTCTTGTCTGAAATCCGCTGTGGGCAATAAACGCCCCGTGAAACTTTTCCTGTCCCGCCACCGACTGCCGCATTTGAAAAAAGAGGCTGCTGTCAGCTCCGTGAGCCAGCCCCTGATAAGCGATTCTTCGAATTTCACCCGGACGCTTGATTTTGTTATAAGGCTGCCAGTTCTGCTGATTTGGCGACTGTTCTGCGACCAAAAAAGGAGCTCCGTCACGCGCCGCCCTCATAATCTCATGCTTAAATGCCGGAAAAGCCGCATCATCTCCCGGCGCCGGGTAATTATCCCACCCGACAAAATCCATATGCGGCGTCATTTCAAACTGATTCAGTTTTTTTATGAAGCCGGAAATATTGGTAAACACCGGCAGGTGCGGCGTTGCCGCTTTCAGCACCTGTGCCTCGTTTAAATAGCACTCAATTGTAGAATCCGTCACGAACCGCATATAATCCAACTGCACCGCCGGACAAAAACGATAATCGTCGTTTAACTCTGTCGGCAGCGTCACATCATCAAAATCATAAACCTGTCTTCCCCAGAACGACGTATGCCAGCGGCTGTTTAATTCCTCTATCGAGCCATAGCGCGTCTTAAGCCAGGCTATAAATTTTTTCCGGCAATTCTCACAATAGCAATAGGTTCCGTATTCATTCGCCACATGCCAGCCGGCCAGCCCGGAGAAATCCCTGTAACGCTCCGCCAGTGCCTTTGCTATTGCCCGTGCCCTCCTCCGGTAATTTATGCTGTTCACGCAAAAAAACACTCTCATGCCATGCGTGCGCCTGCGCCCGGCAATATCCACCGGAAGTACGTCGCTGTATTTTTTTGAGAGCCACGAAGGCTGCGCCGAAGTCGGCGTAGCCAGAAAAACATGGATTCCGTGTTCCCATATTTTATTTAATATATTGTCCAGCCACTCAAAATCGTATTTTCCTTCTTCCGGCTCCAGCTTTGCCCATGCAAATACCGGCAGCACCAGCAGATTTATCCCTGCCTGTTCAAATAATTTCATATCCTCATCAATGGTCGCGTCGTCCCACTGGTCAGGATTATAATCGCCGCCAAATAATATTGGTCGTTTTCCGTTCCACATCAAGTCCAATCTCCTTTTATTTTGCGGCCATATTATATTTTATCTTCACTCTTCCAGCCTGCGCACACTCCCGCGAACCACAAGACTGGTACACACTTCTATTTTTACAACTCCTTCTACCGGTTCTTTTATCTTATCAATCAATGTATTCGCCGCCACGACCCCCATCTTATGCTTTGGAACCTGAATGGATGTCAGCGGCGGGTCAAGCACCTCAAGAAACGCAATATTGTCAAATCCCGCAATTGAAATATCCTCGGGAATCCGGTATCCCATCTCCCTGAATATCCTCATTGCATAAACCGCAATAATATCATTATCCGAAAAGAAAGCCGTCGGCATTTTATCAACTTCCAAAAGGGCTTCCTTCAGCGACTGATACACGGCTTCTCCGCCGTCCGTGCAAATATTTATAATCCTGTTCTTCGGACATTTTAGCCCGAGACTGTCCATTGCCCGCAAAAAACCATAGTAGCGCTCAGTAAAATTGTTCGCATTATCCGACACATGAAGATATCCAATATCTGTATGGCCCATTTTTACAAGGTGTTTCACTGCCTCGTTTACACCCTGCTCATTATTAATCGTGATACAGTCAAAGCTTTTATGCTGGACATAATTGTCCACGATAACCACAGGCATCTGAATTTGCGCAAATGCATTTAACTGTTCCTCCTGCATCTCCGTAGCCAGTATCAAAACGCCCTCTGCCTGTTCCCTGTCAATTCCAGCCGCAACTTTGACCGCACTGTCTCTGTCCACATATGACACCAGCAAATTGTAACCTCTGGCTTTAATCTGGCTTTCGACACCTTCTATGATTTCAGAAAAAATCTGTGAAAAGTAGGGACTGCCCTCCTTCGCCTCATTTCGCTTGCGGTAAACGATAAAAATAATATTTTTCTTTTCGTTTTCTTCCTCTAAAAGCTCCTCACATCCCAGCTCTTTTACCATATCGCGCACCCGGGTACGGGTTGCCTCGCTTATTCCGGGCCGGTTGTTCAGTACCAGCGACACCGTGGAGGGCGATAAATCCAGCATTGCTGCTAAATCCTTTACTTTTACAGCCATATTTTTTCATCCTGTCTTTTCAAATTTCGATATTTTATTCTATCATTTTCCTTGTCTGACTGTCAACGTACCGTAACTTCCAAAACAAAATTTTCTTATTTTACGGAGCCTACCATTCCTTCCACAAAAGCCTTTTGCAGACAGAAGAAAACTATCACCGTCGGAATTGTTGACATCACAATTCCCACCATAATCATTCCGTAATCCGGATTAAAGTCCGCCGCCAGATTTGCAACCGTAAGCGGCAGGGTAAACTTCGAATTGCTCTGCAGGGCAATCAAAGGCCACATATAATTATTCCAACTTGCCATAAACGCAAAAATCCCGGCTGCCGCATAGGTGGACTTCATCATCGGAGCGTAAATCCGTGCAAATATCTGATATTCACTGCAGCCGTCCACACGCGCCGCCTCTATCGTTTCTCTGGGAAACGCCTCCGTGTTCTGCCGGAAGAAAAAAATCAGAAACGGTGCTCCCACGGCCGGCAGAATAATTGCCCAGAAGCTGTTGAGCAGCCCCATATTTGAAAACATACGAAACATCGGAATCAGTTTCGTCGCGAAAGGAACCATCATGGATGCAATCAGCACCATAAACAAAATTTCCTTGGCTCTATCCCGGAAGATGACAAAGGCGTAACCTGCCACGGAACAAAAAAGAAGGGAAAAAAGGGTAATCGTAACTGCAAGCACCGCCGAATTTAAAAAGGCTCTCCACAAATTGGCCTTTTCAAACGCATTGGCAATATTAGTCCCAAGCGAGCTGCCGAAAGTCAGTTTTCCCATCGTGATATCTTTAGAATCATTTGTCATTCCCACAATCATCCAGTAAAACGGAAAAATACTGATAAAAGAAATCAGCATCAAAAATAAATTTTTTAAGAAACTCCGAACTGCTCTCATAATTTTTCACGCCCAATTCCTTTCTGAATAATTGTTATCACCACCACCAACAGTAAGACCACATAAGATACGGCAGCCGCATAGCCATAACTCGGCACAAAATTAAAGGACAAATCGTAAATATACTGTGAAATTGTCCGCGTTGCATTGCCGGGTCCGCCGTTCGTCAGATTTACCACTTCGTCAAATAACTGCAGCGTATTGTTCAAAGCCATGATACTTGTCAAAAACACAATCGGACGCAGCATAGGCATGGTAATCCGAAAAAATGTCTGTAAGAAATTACTGCCGTCAAGCTTTGCCGCTTCATATACCGACTGGTCGATATTCTGCAACGCTGACAGAAAGAATATCATAAAATATCCGGTGTACCTCCAAATCAGAGCAATTATTATTACCGCCTTTGCCCACCCGGAGGTAAGTACAAACGAAATCGCTGTATCTACAATTCCAAACTTTAAAAGAAGCCGGTTAATCAGGCCGTCCACCGCAAAAAGATTTTTGAATAATATTGAATAGGATACCAGCGACGTCACACACGGGAGAAAGATACAGGTCCTGTAGAAACCACGCAGCTTTAGTTTCGGGTCATTCAGCAGCACGGCTATAAGCAATGACAGCAAAATCATTACCGGAATCTGTATTGCCGCATAAAGCAGCGTATTTCCAAGGGTTGTCCAGAACACCTTATCTTTCAGCATCCGGGCATAGTTTGCCAGACCGTCAAACTGCAGGTTCGCGCCTTTTCCTGTCTTAAGTGAAAGAAAAAATGCCTGAATCATCGGTACATAACTGAAAAACAAGATAAATCCCGCAGCAATCACAACCATGGACCAGCCCGTCAGCCAGTATCTTCCTTTTTCCTTTTTTAACATGTATAATCCTTTCTTCCTTAACGGGCCGCCCCGCAGCAGAAACTGAAAAGCGGCCCAGCCAGATTACTGAATCAACTGCTCAAACTGTGTTTCCGCCGCTTCCAGTACGGCGTCCAAATCGCCTCCCGCCAGATATTCGGGCATCACGCCAAGAAGTGCAGATTGCGCCTCTGCTGAAAAAGCCCCGGTAGCCACAGCCGGAATCTTTCCAAGCCACTGCGCCAAATCCGCGTTCACAGTCTGTCCGCCATAGAAATCGGAACCCACAGAATAGGCTTCTACAGACGAAGCAGGAAGATAAGTTCCCATAATGTTTTTCCCTCCAAGAAGCGTATTATAAAGTTCCGTGCTGCCACCAAAGGTTTTCGCCATGAAATCCGCAGCCGCTTCAGAATTTTTGCTGTTTGCAAGAACAAACCAGCTTGAACCTCCCTGATTGGAATAATTGGTCGCGCCGCTTACAGACAGGGCCGGAACCGGTGCAACCGCCCATTTTCCACTTTGGTCCTCTCCCTGAATAATGGTGGAAGATATCCATGAGCCGCGCAGAACACATGACACATCGCCGCCGTTAATCGCTCCTGCAAATTCCGTCCAGTCGCTGACCACCTTAACATAATCCGATTCATTCAATGTCCTGAAAATTTCAAAGCACTCTTTTAACGCTTCATTATTTTTAAAATCCGCACTGCCCGTTTCATCCGTAAACCATTTTCCGGCAGACTGGAGCATAATCTGAAATTCAGCAATATCATTGGGGTTATATGTCTGGAGCATATGGCCGTTTTCTTTCAGTTTTTCTCCCAGCTCCAGATACTTTTCCCAGGTCAGGTTATTCATATCTTCCGACGTATAGCCTGCTTCTTCCACATAATCTGTGCGGTAAAACAATCCGGCCACCCCGGTATCGAAGGGAATTCCGTAAGCCGTACCGTCATAAGAAAGCATAGATTTCTTATAGCCCGCAAAATCGTCATAGTTAAGCAAATCTTCCATCGGACGGAACGCTCCCGGATAGGACATCAGATAACCCGGTGCATTCAAATCAGAAATCAGTACAACGTCAGGCAAATCATCGGTAACCCCTGAAGCCAGTGTGGTATGTATCTTTTGTAAACAGTCCGCTTTTGCCATCTCCACAAAATTCACTTTAACATTTCCATCATATACCTTCTGTGCCTCTTCAAGTGCATATCCATTAAATGATGCATCCCATGCCCATACGGTAATTTCCGTTTCTTCTCCCGAATCAGGCTCCGCCTCATCTTTGGCCGCATCCGCCGGCGCTTCTGAATCTGTCCCGGTTTCCTCCTGATTTACTGCGTCTGTTTTTTCTGTGTCCGTACTTCCACCGGTTCCGTCACTGCCGCAGCCAGTGACAGTACCCACAGCCAATACAGCCATCATCATTAATGCTACCAAACGTTTTTTCATCTTCTTCCTCCTTGTAAATTTGTGCCTAATTTTTTGAGCTATTGTTTATAAATAATTTAAATAAATTTATAAACAATTTAATAAAATTATAAATGCAATCAAACTCATTGTCAATGTTTTTATTGCTATTTCAACCCTTGTAAATATATTTTTGGCATTAATATATATATTTAAGAAAATTTATTGTACATTTTTAACAAATTATATTTTATAAACATCATTTAAATATTTATAAAATATTTAATTCCACGTATTTCCTTTTTATTTCAATACAAATAAAAAGGAAATACTACAGTTTCCCATAATATTTCCTTTTCTTAACTTATTTTATGTTTTATCCCGCCAATTACAGACTAATTCATTCAGCAACGCACACGCCTGATACAATATTCTTTCATAAACGCAATCAATCTTGTATCATTTCCGGTTTCATAAAACTCAATCAGCATGCCTTTGAACTCTTCCATTTTCTCCATAGATATCTGGAATATTCCAATATTATTTTCAATTAATACTTTATTTGCCATCAACTGCGCCACCCGTTTATTTCCATCAATAAACATTTGAGTTCTCGCAATATAACAAAAATATTTTAACGCCCTCAGCTCAACATCATCTATCAGCTCAATTTCCTTTAAAGAATCCATAATAATCCCGGTATGCGGCATCTCAGGCTCCCAGGATGTTCCGCCAATCTGTACAGGAATTGTTCTGATTTCACCTGCATAACTAAATAACAATTCTCCGACAATCTTATCAAACTCCCTCAGCAGCATAATGCAGTTATTGTACATAAGATTATCAAGAAGGAACTGCCATGCACGTTTCATATTAATCACAAATAATACTTCTTCGGTTTTCGTAGTCGTCGGAGCATTTGCCAGAATCGCTTCCGTCTTTGGAAATGTAGTTCCTAATCCTTCAAGATTGGCACTTTTCCATATACTGTCTACCAATAACCGTTTTGCCATTTCTATCGCTGTATCTCTCACTGGCTTAACCTCCCAATTTTTATGGTGTTTTTATTCGTGTCAGTTGTCAGATACATTGTACTCAATGGCGACGGCTCCGTCAAGGCATCAGCCCCTTATGCGCCAGCGCCTTCCGAAGCGCCTCCGCTCCAAACCGGGGACTTGATACTACCGTCTTCCCGGTCTCTTTTTGCAGAAATTCTTCCGCATAAGCCATGGAACCCTGACAGAGCAAAATCACGTCCACCTGCGCCAGAATCTCCTTTGCCTTTGCAAGCAGCATTTCCTTAAACTGCTCCTGATTGATGCCGAAAGCGCCGTCAATCAGCCCGTCCACCAACGTCACAGAGCGGTTCATTTCCCTTGCCACACGCTTTATGGTATTTTTTGTTGGCTCCAGAGTGGTGGGAAGGGTCGCCAGCACCCCTATTCTGCCGCCAAGGCGTACCGCCTCACAGCACATTTCCTCATCAATGCGCACAATGGGAACTCCCGTGTATCTGCCGATATCCGCCGCGGCGTCCGCCACCTCGCCCACCGAGGAACAGCAGTTTAATATTGCATCCGCCCCGTCCGAGGTTGCCTGCATAAAAAGAGATACCAGTCTTGCCGCCGCCCCGGCAGTCACATATCCGGCATCGCGCACCTCGGCCAGAATAGATGCGTCCTCATAGCTTTGGATTTCCGCTTCAGCGCCAAGCTGCTTTTTTACTTCCCTGTTCACCAGTTCAATTAATTCCGGTGTGGTGCTTGTGTAAACAATTCCTGCTTTCATAATTTTCTCTCCTGTTCTATACTCTTTTCAGCCGGACGGCCATGTATTCCCGTCCCGGCAGCTCCACTTTAAATTTCCCTTTGAACACGCCCCGCTTTTCAATGGTCATGTTCCATGTATCAATTACTTCCGCTTCAAATTCCGTTTCATCGTCGAAATGGTATTCCTTAAAACTTGAGCAGGTGTATCCTAAATAAATCAGATAATAGCTTTTCACCGGCTGCATCCACTCCTGCTCGGGAACGGCGCACACACAGTCCCATTTGAGATTATAAGGAGCAAGTCCAAGTCCCGGCGTCTCGCATAAAATATCGTACAAAAATCCGAACCGCTTCCAACTCTCGCCCCGCAGCTTTCCGCCATGGGACCACCACAGAACGTCCTCCGGGTTCATCAACGTCTCGCCGTGGCCCGCATATCCGCCCCGGCAGGCCGCCTCCCAGAATCGGCGAAGCAGCTCTTTTCCGCTGATATTTCCCCATCCGTACTGGATATTTCCCTCGTAACAGATTTCGTCAAGCACTACCGGCTTTTTATATTCTTCCCGCCATTTTGCCACGTACTCCGCAGACAGGTAAGGCTCCTGACGCTGGATACTGCAATGGGTCACCCAGGGCCTTCGGTAATCGTAAAATCCGTGACAGTTATGTACAGAGCGAAGGTGGTTGTACGGGTCTTTCTCACAAATCAAAGCGGCATAGCGCTCCCAGTCCGCAATGGTTTTACAGGTCATCAAATCATACTCATTTGCCAGCGACCACCAGACATTGCGGAATGCGGAAAACCTTGCCAGCACATAATTCCAGTACAGGTCGTCCTCCTCTTTCTTCATCCGTGAAAAGCCCCATCGGTCATAAGGGTGCATCACAATAATGTCCGCCTCGATTCCCCGCTTTTGCAGCTCCAGAATACAGTTTTCAATATGCCGGAAATGCTCCGGGCGAAATTTTGTAAAATCAAAGCAGTTCCCTTCCGTTTTTCCCGTGTAAAGGCTGAAATTCTCCTTTGTCAGCACGCTGCTGTCCATGGGCGTCCCCTCATACGGGTAGCTCCGCGGCTCGCCTAAGTTATAATCATAATGTTTGGGAAAAATACAGAACCGGATTTTATTAAACCGGGCTGCCTCAAGACTCTCAAGGGTCTGCGCAATCCTCTCGTCACTTTGCAGCTCCCACACATAACAGGTAGTGCCTACCGAATAGTACGGCGTACCGTCCTCATACGCAAAATGATACGTCCCGGCTACCCGCACAGGTCCATGATTGCCCTCCGACGCCGGAATTACCAGAAATGTTCCCCCCACTTTTTCCTCAATAAAGCTCCCTTCGATGGAAAAGGTATATTCTCCCGGAAAGGACGGCATAAACCTTACTTTATAAATCCCTTCTCCGTCATAAAAACCGTCCACCGTGACCGTCTCGTTCTTTCCGCAAAAACGTCCTCTGACGCTCTGTTCCAGAAAAGGATTTCCTTCCGACGGCCCCTGACAGGTGATTTCGGCAATTTCCCATCGCTCCACCTGCTTTTCATACGTAATCGTATTCATTTTCTCCTCGTTTCTGTGCCGCTTCTATGCCTGAAAGCACTGATTTTACTTTCATTTTAAGGTTAACTTTTTCTTCTGTCAATCAACTCTCCCCCGGGTCTAAAAAATTCGAACACTTTCAAAATAAATTCCACATAAGAGCAATGCTTCTTTTAAAAAAACAGGGCAGGCTATAACCACTTGCCTGCCCCGCTTTCCTATTCATTTTTAAAACAGCCAACCCGGATTATTTATCTTCGAAAGGGTATCGTAATACCCCTTATAATCCATATATCCCTGCAGATTTCCTGCGCTGCACTGAGACTGCATGGCATTTTGAAGAACATTCATCCAGTTTGTCCTGCCGAACAGATTGCCGTAGCCAAAGCCGCCCGCCCCGTACTGGAGCGCGTTTGCCCTCATAAACGCTGACTGGGCGCCCGGATACATCCCCATAGCTGTCAGATAGCTGGAATAGGCAAACATGTTAAGGTAGTCACTGTTCCGTGAATCCACCTTGGAAATATCTGCCGACTGTTCCGTCACATTTCCGTCCTTGTCCCACACTTTCATTTTATATACCGGATTGGCCGGGTCAAAATCCTTCGGCTCATACACCGCAAAGGAATAGTCATTGCCGCAGCCCGCGCCAATCACCTTTCCGTCAATATCATTTGAAATGTGCAGTTCAAAGGTGCCACCGGGCATCTGCGTCTTCTGAACCATATTGTCCATATAGCTTGAAAAGCTTCTGCCGGCTGTGCGCTGAGCCGCTTTTTTCGCCCCGTATTCCGTTGCAAGGTACTGCGCTGTTCCGATTGCACTTATGCTCATTATTTATGCCCTCCATTTTTAGTACCGCGAAGGCCCGGACGGTGCCCCCTGGTCTGGAACAATTTTCGGCTGCTTTCTGCATCCGCAAATTGTTCCGGGCACTGTCCGGGCCTTCGCGGTTTATTCTATGTCTGATATCGGCATAAATTTTTTCTGTTTAAGCGAAATGTAACCAACACTGTTCTTGCGGGAATGAAAAATTCAGTTCAGCCCGAACCCGTACTCATAATAGTTTCCGGCGCTGTCTCTATAGGCGTAGGCTTTGCCGTTTTCGTCCTTCATGGAATCCGGCATGTAGGCATCCTTGTCAAACCCGGGAACATCATTGGGGCTGATGCAGACGCCGTTTTTATCAACCGCAAGTACGCTGTCGTCCTTCGGCAGCGTGATGGGAAGCCTGCCCACAGGCGCAAAACGTCCGAAGAAAATATCCAGAACCGCCTCCGGGAAGGTGTCGAAACCTGCTGTCAGCACATCCGCACAGGGCTCCACATTCCCCACCATCCATGCCAGAGGGAAATTCACATTAATCAGAACCTTTCCGCCATTGTTATGTACGGCACTTGCAATTTCGGGAATCCTGTTTGCTCCGCACAGGGTAGTCTCCTTATGAGTGTCCTCCGTGGGCTTTCCCTCTTCATCCACATTGCAGACTGTCTTGTCCTCGCAGATATCCAGCTCCAGAAAGCCGGGGGTAGCGTTAAAGTAGTTTCCGCTGCTGGGGCTTAAGAATAAAAGCGCAGCCTCCGCCTCTGCCGCATCGTCCACCAGCGTCACATTGCCAAGAAGTTCCTTCAATGCTTTCGTGTTGGCCTCGCCCGATTCTTTTGTTTTTCCGAATGCCTCTGCATATACCTTCGTTCCGTCCTTCAATGGAAGAACGTCTGTATTTTTCAAAAGCACGACGCTCTGGCGGTGTACCTTCCCGGCTTCCTCCCTCCTTGCCTTATCCGCAACGGCTTCTTCCGCTTTCTGCGGGCTGGCATAGGGGTTTTCAAACATTCCCAGCTGGAACATTTCTTTTAAAGTGCGGCTTACCGCCCGGTTAAGGCTCTCGTCCGTAAGCACAAGGTCTTCTCTGGCAAAGCCCTCGGGAACCGGATGAGTGTCATAATAATCATTGGATGAACGTTCATAAGCCATATGGGCCGCTTCGTCGTCAAAGGAACCGCTGATTAAATCCACTCCGCTTTGCGTAATGGCAAATCCCACCCTTTCAGGAATATCCAGCATCTCCACTCCCCACGCCATATTTCTTGTAATACCGCTGTCAGAATTAATGTATCCGTCAAAGCCCATCTGATTACGGAGCATTTCATCAATAAATACCTTATTATATGCAAAACCGTAAGGACGAAGCTCCACATCCGCCCCTTTATAATCTTCCTGCGCCGCGCTTTTTTCCTTTGCCGGCTTGGAATAATAAGGCATGATGGAGGACGCGTGATACTTAACGGCTGCTTTAAATGTGGGAACATGATATTTCTGTAAGCTGCCGGGTGTGGCGTATACGTTCCACTGTCCGGTTGCATAGTGAGGGTCGAATCCGTTTTCGCGGGCTCCTCCTCCCGGGAAATGCTTCACCGTCATGGCAACCCCTTCCGGCGTAACCCCCTCAGTGCTTCCCTGGATACCCGGAATCAGCTTCTCCATCATTTCCGAAATCAGCTCCGGGTCCTCCCCGAAGGTGCCGAATGTTCTCTGCCAGCGGGGGTCTGTTACCACATCCGCCATGTACATATATCCCTTTTTCAGGCCGCAGGCATTCCACTGACGCCGCACCGTATCCGCAAAGGTGTCAACAATGCCAAAATCACCGGTTCCCTTCACCGCCGCCGCGATGCCAAGCGTCCCCGGCCAGGTTGCAAACACACCGGAGGCATCATTCATTCCGAAAACCGCCTCCCCGTTTTCATTCCGGCTGTTGCTCATAACCTGTACCGGTACAAAATGTCCGCAGTCCTCCGCAAGGTACTGCAGCTGATTTAAATAATCCGCCAAATCAGCCGGCGCGGGATTCTCCCGGAGAATTAAATGTCTGGAGAATTTCTTTTTAATCAGCTCGCTTGTTCCCGGCAGCTTCAGTTCCCCGAAAATATTTTTTGCATTCACCGGCGCTTCATCTAAGAGCCCGGTTTCGTCCGCTACGGGAATATGACCTGCCTTTTCCAGCCTCGCACTGGGATACTTCGGCCCCATACGCCAGTCGGCGGTAAAAAGCTGTCCGATTTTTTCATCGGGAGTCAAAAGCTCCGCGTAAGCCTGTGCCCGCTCCTTTGCCGGAAGCCGCCAGTCATTGACAGGGGACACTTCCCCGCTTCCGTCAATATCCTTGAAATACAAGCCGTCCTTTTCAATTACCCTGCGGTCAACCGTACCGATTACAGGACCGGAAGCATTGGAAAAATAACGGATGCTGTCACTTGCTTTTTTTGCCATAATTATTGCTCCTTTCACGATTTTGTGACTTCTATTTTAGCATAAACCGGTTCGGGATACAAATGAAGAATCCCTGTCCGCCAAAAACTGAAAATTGATTTCCGCAACCCTTCCAAGACCATTGACAAGTTAACGCCATCACTCATATAATATTAATTAATAAATGGCTGAACATATTAATTACCGCGGACAGCAAGCCTAGTGACTGTCTGCAATATAAACTTTGTTTGATTCATTTGGCGACTGCCGCGGGGCCTCAGCCGATAAAAGGGGGTAAATCTAAAGATGAAAAGCATTCGCGCAAAAATCACTCTATGTCTCATTCTAACCGTTCTGACGGCGCTCATAGCAACGGGAATATCCAGTATCGTTCCCAATTACAGAAGCACCATCACCACCGTAGACCACATGATGAGCGAAACCGCGGTTCTTGCAGCGGAACGTGTGGAACAGGAACTGACAGCCTATAAAAATGTGGCCATGGATACAGGCTGTATCCCGCAGTTATCAGATTCCACAGTATCAGTAAATGAAAAGAAATCCATTATCGAGGAACGTTCCTCCATGCACAATTTCCAGCGCGGAAATATCATTGGAATGGACGGCATCAGCATTTTTGACGGCAAGGATTATTCTGACCGGGAATATGTAAAACAGGCCATGCAGGGCAATGTCTACGTGTCGGAGCCTCTGATAAGTAAAATCACAGGCGAATTGTCCATTATGGTTGCCGCTCCGCTTTATTCCGGCGGCATTCACGGCTCCTCCATCGCAGGAGTAGTGTATTTCGTTCCTCACGAAACCTTTTTGAACGACATTGTTTCTTCCATACAAATAGGGGAAAACAGCAGGGCCTATATGATTAACAATAACGGCGACACCATTGCGGACATCACCCTTGATACGATTACAGTCCAAAATATTGAAGCCGAAGCCCAGAGCGATTCCTCTCTTGCGGACTTGGCCGTCATCCACGAGGCCATGCGCCGGGGCGAAAACGGTTTCGGAAGCTACGAAAGCGCAGAGGGAAGCATGTTTGTAGCCTATGCTCCCGTAAGGGATACGGACGGCTGGAGCATTGCCGTAACCGCTCCCCAGCTGAATTATCTGGAAACCACTTATAAGGGCATGGCCCTCAACATCATGGTAATGGTGGGTTCTGTAATTATTTCCATTATCATCGCCCTTTTGCTTGCCGGAAATATCAGCAAGCCCATGAAAGCCTGTGCAAAACGGATGAAGCTGCTTGTGGAGGGCGATTTGGAAACTCCTATGCCCATAGTCAAAAACAAAGACGAAACAGGCATGCTTGTCAAATCTACTACTTTGCTTGTAGAGGGTTTAAGTACGATAATCAAGGATATCCGTTATCTCCTGAACGAACTGGCCAATCAGAACCTGGATGTCTACACCCAGCACGAGGACGCTTATGTAGGCGGTTTTCAGGATATCCTTCTTTCCCTGCGCCACATGAAAACAGAGTTAAACGACATTATGCGGCAGGTCAACCATTCCGCTGAACAGGTATCCTCCGCCAGCACTCAGTTATCCGTCAGCGCCCAAACCTTAAGCCAGGGAACTGTAGAACAGGCCAGCGCCGTGGAACAGCTTGCCACGCAAATCACTGAAATCTCCGGTCAGGCGAAAAACACAGCCAGCGGCGCGCTTACCGTCCGCAACCAGACCCACAGCACCGGAGAAGAAGTATCTCTGTGCAATCAGCAGATGCAGAAGCTCATGGATGCCATGAATAAAATTCAGACCAGCTCCGATGAGATTGAGAAAATATTAAAAACAATAGACGACATCGCATTCCAGACCAACATACTGGCTCTGAACGCGGCGGTGGAGGCCGCAAGAGCGGGCGAGGCCGGAAAAGGCTTTGCCGTGGTCGCGGAAGAAGTCCGCAATCTGGCCGGTAAATCCGCAGAAGCCGCCAAAAACACTTCCGCCCTCATCCAGAATTCCACCGAGGCAGTACATACAGGTACGGAAATTGCAAACCAGACGGCAAGCGTTTTGTTCGAGGTTGTGGGCAGCATACAGTCTGTGGTCGATTCCATCGACAATATTGCCACTGTAGCCAATGAGCAGTCAGACGCTGTATGGCAGGTTTCCGAGGGCATCAATCAGATTTCAGTTGTAGTTCAAAGCAACAGCTCCACCGCCCAGGAAGGCGCTTCCGCCAGCGAGCAGCTTTCCGCAGAGGCAGAGAACTTAAAGCAATTGGTGAATCAGTTTACGCTTTCGGCGGATTAAGTTTTACAGTCTTTCTTTGTCTGCCGGCGGCAATTCACCATTACCGCATTAAGACGCAAAAAAATCCCACAGGATAATAAAATGTTTGAAAAACATTAATTCCTGTGGGATTTTTTCAGTCCGGTATAAAAGAATCAAAAATAAAGATATCAAACTTATCCCTGACCGTGTCAAGTTCTTCCTGGCTTTTAATTGTCCAGGCCACCGACAGATTTCTAAACAGCCCTCTGCAGATTCTTCTTGACAGTGTCTTTTCGTATTTATGGTTATAGGCAATAAAGTCAGGCTTGGTTATAAAATTAGTAGAACAAGGGAAGATAAAACAAGGCAGAATTAATAGAAGT
>CAMSTM010000034.1 GCA_947063675.1 uncultured Lachnospiraceae bacterium | reverse complement strand
ATACCACAAATCTGACTCTCCGTATAGCTTTATCATAGGATTCAGGCAATCTGCCGTTCTTTTTCGGGACTTTTTATACAGCAGTTGCCCGGTCTAAATATCGTTCAATTTTTCACTTTTAATTAAAACCCTGTTTCCATTCAACAGTATGTTCCACCCTCTTAACTCAAAAGGCATACTTACATCCGCCTTCCATCCATTTGGAAGTAATATCATCATATCCAGTATATGTTGCCTGTGGTCTGCAGACCAACGTAAGTAAATCATTCCATCCTCACAGCACGCACTTCCGCTTGCCCATTCCAGTTCCCCTGGATGGGGATTAATTTCTACCGTCCGGGTGCTCTGCATAGGCTGCCCCAGCCCAAGAACCTTGTTGGTCATCAAGGCACCAACTGCTGCATTAAAACCATGGCAGCCGGAATATTCTGCATAGTGTTCAAAAAATGTCCCCATTCCTTCTTCTAACTCCGGCAAGTATAATTCTTTCCATTCCCTGACTAATTGATTAATTTCCCCTAGTCGCGCCAGAACATCAAAACGAATCATCAGACCAATAAACAAATTTGACCGGCCTACATTGGGGTCGGGACGCTTTTTAGATGAGTACCCCATATTTTCTACAAATCTGCGTACATATTCTGAATCATCTTTATGGAAACCGCTCCATAATTCCAGTGCTGCACCGCTTTCCGTCTGCATTGCCTGACGCATTAACCTCCCATTTTCAAATTTTGCCCCGTCTCCTTTTCTGCCAAAAAGCTCCTTTACAGAAAGTTTGTCCATTTCCTCGATTATCCTGCGCATCTCATCCGCAGCCTGCTTCCAACTGTTTTCCCGATAAAGCTCTGCCATCTTTTCCAGCATACACACTATCAGGCAATTATTAGGAATAGAAATTGGTTCAAGACAGTCTTTACTGTTTGAAAGCGACCAGTCCACAAACCCGTCCGGAATGTTCTCAACAAGTCCGCTTTCTCCCCTCAGAGATAAAACACCTTCTATAAACTGTGTTATTCTTGGCCTGCAGTCATAGATAAATTTTTTATCTCCTGAACGCCTGAAAAAGTCGTACAACTCCGTCAAAAGCCAAAAAGACCAATTTGCAATGCCAACATAGCTTTCATCGCGATTACTTCCGGGGTAAACTTCCGGGAAAAAACCATGCCATTTCTTTGAGCCATCCGTCAGCATAAAATTCTCGATAAAATCCTTCTCCACCCGCAAATCTCCCAACATTTGCCATGCGCCATGAGCGGTAAACTGAGAATCACACAACCATCCTCCCCGCTCCCTCTGGGGACAGTCCATAAAAATATCCAGTGTATTCAAACGCAGGGTTCTTCTGGATGCGTCATAGATACGATTCAATTCCCCGTCACTGCACTGGAAAGATGCAAAATACTCTTCCGGATATGTATCATCTAAAACCTGAGGAACCGAAAGTCTCACTTCTCCCTGGGTACGCATAATCACTTTGATGTATCGGACAAGTTTAGGTTCAAATGTTGTCAGATGGTAACTGCCCGGCTGTAAAAAATATCTGGTCAGATAAGTATTTGCCTTTACACTGCCCGTTTCTGTAAGGCAATCTGAATTCAGGATATCGACAGTACATTCTTCACATACCTGAATCCACAGGTCTATAAATCCCAGTTCCGACTTCCCTGTTCCCCATGTCACTGCCGCCGGATAGTCTCCCGGAGAAATAATCAGAGGAGTATCGCCATTCTTGTCCCATGAATAATGTCCGGTAAAGACCGCATCTTTTTCCCGGCTTAAATTTTCCATAAACCGATTCTCTTTCGGAATCATGGCATACCATTCAGGATTGAAAAAAGGCGATGTCTGGAACATCTCTTCCCCCTCGTCTTCCGGCCTCATATCGCAGATATGCAGAATTGTTTTCACAGGAATTGGATGATAATCTGCATAAGGAGCACGTCGTTCAAGAAAAGCTAATTTTTCTTCTACAATAATTGGACTTTCCCACTTGGAAGCCAGGCCCCATCGCCAGTCAAAGCTATGCTCATTCAGATAGTATACTTCTGCAATACCTCTGCTATGGCTCATCGTCTCCACTAAAGGACATCGATAAGTAAGCTCCACATATCTCCACCCCTCTTTTCCTGTAGCAGACAATACCTTACCGCTTTCATCAACAATCTCCACTGCCAAAAGCCCCGGCTCCAATGTGCAGTCATTACAATACTTTTCCGGTTTGTTGAGCGCCGCCACTTCCACTGCTATCTCAACTTTACCTGATAAAACCTGCGTAAATTCATCTACACGGCAATAATGATGCGCGGTTCTTGCCGGCCCATTTGCCACCATCTGTCCATTCACATACAGACGATAGTATGAGCGGGCTGCTACTGCAAAAGAAAGCTTCTGTTCTCCCTTTACATGAAACTCTGAAAAAAAACCAAGAAATTGATTATACTTACTGCTGCTATAACCCCAGACAGGTTTTGCCTCTTTATACATATACATATTGAATAGCTTTCCTCCCATTTCAGCTTTATTTTAAGCTTCATTCCAAAATCAGCTCTTTCGCATTGCCAGCACGGCAATACCCTCTTTCCCCGGAAGAGTTATCCTCACCTCCCCGCTCACACCGTCCATGATTTTCATACGTGTCATCTCCCATACGTCAATCACTTCAATGTCGTAAGAATACTGTTTCGGAAGCTCCATTTTTCCTATACTTGTGCAATGCCGTGCATAATATTTGATATAAGCCATCTCTCCACAGTGCCCTTCCAGTTCACGGTCCACATTGAGAATTACCTTTGCCTGCTCCCATGAAAGCCCCAGCATAAGCCTGTTGATAGGTATTTTACGCTCCTCCTCCGTCATCTTCTCTTTCCTGACCCTAAACTCTTCCTCTGTCCAGATGTGTCCCGCAGCTTCCAAAGGCCCCGGCAGCCCCTCAATGATATTTTTCAGAAAGCGGATTCTCTCCGGGCTCTGTCCAACCAATCTGCCGCCTTTACTCCACCATAGAACCTCTTCGTCATTTAAACAGGTTTCACCGTGCGTGCAGTAGCCGCCCTGCACACACACTGTCCAAAACCGGTTTACCAGTTCAAAGGCTGACAGATTTCCCCATCCAAAAGGAATATTTCCCTCATACCCCGTCTCATCAATCATTAACGGTTTCTGATATTCCTGTATCCACTCCGCTGCCTTTAACACCTCTCCCGTCTGATGACAGATATGTGTGGTATCCGGATTGGAAAAATCCCACGGCGTTATGATTTCATGATTACTGAGCAGATGGTGATATCCATCATTTTCATGCAGGAAACGCGCAAAACATTCCCAATCCTCTTTCTGATACTCCAATAAATCATACTCATTTGCAAGGCTCCACCATACATTCGGAAAAGCTGACAGACGTCTTGCCGCATATTCCAGATAGACAAGCGCTTCTTCCCGCGGCAGTCTTGAAAATCCCCAATGGTCATATGGGTGGAACAAAATGAGGTCGCACTGGATTCCCATCTCGTCCAACCGTCTGATATAAGATTCCAGTCTTTCCCAGAAAACAGGACATGGCTTATGGACATCCCATTTCCCGCCCGTTTTCTCAAAAGCAAAGAATACAGGTTCATTGCTGTTATAATCAAAATGCTTGGGAAATACGCACATCCTGATTTTGTTAAACGGCGTCTCTGCAAGTGTTGCAAATGTCTGCCGGATTAATTCATCTGTCTGATGGGCAAGCGCATAAACCGTTGTCCCAAAAGGATAATACCATGTACCGTCTGCATACCTGAAATGTGTTCCCTCCGCCTGCACGATACCGTGGCGTTTTTTATCCGCCGGTTCGCACACCGCCTCTCCTTTTTCCCAAACCTCACCGGTTATTTCATATTGATACCGTCCCGCTCTGCCAGGTAAAAACCGTACCTTGTAAACGCCGCCTCCGGCATAAAAGCCTTTTATATGAAATTTCTCTCCGGTCTGCACATGCATAAAATCTGCTGCAATATCCGTTATTGCACAGGAGCCCGAAGGCTCCGGCCCCTGCAGGCATAATTCAAATATTTCGTATTGCTTCATACGCTTCTCCCTCTTCAATCCTTTATCTCATACAATTGCAATCTGATTCTTTCCGGAATCTTAACTCGTCCGATAACACACCATGACAGGCCCTAAAATTCCCCCCGGTTCCAACACATTATATACGTCCGCGCTCATGCTCCGTCCGAATGTAACTGAATCCGGCGCCTCTGCGTCTCTGGCAGTTCCTGTCCATACTTCAATTTTTATTTTATTTTTCCCCGGCACTGCATAAGAGCTAATCGGCAGACAATAAGGCGTATTCTGCATCGCGCCTGCGGGCTGTCCATTTATATAAACCCTGCATCTCTCGTATACAGCTCCCAGATACAGATAATCGGGCGCTTTTTCCCAAACCGCCTCGGTCTCATAAGTTACTTTTCCCACATATGCGGGATAGTAATCCCTTCCATTGATATTAACGAGAGCTTCTGTCCAAAATCCCCGTCCGTCCTGCAGCGTAACCTTCCATGAGCCTTTCAGTTCCTTTTTCTCAAAAGAACTTCTTTCCTCCTGCACAGGTATAATTTCTTCCCCGATATACAAAAGCCCAGACTGCCATTCGTCAAGAAAAAGATGCACCAAAAGACCGGATTGTTCCTCCAGAGGATGAATTCCTCTCACCATACCGCGCATCACATCAATAAAATATACCTTTCCCTTACAGGGAAGAAAAATATCTGCTTCCACTCCCTTTCCGCTGTTAAAGAGAAAGTAGAACTCTCCTTCCTCGCCTGCTTGGTGCGCATATCTGATATCGGGACAATAATTCCGGATAGAAATATCCCTGTTAATTACCCTGTCAAGTTCATCTGCAATACGGCACAGAGGAATAACCTTCCCATAGTCACAGCTTATTTTCTCCCCGGTCTGGGTAATCACTTTCGGCGCATAGTCACAGTAAAATACAGGAAACTTCTTTTCCTCTGCAATTTTAAGGAAATCTGCCACTGTCCGGGAAACAGCGTCGCATCCCGGAATCACCAACGCTTCATAGCGGTTTCCGTTTACCGTAAGGCCGTTCTCAAAATCTGTCCGGTAAAATAAAGTGTCTTCAAACACGTCTGCCGGTATCACATCATAGCTGATTTGATGTCTGGCCAGTTCTCCTCCCGGCTTCTGGAACCGCTGAAAATTCCCCTGATACCATTCCGCTTCCGCATGATACAAAACGGCCGTCTTAATCACCGGTCTGGTTTTATGCATCAAATGACACATCCGGTTCACATACCGGTTTTCCAGAAAGCTGCTTTCATCCTCCGCTCCGGGAATCGCCGGCGGTGCCGGTATCATCTCGTTGATTCCATTTACAAGCAGATGGTCGTAAACGTATTTCCGCAGCCTTGAACCTGCAATATTTCCATAGACTGCAAACACTTCGCAAAAGCTCCGCCCCTGTTTCCCCTCGTCAATATGCGCGGCGGAAGAGGCCAGCTTTGCAATTCCATAATGATAAAATTCCCCGTCCCCTTCAGGATTCCCATACCATGCCTGGGTAAAATCCTTTCCCGGCATCAGTTGTCCGCCGATAAGGTCAATTCCGGCCGCATCCTGATGGGCCTGCATTCTGAAAAAATGCACAGGTCCTGTGGCCAGACAGCAATGGGTATTTTCGTCCTCCAGATTGTGTCCGATATAGGCAAGGTTATGTTCCCGGCACCATTTCTGCATTACGCCGTTAAAGGTTTCCTTTACAAGCTTGGAAACCATGTCCATGTACAGACAGCGTACCGCATGGTATCTGACAGAATCTTCCCCCCACAAAAGAGGAAGCACCCGTCTGTTTTCCTCTCCCAGACGTTCTTTCCACAGCTTCTCCATCTGTCTGCTCCATGGAAGCGCCATGCTCTCTCCTTCTGCATTCCGCGCCGTTCCCGGCAGAACCGGACTGCAGTATCGCAGCAGATTCCCTATTTCCGCTTCGTCATAGAAAAATCCCAGCCAGGTTTTCCCCGCATCCTCTTTCAGATGCTCATAATGTGGCTCATAGATTGCCCTGATATTCATTGCCACTGAATCGGCATCCAGCAAATTCATATAAAACTGCCTTCCTCCGTCGTTTCTGGTTTCAAAAATCACAAATATTCGCCAGATTCCTTCCGGCACTGACCAGAGCAACATTCCGTCACATACCCTGTCCGTCAAATCAACTGCCGTGTCCACATCAAGCACATTTTCCCTGCGGCGCATTGCAACCACGGCAAACAGTTTATCTCCCGGAAATGGCCTTGCCCTGCCAAAGCCCTTTTCCTGGTCGGTACAGCGGACAGAGCCTGCCAGCTTTGATATCAGAAAGGTTCCTTCCACAACCGGCCCCTTCACATCCAGATGCCTTTCACCCAGATACAGTTTATTCAGTTCCAGATTTTCCTCTTTTTTCAGGAAGCCGTCAGCCAGCCCGGTGGGAAAAGGCGCGGCATCCTGCATCATAAAGGTCATTTTCTGCTCCTGGCAGATATCCGCCACCCATCGTATTCTTGTCCAGTACTTCTCCGAATTGAAAGGCGTAAAGCTGTCATCATCTTCTTTTCCGCACCATAATAAATTCATGGAGCGGACACCGATTTTCTTTAAATGCAAAATCCTTTCCCTGACCTGTTCAAAGGTATCTTCCGCCGCAAGCGGCGTAAAAGGATGAAGATAGTTTGGTATTTCCGTATCTGTTAAAATTTCTTCAAATAACCTGCTCATAAACACCCCCATCAGCCTTTCACGCCTCCGATTACAATTCCCTTCACAAAATACTTCTGTAAAAAGGGATAAATAATCATAACCGGCAGAACCGCAATCACGGCGATTCCCATACGAATCCCCACCTGAGGTACGCGGACCACCTCGCCGCCGAACAGGCTTGCGTTCCGGGAAAGGAATTCAATATTGTTTATCATATTGTTCAGAATCATCTGTATCGTGAAAAGCGGCTGGTCTGTCACGTAATATAAACCGTTCATCCAGTCGTTCCAGTATCCCAGCCCCACCATCAGAACCAGCGTCACAATCATGGGCTTGGAAAGAGGAAGTACCACACTTGTCAGAATCCTCATTTCCCGGGCTCCGTCCAGCTTGGCTGCTTCAATCAGGGAATCCGGGATATTGGAAGAAAAAAAGGTTCTCATCATAATAACATAGAATGCATTCATCATAAGGGACGGCACAATCAGCGCAAAGATTGTATTCTTTATATGAAAGGTATTGGAATACATCATATAAGTGGGCACCAACCCGCCGTTAAAGAGCATGGTGAAAAACAGGAAAAATGACAATGCCCCGCGGAAAGGCAAATCCTTTCTGGAAAGAGGGTATGCAAATAAAACCGTCAGAACCAGGTTACTGAACGTTCCAAGCACCGTTACCACAATAGTCATCATGTATCCCCGGAGAATCGTATTTGCACTCTTTATAATATAACTGTAGGTTTCAAGACTCAGCATTTCCGGAAAAAAGCTGTACCCGTTTCTTGTCAGTGTCGCTTCCTCGGTAAAGGATGCCATAACCATCAAAAGAAAAGGCAGTACGCACAGCAGTACCAGAAGAACCATGAACAAATGCATTAATGTTTGCTGTAATTTATCATGTTGAACCATATTTTGCTCCTTTCCTAAAACAATGCGTTGTCTTTATCTATTTTGGTTACAATCAGATTTGCCGTAAGCACCAGCAGAAATCCACAGACGGACTGAAAGAATCCGGCAGCAGCTGACCTTCCCACATCATTCAAAACAATCAGCCCTTTGTATACATACACATCAATGGTGGTAGTTACGTCATACAAAAGCCCTGAATTCATGGGCACCTGATAAAACAGTCCGAAATCCGAATAAAATACCCGTCCTATGGCAAGCAATGTCATGGTGATGATAGTGGGACGCAGGCCCGGCAGCGTCACATGGCAGATTCTCTGCCACCTGGTCGCTCCGTCCACCACCGCCGCCTCATACAAAGACGTGTCAATCCCGATTACCGTAGCATAATAGATAATGCTGTTATAGCCGAAGCTTTTCCAGAGATTCACAAAAACCAGTATGTAGGGCCAGTATTTTGGTGTCATGTACCAGTTAATCTTTGAGTGCAGAATCGAGTTATTGATGAATCCGTTGTCTGTGCTCAAAAATGCAAATACGATGTAACTGACCACTACCATTGAAATCAGATACGGAATCAGTATAAATATCTGGTATATCTTTTTAGGCAGCTCCGAACGAATTTCATTCAGAATAATAGCCACCGCAATCGCCAGAATAGTTCCCAGCAGAATAAATACAAAGTTATATCCCAAGGTGTTACGTATCATAAGACCGGCGTCTCTTGTGCTGAACAGAAATTTAAAATTATTCAGCCCGCTCCATGGACTTCCGAAAATCCCTTTAGAATAATCGAATTTCTTAAATGCAAGCGCCAGACCCCCAATGGGCATATAATTATTGATAATCAGGTATATGATTCCCGGCAGCATCATAAGGTAAAGTTCCTTGTGTCCCCACACGTTTTTCCATGTCACTGTCCGGCTTCTTTTTCCTTTTCCGCTTTTTCCCGCCATATGACTTCCCTCCGTAAAATTCACGTCTGCGCAAAATACGGGCGGCCGGCAAGCAAGTGCCGCCACCCGTTCTATTTTTCTTTTTTTTAGTCGCTATTTTTTTGACTTCCTTTTATTTTGCAAGAAAAGCATCCAACTCGGACTGCATCTTTGCAATCACGTCATAATAGCCGATTCCTTCCAACTCAGACTTGATTGTAGGAAGAACGTCGTCAAGCGCTACGCTTCCTGTCTGAATTGCCTTCAGGTATTTTTCCTCAATATTCTTGTAAGCCGTGATAAAATCGCCGTACTCTGAGGAATCAAAGACGTAGCCGAAGCACTTTGATACCTTAACCTGCGCATCCCAGTCTTCAACGCTTTTCTTATAATCGTCCACAACCGCAGATGCTTTCACAGGATTTAAAAGATAGTTGGGGTAAGTTGCCGTAGCGGCAAATCCGCCGTAAGGCTCGTTCTCCGCCGTCATTCCTTCCGGATAGTCCGCACGTCCGTCCCCGTTTATTACATAATGCTCTCCTTCCAGACCATAAGACAACATGGTGTGAAGCTTTGCGTCTGTGTAAAGGGCGCTTAATAATGTGAACGCCTCGTCCGGGTGCGCGCTGTTGACACTGATACCGTACTGAAGATTTCCGACATCTGTAGGAATTGCCCTTGGCTTAATCAGCCATCCACTGGTAACAGTGTTAGGGTAAAGCCTGTCAAGAGGGTCGATATCCGCATTATGCAGACAACAGAACGCCGCGCCGCTGGTAACCATATCGCTGCCTTCCATGGTATTGCTGATAGCGTCCGACATTATCAGGCCGTCCTGATACCATTTATTCGTGTAGCTGCAGAATTCCCTGTAAGAATCTGATTCAAAAACGCTGCATATTTCCGTAGAATCAATGTTGTCGGTAAAGGCAAAGCTGGTTAAGCCGATTCCCTCCACCCAGGGCTTGCCCCAAGTCATATCGGCGTTGGACTGGGGAACCATTGCATGGATTTCAGGATGCGCTTCATGTACTTTGTAAAGGACCTCGCCAAGACTGTCCATATCCGTGATGGAAGCGGGGTCAATTCCCATCTCCTCCACAATGTCCTTGTTCATAACCACCACTTCACCGCCGCCGTACTGGTATTTGCGAACCAGACCGTACATTCTTCCATTCAGGCTTGAGGCGTCGATTTCTGTCTGCGTGAAGGTGTTTTTCAGTTCATCGGACGCATTATTGAAATAATCCGTAATGTCAAGGAGCTGTCCGTTGTTGACATAATTGGGGAGCTGTCCGTTTCCGGTAAAATAGCAGGTAACGTCCAGTTCATCTGTCGTCATGGCAAGGTTGATGTTTTTCTCAAAGTTGCCGATTTCAATATAAACCAGCTTTGTCTGAATTCCATAATTCTCTGCGAGATGCTCATTGATTGCCGCCTGTACGTCTGCAATAGCGCCCTCGGAATAATTGGCAAGTGTAGGAATATAAAGAGATAATGTCACCATATCGCCGCCTGCCGCTGTCCCGTTTTCGTTTGCTGCAGCAGATGAATCATCTCCTTCCGCCCCCGTCTGCGAATCGGCTGACGCCTGACCGGCATCTTTGTCCCCTGAAGAACCGCATCCGGCCAGAGAACTAAGAGCCATGGCCATACATAACAGTGCTGCTACAATTTTCTTTTTCATAGTTTACCCCTTTCAGCTTTATAAGCTTTTGTGTATCGTTTACTGATAAGATGATTATAAGGAACATCATTTCTCTAAAATAGCTTTTTTACGACCTGTACCATTGATTTTCTGACCTCCGGGAAACGGACAGCCCCGCTGTGTATGAAAAAGACAGGCCCTATGTCGCAGCCTGCCCTTCCTTTTTATTTCTCTTTCGGTATTCCGTAGGCGTTTCCCCGGAATATTTGCGGAACATCTGAGTAAAATTGGTAAAATTTTCATACCCCACTTTGGACGCAATCAGCGTAACCGGCATATCCGTATTTTCCAGAAGCTTTTCCGCATAATCCATCTTCTGTTTCAGAACATATTCCTTATACCCCACCCCCATCTCCTTTCGGAACATTCTGGAAAAATAATCCTCATTTAAAAATACATATTTGGCCGCTTCCCGCCGGGTAATCATCCTGTCCATATTTTCATCCAGATAGTGCAGGATATCCTCAATCCTCTCTTTTGCAGAATACGAATTTTCATCCTCTCCCTTTTCCGAAAGAATTTCCTGATACTGCCGAAGGCAGAAGTCCACTCCCCGGCACAGTTCCTCCACAGAGGAACAGGAATGCAGCATTTTTTCATAAGTAAAACTTCGTGTAAACAAATCCGCCAGTGTTTTGTTCTGCGCATAGCACGCGATTGAGCAGGCTTCCAGAAAGCTGTGGAGAATTTTCTGCATATAACTGACAGTCAGGTAGCGTTCCCTCTCCGCATATCTTAAAAGATTGACTATCTGGTTTTTTACTAACGGCCAGTCCTTTCGAATCAGCCATTTTCCCCATGACGCCGCATCCGGAAGCTTCAGCTCCTGTGCCTTTTTTCTGTCGGCAAGATACACTGCATCCTTTTTCACCACCATCTTTGACTGATATTCCGATACCAGAGCAATTTGTTCCGGCAAATCTTCTCCCGCATATTTTCCCAGAAACATGGTGACCGTCCGGTCAAGTTCCTCGCCTAACTGCTGCCTTACAAAATTCAGCCCTTCCTTCATCAGGGAGAGTTCCATCACCCCGAACCCACTGTTATTTTCTTCGGACTTGCCGTAAAATAAAACCCCGAAATTTCCATCCTCCAAAAGGCCGGCTGTACAGCATATCTCATTTTCCCCAAAACATACCTTCGAAAGCGCTCTCTTTAAGACTGCCTCCACTTCATTCTCCGTCCCCGGCTCTATCTCCAGAATGCCGGGCAGATACCACCAGTTACTTCCCTCTGTTCCGGAAGCTTGCCGCCAGTTTTCCATCTGTGTAAACTGTTCCTTCTGATAAAACATCTGAACCACATAGGACTCCAGCATACCGGACATTTTTTCTTCATACAGACCGTTCTTTGCCAGTATATCTTTTCTGGCCTCCAAATGTATTATGCAGCGTCTTATAACCTCCTCCACATCCTCAATGCTGGCGGGCTGCAGAATATAGTCAAAAGCTCCGTTATGAATGGCTTCCCTGGCATAGGAAAAATCAGCATGGGATGTAAGGAACACACACAGAATACAGGGATATTTCCTGACTTGCCATTTCTGCAGCGAAATACCGTCTTCTCCCGGCATTTCAATATCCGTCAGCATAATATCAATATGGCAGGTATCCAGAATTTTTCTGGCGGCGGCAGCGCCATCCGCCGTAAAAACCTGTTTTATCCCCAGCTTTTCCCAATTCACAAGTTTTTCCATTGCCCGGAGAATCCTCTCCTGGTCATCTACAAGCAATACATTCATATAAAACCCCCGTCACGGTACAATTACTTCACTGAACGCTCCATCCCTGTCCTCAAAATACCAGTTTGCTTCCTCGCCATAGTAAATCTTAATCCGGCTAAGCAGATTGGTAATCCCCACTCCGAAATCCTTTTCCGAAAACGGAGCATCCTTCCGGTTCAGCATGGCGAGAAGCTCCTCCGGATAGCCGGGGCCGTTATCTTTCACAGTAATATCAATCCTGTTTCCGTTCTCCGTCCTGATTTTCCTGACCTGAATCTGAATACTTAAATTCTTCTCACTGCCTGCCCCTGCATATTTCACTGAATTTTCCACAAAGGTCTGAATGGCAAGTATCGGGATTTCCTCCTCCCGTATTTCCTCCTCAACCAGAATTTCACGCATGATTGGCCGGCAAGAAAGAATTTCCTGCAGACTGATATAATTTTCCACAAATTCCATCTCCGTCCCCACCGTCACCATTGTCGCATCCTTCTGCAAAAGATATCTCAAATGGCTGGACAGGCGCAGCAGAAACTGTTCCGCATTTTCATATTCCTTTACCATCAGCATATAATAAATGTTTTTCAGACAGTTGGTGTAAAAATGAGGTGCCAGCTGAAGCTGCAAAAACTGAAGCTGTGTTTTCTGCCGCACAAGCTGTTCCTCGTATGTTTTGATTTTATACTGCCCTATTTCCTTCAGCATCACCTGCACGGTCTGACGCACGTTTTCAATTTCGGTAATCCTGTTTGGCGCAGTAAAGTTTACCTCCCAGACGCCCTGCCTGATATCAAGAAGCGCCCTGGTCATATCCTCCAGGGGCCGCGTAAGCTGTTCCGAGACAAACCGGTACAGCCGGATGGACTGCACTGCTATCAGCAAAAGCAGAGCAAGCAGCACCAGATGAACTTTGCTTACATACAGCCAGATGCTCCAGGGCATGATTTCCACCACAGCAATATTCTCCGAATCCAGATTTTCCAGATAAACAAAAAAATCTCCCGCCCTGTTCTTTCCTGACTGCAAAAACACACATTCACTGTCCGACAGCCCGATATCCGCTCCTGCCGTTCTGTAAAACTTTCCTTTATAAATGACGCCATAGGACGCAGACGGTTCCGGGTACTCCGGAAGACCCTGGCTTAAGCTGATGCTCCCGCTAATCATGGCGCTGTTCTTTTTCATCATCACAGAATAGAATATATCCGTATCGGCCTCCTGAACCAACTCCGAATAGGCGTAAGCCGTGCCGTCTCTGTATCCGGCACGGCTGCTGTCCATAAGAGATTTGCCGGTGTCTGACAATATCTTTTTATCGTCGTAGGAGAGCTTATCGCTGGTATAGTATAACGTCTGCGCCCCATAATCATAATGGACAAAAAGACCTCCCAGATAGTGATTGGACTTTACCTGCACCTGAGCCAATGTTAAAAGGTCATAGACATAACCGCATTTTTCCGCCACCGTCTGATAGCTGTAAATCCCCTGAAATGCGTTGCTTACAGAATACACCGACCCTACCACGTCGTTGAGCTGGCCGATGCTTTCATCTAATGTCACGCCATAAGCTTTCAATATATTCATCCTCTCCTGATTCTGATTTTTCTGCCAGGAGCCAATCAAAATTACAAGCAAAGTTACAAGCATCATCAGAATTACCGTGATAAATGCCAGCAGAAATCTGGATATCTGCTGCTTTAACCCAATCATTTTAAGAGGCCTGTCTTTTACCTTTTCCACTGCCAATGTTATCACCCTGTTTCCGGTTCTACTGTTCTACTTCCATTATAACCGACTATACCGACATACGAAGCATCATTTTTAAAATTCTCCCGGCGCACTGCCGGATTTCTGCCGGATTGACATTGCCGGACTTTATGGCATCATACAGTCTTTGGAAATCTCCTGCTGAGCCGGGCATAATCAAATCGTTCCCGGCCCTGATACAGCCTGCGCAGGTTGACGCCTTATATTTGCGTTTTTCATCTTCCTCCGGCGAGGTGGTTCCCCAGTCCGTCATTATAATACCCTCAAATCCCCATTCATCCCTGGCTGCTGCCGTAAGCAAATCATAGTTGTTGGCAGAATGAATCCCGTTAATCAGATTATAAGAAGACATCATCGCCTCCGGCCGCGCCTTGCGCACACAGATTTCAAATCCTTTCAGATAAATTTCCCTGATAGTTCTCTCTGAAATATGCACATTCGTTCCATGCCTGTTATCCTCCTGATTGTTACATGCAAAATGCTTCAGCGTCACACCGGTTCGCCGAAAGCTTTGAAGTCCCGCCGTCACTGCCGCGGCGCATTCTCCTGTAATGAAAGGGTCCTCCGAATAATATTCAAAATTCCGTCCGCAGAGAGGATTTCTGTGAATATTCATAGACGGCGCAAGCCACAGCTCCACATGAAACCGCTGCATCTCTTTTCCTTCTATCTCTCCGCATTTTCTGCCAAGATTTCTGTCCCATGTCTGCGCCAGCAATGTCGCTATGGGCAACCCCGTGGTATACTGTTCAAACACTCTGCCGCCCTTTTTGTCCGTTATGTAATCCCTTCCCAGAATCTTGTCCACACCCCGCACGGAAAAGAGCCCGTCGGTTAAAAGGTTCCCCTCTTTATCCAATTCATATTGCGGAAGGAGACGCACGCCGGAACCGCCGTCGGCACAATGAATATTGGGAATTTCTCTGCTGCCCGCAAGCTCCCGGGTCGTGTCACAGCTCCCGGGCGCCATGGGAACGGAATATTCCCCCTGCTGATTTCCTGTTCCAGCACAGACAATGGAGGCACTTTCCCCGCCGCTGAAGTTTCCAACACACAGATAAGCCAGTTCCTCTGCGGTCAACGAATCTACCAGTTCCTCCAAACCGGCACGGCCGGCGCATACTTCCTGAAAGGTAATCCGACGGCTGCCTTCCTCGTAAAGTGGATATGCCTTTCTGCTTCGAATGTCACCTTCCGTTTCTCCTATTTCCCGATAAGTATGAACAACCGTCTCGATATCTTTCCCGGAAATCCGGATTACCTCCGCTTTTTCTATTTCTTCCTTCTCCCCAGGCAGCGGTTTTTTCCCGTCTTTCTCTCTGTGAATCTCTTCAAATTCACAGTCCTTCTTAAACAGTGCCTTACACTGCTCGCAGACAATCCGCTCCTCCACCAGAATCACCGCACCAATATGCGTACATTTGGAAGAACTTCCAACGCGGACAAGATAATTTCCTGATTCAATCACCCAGGCGCTGTCCTTTTCGCTGTAAGAAGCCAGCTGTCTTGCAGACAGACAAATTCTTACGTTCCCGCTCTCTCCGGGTTTCAGGATATCCGTTTTTTCAAAGCCCTTCAGTTCCTGATAAGGCTTTTCCATTTCCCCCTCCGGCGCAGAGATATAAACCTGCACGACCTCCCGCCCGGAAAATTTGCTTCCCCTGTTCGTCACGAAAACATCAATAAAGATTCCATCATCCTGCTTTCCCGCCGCTTTTACTTCCATGGAAAAATCCGTGTAGGAAAGCCCATAGCCAAAGGGATAGGCCGGCGTTATCCCAAAGCTGTCAAAATACCGGTATCCCACATAAATACCCTCCCGGTAAAACTCATCCGATAAATTACCGTTCCTGGCTCCAAAAGTATCCGAACTGGGGTAATCCTCATATTTCTCCGCCCATGTGGACGCCAGTTTTCCCTCCGGATTTATCCGCCCTGTAAGCACATCCGCTACAGAAAGCCCCGTTACTCCGCCGGCCTGTCCCACTAAAAGCAACGCGCCCAGATTGGGAAGCTGTCTGATAAATGCGGTATCCATAACATCCCCCACATTCAGAAGAACCACCAGATTTTTGAAGTTTTCCGATAAAATTCTTAAATTTTCTTCTTCCTCCTCCGCCAGCAGATAATCACCTTTTATCACCTTTCTGTCGGCTCCTTCGCCGGCAAATCTGGAAATTACATAAACAGCCGTATCCGTACCGGCATTTCTGATGTCCTCTTCCCCGATAATAGGCTGTCCCCGAGGAACCAGAGGCTCCCCATACATTTTCATAACGCCCTTAAGCAAATCCCCTCCTGCTTCCCTGCGGATTGCCTCGTAATATCTATCCTCCTCCGTTTTCATTACCGCCTCATAACGGTCAAGATATTCCCCGCTTGTTACCTCTATCCCGGCCTGCCTTAACCCTTCCTCTATGCTTACCGTCTCCCTGCTCTGAAAACTGGCAGCTCCCAGGCCGCAAGTCACTGTATTTCTGGCTCCATATCCATACAGCGCCGTTTTACTGCCGGCCTTCAGCGGCAGTACTCCGCTATTTTCCAAAAGCACCATTCCTCTTGCCGCAATTTCGCGTACCAGCGCGGCATGCTCCTTTTCTTCGTCTGTAACGATTCCCGGCTTTAATCCAAAGTATTGATTCATCCTTCCTACTCCTTATCTGATTTACAAAAACTTTTTGGATTTTATTTTATCCGGCTCTCACCATGGAAAATAGCTGTTTTATGACTTTTCCTGTTTGTTTTATGACTTATTTAACATCTGCATAAAACTTCCGAGTCTTTCCGTCTATGTACATATCATCCGTTATTTTTATCTCCGCCGTATACCGGATATCCGCCGATGAAGCACCAACCATCGCCTGTATCACTCCGGCTTCGATTTTCCATTTCATCTCCCTGTCCAGAAATGCCATCTGGCCTGGCGCCACTTCAAAGGTGACGGCCGAACTCTCTCCCGGTTTCAGGCTGACTCGGGAAAATCCTGCCAACTCCATAACCGGACGCGTCATACTCGCATAGACATCCTTCAAATACAACTGCACAATCTCTGTTCCGGCCATCTCACCTGTATTTTTTACCGTAACCGATACCCGAAATGTATCGTCCGGCCCCACTTCTTTTTTGTCACAGTCAAACTCACTATATGCAAAAGAAGTATAAGACAACCCATATCCAAAAAAGTATCGGGGCGTATGCGGCATATTCACATAGTTGGCAAATCCTATGCTATCGCCCTGATGCCAGGCCGAACCGTTCGGGTGGTTATAATAAATCGGAATCTGTCCCGCATTGTAAGCCGTGGAAACCGGAAGCTTCCCGCCTGGATTATATACTCCCGTCAGTACATCCACCAGTGCTTCTGCTCCTTTCTCCGAAGGGTTCCATGCCTCAACCAAAGCGTTCAGATACGCATCCGCTGCATCGCTGGAAATCGGCCTCCCATTGAAATGAATTCCTACCATGGGTTTGCCAAGTTCTGCCGCTTTTCTGATAAATACTTCCTGGCATTCCGGCAGATTGATATCCGTGCTGTCTACCCCTTCTCCCATAGTAGCTACCGAGCAGGAACCGTGTTTGCCGCCTAATGTCATAATACACATATCCGACTGTCCAATCAGACGAAGCGCCTCCTCATAACGGCTTTCGTCATTTCCTGCTACCGGATACCCATAAGCATAGACAATTTCCACATCCGGCAGCCGCTCTGCCAGCTCTTCAATCAGGTTCCTGCATCCCGGTTTCATCTGACGCAGTATCTGAGCGAATTCCTCCGTTTCATCCGACTGAATCTGGGTTCCCGGGACAAGCGGCACTTCTTTTTTCCGATTGGAGGCTGCCTCCCCAATACCTGCAATGGAATTGGCTACTGCGTGAACCGCTTCTACCATACTCAGATGTGTATATCCGCCGAAAAAGCTTCTGGCATTCGCTGCATGACATCCTATAACGGCTATCTTCCTGACATTTCTTTTTAATGGAAGTATTCCGTCGTTTTTGAGCAGTATCAGAGACTCTCTTGCCGACTGCAGCGTAATTTCCGCATCCTCTTTTCTGTAAAACTCCTGTTCAAAGGCTTCGCCCTCCAGTGCAAAAGGCTGCTCAAACAATCCCATTCGGAATTTCGCCTCCAGGACGCGCCTTACAGCCCTGTCCAAAACAGCGATGTCCGCTCTGCCAGTCCGAAACTGCTCTGCCAGTTCCGCATTATACGCCGCGCAATTTGGCATCTCCACATCCATTCCGGCCTCCATAGCACGCTGCCCGGCCTCCGTCACACTCTCATATATTTTCTGCACCTTATGGATATTTTCAATCGCACCATAATCAGATACCACAAGGCCGTCAAATCCCATTTTTTCCCGCAGAATTTCCGTCAGAAGCCGGGGAGACGCAGATGCCGGCTCCCCGTCAAAGGTACAGTAACAGGGCATAACGCCGCGAAGGTTCCCTTCACTGATTGCCGCCTGAAAAGGTTTTCCGTAGACTTCTTCCATTAACCTTCCGGGCGTACGGCTGTCAGCTCCATGAATCCCTCCTTCTGAATTATGAAATCCCATAAAATGCTTGGCTACCGCTTCCGAACCCTCTCCCTGAATTCCCTTCGTATAAGCGGTTCCCATGGAAGCTGCCAGCACCGGGTCCTCGCCGTAGGTCTCTCCCTGGCGCCCCATTCTGGAATCCCGGGAAATATCCAGTACAGGAGCCAGTGTATGGGTAATGCCTGCAGCCCTCTCCTGTCTTGCCACAATCTGTCCTATTTTCTGTTCCAGTTCCGTATCCCAGGAAGAAGCTCTGCCAATTCCTGACGGAAAGCTGACAGCATCCTGAATAAATGCGCCGCATAATCCTTCCATATGGAAAATCGCCGGTATATGGTGCGGGCTGTTTTCCATAACCATCTTCTGTATTTTCCTCTGGAATTCAGCTGCCTCCTCCGCCGTCTTCAGCATACGCACCTCTAATGTCGATATCTCTCCAATACCATATTTACAGCGCTCAGCCGCCTGTTCTTCCTTACCCACAGAAACCAGCACGCAGTTTATCTGCGCCATCTTTTCCTCAAGCCCCATCTTTCCCAGTAAATCCTCTGCCCGCTCAGCCGCAGACAGAGAAGGGTTTAAATATTTTTCCATTTTTCACTCCACCACAACTCTCGCCCGGTCAATATTCCGTATCTGTGTAAAAGGCGCTCCTTTATCCCCGTTCCGCTCCGACATTACACGGACAACCGCAAAATACGTTCCTGGCTTTTCATACACATGTACGGCCTTCGCCGTCCCCCGCTGTCCGTTATCCTTAAGCTGCCACTTACCTTTTTCAGGGAAATCCGTCTCGCCCTCAAAGCTCCACTCTACAAAAGTCAGGCTGCCCGCTTTATCCGGCACCTCTGCCTCCGCTATAAATTCCACTGCCTCTCCGGCTTTCACATGGGCGCATTTGCCTCCGCCTGCCGTCAGCTTCACCACCGCCTGCAGCCCCCCGCGCTCTGCGGCGGAATCCGCCACTTGCACATGTCCCACATTCACCTGATAATTACTGGAGGGCAGAGGTTCCACTCCTTCCTCCACCCAGAGAGCCAAATCAATCAGTGCCTGTTTCAGTCCTGCGATATAACTCGTAGCGTGCAGCTCATCCACGGACGCCGTGACGTCGTCATGGAGTACATTATCAAAGTAGTAGAGACGGCAGTGGTCTTTGTCATTGCCGCCATGCACAGAAGCTATTTTTCTCCTGTACCAGTCTGCCTGCCATGGATACGCCTGTTCATCCATCAGTGCGGCGCAGATAATCACTTTTCCCTGAATCAGGCCGTTTTGCTTACAGCCCGGCCCGTTGCCGCAAAATACCGGCCCCACCAGCGTCTTCTGCTGCGGGTACAGGGGCTTCCCATCAGCGTCGCGGAACTGGTCCCAGGCATGATAATCCGCATCCGGCACCTGATGCCTGTGATAGGTCTGAATTGCAATATAGTCGGAATTGTCCAGATGCACTTCATCTCCGGGTACAATCAGTTCCAGAGTCTCCGTAATATTATCCATCCCGAACCCATCTGTCAGATAAATACGCCTGTCCTCTATCCTGCCAATCTGCACCTGCTTTCCCGCCGCTTTTCCGCTCTTGACCGTAAGCACAAGCCCTTTAAGATAAAGCTCATTCCCTTCGGCAGGCATTGGAGCCTCGGCCAGCTCCAGCCACGGCTCCACATCCTCTCCGGAGGCGCTGAGCATTTTCTTCCACGCATCATTGACGCCGTTTCTGGTATCAATCATTTTTTCTTCCGCCTTGCCCGACAACATCTGCACTTTCTTTCCGGGCACATACTGCAGCCTGATTACCGTATCCATACAGATGCGCTCCCTGGCCGCGCTGCCTTCCGGGTCCGCCCCCAGATACCCGGGCACTTTCCAGAAATCTTCAAAATAATCCGGGTCCATCCCTTTAACGCCCGGCGCAAGCACCGGAAGCGCGCCGTCGTTTAAATCTGCGCTGGCAAACCAGCTTTTCAAAGGGTATCCAAACAGCGTTGCTTCCTTAAGCGCCCCCGCTTCCTCCGCATTCAGCCCTTCATAAGGGTTTCCGCTTCCTCCTGCATCCACCGCATCAATGATATTTCCGATTTTATTCCGAAGCAGACGTTCCGCATGGGCGCGGGTTGTCTGGCAGTTCGGGATTGCGTAAGGGGAACCAATCACATAGGGAGCCGCTCCGTCAAATGCGTTGGTATTTTCAATACAGGCAATGGTCCTGTACCCTCCTCCGCTGCCGCCATACACATACCCATAAGGACGATGCTCATAGCCGTACACCTTCCTGGCCATTACCCGGGAGTACTCGGCCGTTGCCGCGCTGGAGCGATAAGACATTGTATTATCATCCGAATTTGTAAATATGGCTCCTGAACCCATGTTGGATTCCACATAATATGCGCCATGCGTTATACAGAAAGCTATCTTGTCGTCAATCCCCGTCACCGCTATGGAAGCCAGTTCTTCCTCCGGCCCCGGGAAAGGGGACAGATACTGATAAAACCTCTCTTCGTATTCCTCCGCTTCCGGGAAGCAGAAGGAGAACTTCACCGCCGTCCCCTCAAACCCGCCGTGCATATACCGGAACGGTATCTCTCTCCCGTCATCCAGTTTTCTGGTGCGCATTTCATCTATATCAATATATCCTTTGCTAAATTGTTCGTCTTTTGTTGCGTCATATATTCTATCCATGAAATAACCCTCTTTTTCTGTCTTTTACCTTCCGACTCAGCCTGCGTAAATGCTTACTTCTGAACTGCTTTTATTCTCCTTGTCTCATTTTCTTCCCTGATTTGCTCTATCTGTTTATTCAGCGTATATCCTTTCAGGGTAAATGCAACAATCACATAGAGAATCATCGGCACAATACTGAACAGCATACGAATCATTGTAAGCGCGCCTGACGGCATGGTGCCCGCATCGCCGGTATATCCGCTCATGGACATCAGGATTCCCAACGCGCCTGCTCCCAACGCAGCGCCTATCTTAGCGCCAAGCCCCACCAGACTGCTCATGGTTCCCTCCATACGGTGGTTTCCTTTCCACTCGTTGAAATCCGCACATTCGATAATCACCAGCGCGCTCAGCATACTGGCCGGAATTGTCCCGGCTCCCCACAGAATGGCAGCCACCGCAAGAAGCGCCACATTCCCGCCTGCCATGAAATTAAGCAGATAGCCCACCGCTGATACAATAAAACCTGCCATCATCAGCTTTACTGTAGAAAATTTCTTAATCAGCTTCGGGAAAAACAGTGCCAGGGGAAGCGCAACAATCTGCGCGACTGCAGTGATTCCCATCAACCCCACATCTCCTACAATATATGTAAAGTAATAAGTCTGGACACCCATGTTGCATACAAAGTTAAACACAAAAGTCATCAGCACGATAATCAGGATATATTTATTGACTCTAATCAGTTTAAAAATATCAGTTACTTTCAGCTTCGCTTCTTTATCTGCTTCTACATCCACATCATACTGTTCCGGTATAAAAATCATACGCAATATACCAATTGCCGCAAGAGGAATTGCGAACATCAGTACCAGTCTGCTCCATCCTGCTGCCGAAGTTGCCACAGAACCAATCAGCGCCGGGAAGGTCATATTGAAAATAACTGCCGCAAGCATGGTGACAATGCTTCCATAGGACGTCTGCTTTACAATCTGCCCGCTCTTAAATGCCCGCACCAGATAGGGCGTATTATTTGCATTTAAGAAAGTGTAACAGATAGAATTTGCCAGCGCATACATCACAAAAATCCAAATTAGCTTAGCAGTCATACTGAAATTTTCCGGGCAGGAGAACAACAGCCACGTAGCCAGCCAGATTGCCACAATAAACACCTCGTAGGGACGCGCTTTTCCCCATTTCGTTTTTGTCCGGTCAACAATGAAACCTGCAAACATATCTGTCACGCCATCGAGTACCTTACTGGCTACCAGAATAATGCTGACATAGGCCGGCGGCACCTTCAACGTATCTGTACAATAAATCATTAAAAATGCCAGCATCAGCGTCACAATTGCAGCCGAAACCGCCCTGCTGTTCCATAGCAGAAGTCTCCCCATCCCTACCTTATCATCCCTGTTCTTTTCCTTTGCTTTTCCCATTTTATCCTCCATTCCGAAGCGCTTTGCCATAAACCGCACACCCGATAACATATTCGGCTCTGCAGTTTACTCCTTTCACAGCTTCCTGTTTCCGGCATGTTCTCCATATCCTGCCGTTGTCGTTACGCCCATTATACCGGATGGAGCGGTTTCGCCATGTACACAATCTGGCGAATTTATACGCATTTTATTCCTGAATGGGAAAAGAGACGAATTATTGTACGAAAACTCTGAAATTTATCCCTGTTTCAGACGTCCTCCGCCAGATAGCAAAAACCGGAAAACAGATTAGGAATCAAAGAAGCCATAGAATATAAAATGAAGTGATAAATGAAACAGTGCTCTCCCGGCAAAGTCTACTCCAGAAATTCACTGAGCCTGCCTTTATCTTCGTCTGAACAGACCACCTCACCGTTTCTTAAAAGCTCACTCTGCTCCGCAAGCACCACAAAAATATACTGCGACAAGGCGGATTTGAGATTCAAATGGTCTCCCTCCTTTGTCTGCAAAAAAACATCGCCCTTACATTCCTTTACTTTCCTGATAAATGCAACCAGATTTACCCCTTCCTTCAGTCTCATTCCTGCTCCTTTCTTTCGGTTCTTTCCCTGTACGCTGCCGGAGTCACTCCCACAACCTCGTGAAATACCTTGCTGAAATAGTTCCTCGTTCCAAACTGCAGCTGGTCGCTGATTTCCTGAATGCTTTTCCCGGAAGTCATCAGGGCTACTTTGGCATACTCTATTCTTGCCTGCTTGATGTAATCAGAAACCTTAATACCCATTTCCTTATAAAATTTCTTCGTAAAATAATACGCGGTATATCCCATCCGGCAGGCAATCTCCTCCACATTTAGGGGTTTCGTCACATTTGCACGGATGTAATCGCAGCATTCCTGTATTGTCCTGGAAATCATGGGATTTGCTTTTCCGTCATGCACTCTCCGCACATACTCATCCAGCATTCCGGCGTTGACGTTCTTCAGCTCGGTAATTGTATTCGTTCTCTCAATCTCCGTATTGTAGCGGAGCTCTATCTCCTTCGCTGTCTTAATCGGTATGCCTCCTTCTATCGCCGCGCGGCAGCAGAGCGCATTAAAGACCAGAACCGTATTCCTAACGTCGCGCAGCGTATTTCCGGTGGCCGATACCAGCTCGCTCTCAAAATCCTGCCTCTGACTAAAAATTTGCTTATAATTCATATTTCCGTCCGTTATGGCTTTAAGAAGCAGTATTTCCCCATTCATCACACGTTCCGGGTCGCTCTGTATGACAGTCCGCGTTTCCTCTTCTTCCCCGGCAAACTGCTTTGTCCGCTCATCCTGATAGATAAAATCCATCGGAAGGATACGTTCTGATGTCAGGGTATAATGCAGCATCTTGGCATACTGATTCATCATCGACAGCGTAATAACCGGAACCATTGACAATGTCCGCATCATCTGACGGCGCATGAAAACAGACGACACCTTTTCCCTCAGAGAATCTTCAATATATTTCACCGAAGTTTTGCTGAGAAAAAAAGGCCCCATCAGCACAAGACAAACCCACCTTCCATTGTCCACCATATGCTCCGCAATCCAGACCAGGCCAACCTGGTCGCTTAAAATAACAGGCCTGTCCCACACCCTGCCGCTCTCATACAAAAAATCCATACAGGAACTCAATTCCAGAAAAGACCAAAATTCCTTTTCATTGGCGCATGTGGAATAATACAGCTCCCTGTTTGCCCCCAAACTCCACATACCAAGGTCTGCTCCCGCAAAAACATGGGCCGCCAGAAAACGGCTCCTCACTTCTACCGGAAATTCATCCACTTCAATCTTATCCATACGCCCCTCCCGCTTCTCCTTCTACCCAGTAATTTGACTGCCTCTGCCTGAACCCTCTGGCTGATATATTCAGCAGCATCTCAAATATCATCTGCATCCGCATCCTTTCTGCACCCACGGCCATCCGCGCCGACCGCTTCCCTGACTCTGTGCATTTCTCCTGCCCGATATTTTAATGTTACTATTTATATACCTTATCATTTAAAGTTTTTTAATTCAATTAGATATTAAAATTCTGACAAGCTTGTGACATAAAAAGCCCGTCCACGCAGAATAAAATATTTTTTAAGCGTACGGTCGGTGTTCCGTCCAAAGCTTACGCACGGTCACAAAACCTGGCCGAAACAGAGCCTTAATTTCGCATAAAAATCATCCAGCAGCATTCTTGCATCTACAGAATCATACACATGTATATCTTTCACTTCCGGATTACGTTGGTACTTAAAATCATCTCTTATTAATGGAGCCTTTTCCATGTGGTAATTCTTTCTGTCCCCGTTCTGTAGAAGCACAGCCGCTGTCGGCTGGTCCCCAAGACACCAATTCTCACCATTGCGTCCAATTCCCTGAAACGGGCTTAATATCCGGTTCATTTCAAGAAGCTGTTCAAACAAGTACCTGCCCTTCATCTTTGTTATCCCGGCCACTTCTTCAATACTTTTCCCTACGCTCATCTTTTCCGTTATCACTAACTGCATTGTTGTTCCTCCTTTTGGGCACAAAAAAGACGCATGGTTCACATTTCTGTTCCATACGCCTTTCCGCTGTATACTGTCCTGTTATGGTTTTGCTTTTCCGGCCGCTTTCTTTGCCGCCTTTGCCTGCCTGTCCTCATACATGTCCCGGACCCATTCCTTTACCGGGGCTTTCCAGGGCTCCCTTTTATTCGGGATATTTTTGATAAGGCTCCGTGGATTTAATCCCATCTCTTTCGCCATGCGGATTTCCTCCTCCCCAAGCCTGCACTTTTTCCCTGCTTCTTCCCATAATTCCGGTTTATATGCCATGGTAAAATCCTCCTGTAACTCTTCGCGCTTATCCTTCGTTTTTCATCCTACAGTTTTTTGGTAAAACAGATAATCCTGTTTGCCTCTGCAAAATTCATAGCTTTATGAAATTTCAGACTGTCCGTGTTATCTATTTCACAGTCGCTGGCAAATTCCCGGCAGCCATTTTCCTTTGCCCATGCCTCACATTCCGACAACAGCTCCCTTGCATACCCTTTATTACGACAGGCTTCCTTAACAAAAATCCCCTCCAGATAGCCGACAGGAGTTGTCCTGGTCCCTTCTACATAATCATACCGTAACTGGCATTGTGCAAAACCGGCAGGGACATCCTCTTCCCATTTCAGAAAAAACTGTGCCTTTCCCTTTGAAAGGATTTCAGAAAACTCATTCTTTAAATCGGCGGCGGAGTGGTTCCCCCACAGAAGGGCCGCCATATCTGCTATGATATCCATATCCTTTGCCCCTGCTTTCCGTACCATTTCTATTCCTCCCAAATCCTGTCCTGCTGCCATTATAACCTGTTTCCATCGAAAGCACAAATTGATAAAGCAGACTCTTTTAACAGCGGCATATAAAATTATCAATATTTTTCAACTTGTGGGCATAATGTCCACAAGTTGAAATTTCCCATACCATCATATAATCCCATCTTCCTTTTCCCACTCCTCTCCATAAATATCATGCCTCGCCTCCTGTCGGTAATAATGGTTCATGGTGGAAGGCGCGTTATACAGGGCGGTAATCATATATGCCTTTATGTTTGTGATTTTGGCGGACGTATCCCGCATTGCCCACAAACGACTTGGTATAAATGTAAAAAGGCTTCAAACTTAATTGTCTCCACTCCTTGCTTAATAGTTTCTCCAAAGTATCGGCGGACTCACCGCTTTTTACATTTTTCCATACCATCTTTTCGAAAAGTGCGGGACCAACTCCATGGTTCTTGATTTTTACACTCATATTAATAAGAGCAAGATGAACGGCTACGACCGGTCGAACCTCGTCACGATTATGCCTGATTTGTGATTTGGCACTGACAAGCAAAGAGACAGCGGAAAGCACAACCGCTATGGCGGAAATTATAATGGCATAAAAAGTAAGCTTTGTGTCAATCTCAGGACTTTCTACCACACGGACTATTAATGTACCATCTCCTACTGTATTAAACACTTCGCCAGACTCAGATGGCACGGCTGCTGGGGCTGTCAGGCGTTGTAAAGCGCGCACATAACACTAAATACAGAAATAAAAAACGTATACAATACTATATGTTGTTGTTTTCTGAAAACGAAAAAATCCATAAGAAAGCTTAATCAGTTACTTAAACAAAACTTCTCTTTGTAAATTTTTTATCCCTTGCATATTCTTGGGAAAGCGGATATACTGCAAGTAAGAAAGTTGGAATTTCTCACCTTGAAACCCAATATTATATGCCCCAAAGCAAGGGTCCAAACACAGAAAGGAGCTGGTATTTTGCTTGCTGAACTTCGCCAGAAGGCACAAATCACAATTCCAAAGGAAATCATTGTAAAGCTCGGCTTGTCGGAAGGCGACAAACTGGACATTTTTGAAAAGGACGGTGCCATCTGCCTTATGCCGGTTGCTGTCTATCCAAAAAAATATCTGAATGAGCTGAA